>CBFHLD010000010.1:0-19119 GCA_965656585.1 Candidatus Izemoplasmataceae bacterium | reverse complement strand
TTTCTCACCACTGGAGAGTTTCACTTCCATTCCCGAGCGTAAAACCCCTGAGAACACTTTGATTAAACTGACAGCTCCCATGAACGGATCTACTGTTGTTTTGAATACATACGCCGATAACGGTTCATCGTCGGATGTTTCCCTAGATATTTCTCCGCGTGTCTCCAAATCAAAGCCCATTTTTGGTTTTAGATCATTGGGGGCGGGCATAAAGTTTTTAATGATATCTAAAGAGGCATTCACACCGATGTCATGGTTGGCTGAACCGAAGACAACCGGTTTTAAATCACCGTCTAAAACCCCTTTACGTAATCCTTCATATATCTCTTCTTGGGTGAGGGCTTCTCCAGCGAAATGTTTATCAAACAAAGCTTCGCTGGTTTCGGCGACACTTTCCACTATCTTTTGACGTAACGGAGCCACCTCATCCATAAAAGCAGGCTCGATCTCTTCGATATGACTGGAGCCTCCTTCGTGGAGTTTTTCATTCATATCGACTAAATTAACGTACCCTTTAAACGTTTCATCTTTCACGATCGGCCATAAGAAAGGGACCGCTTGATACCCAATCACATCCCGAATGGAATCGATGATTTTCTCAAATTTAACGTTCGGTTGATCCATTTTATTGACATAAATCACTGTGGGAATGTTGCGAATGTTTAATTCATTAAGGACGCGCTCTGAACCAATATCAATGCCTTTGGTTCCATCAATGACTAAGACAGCGCCTTTCACCACGCTTAATGCTTGATAAAGCTCATTCACAAATTCTTCATTACCCGGAGTGTCCAAAAAATTAATTTTGTAATGGTCGGTTTCTACCGGAATTAAACTGGTCGAAAATGACGCCAATTTCTCATGCTCTTCAGGTAAAAAATCAGACGTCGTCGACTGTGCTTCAACCGTTCCTTTTGATGGTTTAGTTCCGGTTAAATAAAGCACGGATTCTAAGAAACTGGTTTTACCGGTGCCGGAATGTCCGACCACCGCCACGGTTCTCATTTGGTTCACATCATATTGTTTCATACGCCCACCCTTTCTTGTCCATACGGTTTTTTAAGAAAATGTATGCCCTTACATTATAACAGTGATTACGCCTCCTTAACAGTCTAAAAATACGGATTTTCTCAGGAAGCACCAAAAAAGGGTATGATAAATGATATTATAATGAGCGTATCGCACCGCATGAATTTTAGAAAAAGAGGCCCCTATAATGACTAAATCTTTCATAACGTTTGAAGGTCCCGAAGGATCCGGAAAAACGTCGGTGATAAAAGAAGTAGAAGCCGCCCTTAAAGCGCAAAATATTGATGTGATTGTCACCCGTGAACCCGGTGGGGTGGCGCTGAGTGAACGCATTCGGTCACTCTTACTTGATTTTGTGGATGAAAAAATGGACGCAAGAACCGAAGCGATGTTATTTGCCGCATCCAGACGTCAACATGTCGTAGAGGTCATTCGCCCCGCCTTAGAAGCCGGCAAAGTCGTTTTATGTGATCGCTACATTGATTCATCACTGGCTTATCAAGGTGTTGCTAGAGATTTAGGCATTGAAGAAGTCTATGCGCTCAATTTATTTGCGATTGAAGACCTCATCCCCGATTTAACCCTGTTTATTGACGTGAAACCGGAAGTGGGATTATCTCGCGTCCGGTCGAATCAACGCGACATGGACCGGTTGGATTTAGAGACCTTGGAATTCCATCAAAAAGTCTACGAGGGCTATTTACAACTCGCCGAATTAGAACCGGACCGGATTAAAGTCATCAACGGTGAACAACCGATTGAAGATGTGTCCAAAGACGCCCTCAAAGAAATTATGAAATAAGGATGGCTATGGCTGACACTCCTCCCATTCATTCCATGCATGAAGCGCCGTTAAAACAGATTAAAAAAGGACTGGCCAAGTCCCGTCTTTCGCATGCGATTATTTTGGAAGGAACCGCCGATGTTTCCATTCAAGATTTAGCTTTACATATCGCTGCTGAAATCTTTTGCGGCTCCGAGGAGCCGTGTGATAAAGATTCCCGGATATTCCACCTCACGCACCCGAATATTAAAGTGATTGAATCGAGTAAATCGTCCATTGCCAAAGATGACATTATCGCTTTGCAGCATGATTTTAACCAAACGGCTTTGGAAGATGGCCCGAAAGTTTATATCATCTTTGAAGCGGAAAAAATGAATGGATATGCGGCCAATGCCTTACTCAAATTTTTGGAAGAACCGCACGCCAATATCTATGGCATTCTAGTGACCCACGATGCCCTTTCACTTTTACCCACGATTCTTTCAAGAAGCCAACTCATCTCCGTTAAATCCGTGCCCAGTCAACTCGTATTAGAAACCCTTTTAGAAGCGGGTTATGAGCGGCAGCCAGCCGCCATTGCAAGTGTGCTATGGCAAGATGTCAAACGTGCCAAAGATCACTTAGATTTAGATGAATTTAATCAACTGCTTGATCAGATTCCTACCCTGTTAGATTTCACAAAACCACCCAAATCCGTGCTCAAAAAAATGCGTGACTTGTGGCCAGATTTAGACCGGGATAAACCCTTGGTATTGTTATTTTTGGATCTCATGATGCTCTATCTTAAAGACCTCTTATATGCTAAACTAGAAGTAAGTGATAAAGCGTTATTTAGCGACGCAAAGTTAACGCTTGAAACAACGGCCAACCATTATGATCAAGCCACGCTTGTATCCATGTGGACAGAAACGTTGGCCCTTAAAGAAAAGTGTGAAAAACCCATTCATCTTAGTCTAGCTCTGGATAACTGGGCGTTGATGATGGAAAGAGGCGATGTTATTTGAAAAAAGATGTGATTGGGATACGGTTCCAACCCGTTGGAAAAAAATACTATTTTGATCCCCAAGATTCTGCCTATGAACGGGGTGAAAAAATCATCGTAGAAACCGTCCGAGGGTTAGAACTCGCCGAAGTCATTGAGCCAGAAGTCACATTGGTTGATGATCCTTTAATTGATACGGTCAAACCGGTCTTAAGACGGGCGACGAGCGATGACATTAAAGCCTACGAAGAAAATCAAAATGCAATCCCCAATATTTTAGAGCATACGCAGTCCTTGATTGATAAGCACGCTTTAACCATGAAGCTTTTGAATGCTTCATACACGCTTGATCGTTCCAAGTTACTGATTGAATTTTACGCCGAAGGACGCGTTGATTTTAGACACTTAGTGAAAGATTTAGCGTATCAATTTAAAACACGCATTGAACTCAAACAAGTCGGTTCCAGAGATTCTGCGAAACACTTAGGCGGTATTGGCCCGTGTGGATTGATTCTTTGCTGCAACACGTTCTTAGGTGAATTTGATGCCGTCTCGATTAAAATGGCAAAAAACCAAAACTTAGCTTTAAATCCTGTCAATATCTCTGGGCTGTGTGGGAAGTTACTGTGTTGTTTGCGTTATGAAGATGACATGTACACAACGAGCCGCAAAGGCATGCCTAAAGAGCGATCCATCATCACCGCCAAAGAAGGAAAAGGAAAAGTCCTTTCCATGAACATCTTAGAACGAACAGTTCGGGTGTATATCGAAGATAAAGGCGTCCACACCTACAACGTTGATGACCTTATCGAGACCAGTGATACATATTAATGATTCCGATTGAAACGCATTATTTACTTGGCATGCAAACCCTGAAAATTCAGCAAGACTCAGATTATCTTCCATTTTCTCTGGATTCAATCTTACTTGCTGATTTTTTTACCGAAAAAAAACGCATGAAATCCATCCTTGATATGGGGTGTGGAGCTGGCCCAATTCCCCTGTATTTAACCACCAAAACAAAGCTGCCCATCACCGGCATTGACATTCAAAAGCCACTCATTGAATTGGCAAATCAAAACGCCCAAATCAATCAACTTGAGCATCAATTAACCTTTCTTGAAGCCGACATTAAAACCATCCATCAAACATTCAAATCCCAATCGTTTGATGCGGTCATTGTGAACCCACCATTTTTTAAAATGCACGAAAGAAGTCCCTTGAACGACCAAGAAACCAAACGTGTCATGCGCCATGAATGGAAAGTGACGTGGGATGATATTTTAAAGGCGTCCAAACACGTATTAACGAATCAAGGACAGCTATTTTTCGTTCATCGCGTAGACCGGTTTAGTGAGATATTAGAGCGCTTAAACCATCATGAATTCACGGTAAAAAGAATGCGTTTTGTATACCCTAAAGCAATGAAAAATGCGACTTCTTTTTTAGTCGAAGCTACCCTAAAAGGCAATGTTGGACTGACCTTAGAACCTCCTTTAATCGTTCATAACGATGACGATGAGTATACTCAAGAAGTGCGAAAAATCTTTCATTATGAGGACCGATAAATGGCGCTAGGAACACTCTATTTAGTATCCACCCCGATCGGCAATTTATCGGATATTACCTACCGGGCCGTGGAAATTTTAAAGGCGGTAGAAATTATCTACGCCGAAGACACTAGGCAAACCAAAAAGCTTCTCAATCATTACGAAATCATGACCCGTTTAGACAGTTATCATCAACACAATGAAATGGGTAAAAGTGATCACGTGATAAATTTGGTGCAATCGGGAAAATCGGTCGCCTTAGTCTCGGATGCGGGGACTCCCAGGTTATCAGACCCCGGCGATACCTTGATTCAAAAAGCCTACGAAAAGGGCGTACCCATCTGCCCAATTCCTGGAGCGTCCGCTCTACTTAGCGCACTCGTATCGAGCCCATTTTCGATGGGTGAGTTTACGTTTATTGGTTTTATTCCGACGCAAAAAAAAGCACAAAAAATCCTTTTTAATAGGCTCCGCGAAATGCCTGGTCTTTTAGTCTTTTATGAAGCGCCTCACCGGATTAATGCGACATTAAAAGCCCTATTTGAAGGGCTTGGCAGCCGGGCCATTTATGTGGGGAGAGAACTGACGAAAAAATTTGAAGAACACACGTTAATGACCTTGTCTGAAAGCCTAGAAATCAGCACGCCTAAAGGGGAATATGTTATCATAGTCAAAGGCGATGAAGCCCCTTTAGAACTCGGGGATGATTACATCGAACACGTTGAACTTTTACTGGCGGATGGACTGTCAGAAAAAGATGCCATTAAACAAGTCGCGACCCTGAGAAACTTGAAAAAAAACACCGTCTACATGGCGTATCAACGGCATAAGAAAGAGGATGACCATGGCTCAATCTAAGACTTTTTACATCACCACGCCGATTTATTATCCCAGTGGTAAATTGCATATTGGTAATGCGTATACCACCCTATTTTGTGATGTTTTAAAACGGTATAAATCCGCCCAAGGCTACGATACTTATTACCTAACAGGCATGGATGAGCACGGAAAAAAAGTAGAATCAGCCGCTTTAGAATCAGGGCTTTCTGCGCAAGATCACGTCGATCAAATTGCCGACGATACCAAGGCTTTGTGGTCGCTCATGGATATCGAATATGACGACTTCATTCGGACCACAGAAAAAAGACATAAAACCGTGGTTCAAACATTCTTCGAACAACTCCTCAAACAAAAAGACATTTATTTGGGTCATTATGAAGGGCATTATTGCATGCACTGTGAATCGTTTTTTACCGAAACACAAGTGGGTGAAGATCACATCTGTCCTGACTGCGGAAGACCGACCCAAATCTTGCAAGAAGAAAGCTATTTCTTAAAATTATCCAAATATTCCAAAAAGCTGCATGATTTTATCACCGAGAATCCTGATTTCATTCAACCTGAATCACGCCGCAATGAAGTGTTATCTTTCATCGAAGGTGGCTTAAATGATTTGAGCGTTTCCCGGACCACCTTTGATTGGGGCATCAAGGTTGTCTCTGATCCCAAGCACGTGGTGTATGTATGGTTGGATGCGCTAACGAATTATGTCTCAGCCTTAGGGGTTTTAGATCAAGATCCGATGTTATTTGATAAATATTGGAACGGCGATGAAGTCTTGCATGTGGTCGGGAAAGACATCCTCAGATTCCACGCCATTTACTGGCCCATTATGTTGATGGCTTTAGATATTCCCATCACGTTTAAGCTGTATGCGCATGGCTGGTACATGATGAAAGATGGCAAAATGAGTAAATCTAAAGGGGGCGCGATTTATCCAGAACCCTTTATCAAACGGTATGGCCTGGATGCCATGCGTTATTACATGATGCGTGAACTTCCCTTTGGGGGTGATGGGTTATTTGCACCCGATGCTTTCTTAGAGAGAACAAACTTTGATCTCGCCAATGATTTTGGCAACTTGCTCAATCGCTCGGTCGCCATGGTCAATCAATATTTTGCGGGAGAAGTCACACAAAAAAATGCCCAAACACCGTTTGACACTGAGTTAGAAGCGAAAGTCGAACAAACCGTTCAAACGTACGACCATTTGATGGATGCGTATAAACCTGCCGATGCATTGGGCGAAGTTTTTAGTTTGATTTCCCGGGCGAACAAATACATCGATGAGACCACCCCTTGGGTACTCGCCAAAGACCCCGCGCAAAAAGATGTCTTGGAAGATACGCTTTATCATCTCGTCGAATCATTAAGAATCATTGGTATTTTATTGCGTCCAGTTATGCCAGACGCTGCGGCGCAACTTTTCGAATATTTAAATGTCTCAAGTGATCACCAAACCTTTGAAAGTCGCGTGTTCGGACACCACCCGATTTATCGCGTGGCAAAAAAAGTAACTCCATTGTTTCCGAGGTTGGATGTGGAAAAAGAACTCGCTCACTTAAAAGATTCATCCCAAGCTAAAAAAGCGCCAAAAACAGAGCCCCTTAAAGATGAAATTCTCATCGATGATTTTGCGAAACTCGATCTTCGGGTGGGGGTTGTGATCGCCTGCAAAGCCCATGAAAACGCGGATCGATTACTCGTTTCAACCGTCGATCTTGGGGAAGAAAAACCCCGCCAAATCGTCTCGGGTATCGCGGGCCATTATTCGCCTGAAGCGATGGTTGGAAAAAAAGTGATTGTCGTGGCCAATTTAAAACCGGTCACATTAAGAGGCGAATTATCCGAGGGGATGCTTTTAGCAGGGTCCAACGCCAAAGCATTAGAAGTCGTGGAACTCAAAACGCTCAATCCCGGTGATTTAGTAAAATAAAGCGCTTTTTCCGTTTGACATATGGCGGGCGCTGGGCTATTATATTGTCCGGTACATTTTTAACTCCACACTATTTAGCCCTCACAATATATTAATAGGAGGCTGCTATGAAAACATTCATGGCTAACAAAAGCACGATTAACCGAGAATGGTTGGTCGTCGACGCCGCAGGCAAACGCCTCGGTCGCATTTCCACAGAAGTTGCTTCCTTGTTGCGAGGCAAACACAAACCTACTTATACCCCGCATGTCGATACGGGCGATTACGTCGTCATTATCAACGCGGACAAAGTAGAACTCACCGGTAGCAAATGGGATCAAAAGAAATATTACTCACACTCTCAATATCCAGGAGGTCTTCGCGAGATGACAGCCAGAGTGTTACGTGATAAATTCCCAGAACGCTTACTGGAAAAAGCAATTAAGGGTATGTTACCTAAAGGAACCCTTGGCAAAGAGATGTTCAAAAAATGTTTTGTATATGCGAGTGATACGCATCCCCATGCGGCTCAAAAACCTGTCGTGTATACACTGAAAGGTTAGGAGGGCACACATGGCAAAAGAAGTCCATTACCGTGGTACAGGCCGTCGTAAACGCTCCATCGCACGCGTCATTTTGACACCGGGCGCTGGAAAGTTTGAGATTAACGGTCGTTCATTTGAAGATTATGTGCCATCTGCGGCGATTCGTTTAGACGTTTCGCAACCACTCAGCCTAACCAGTAATGAAGGAAATTTTGACATTTCCGTCAACGTTCAAGGCGGCGGAATCTCCGGTCAAGCCGGTGCGATTCGCTTAGGCTTAACACGGGCACTTCTTGAAGTGAATGCGGAATACCGTAAAGTGTTAAAACCTGCAGGGCTCATTACCCGTGACCCACGCGTGAAAGAACGGAAGAAATACGGACTTAAAAAAGCTCGTCGTTCTCCCCAATTCTCCAAACGTTAATCAAAGTTCACTCAAAAGCACGGATTTTCCGTGCTTTTTTTATGCTTGAAGGGCACCTCAAGACGTACTATAATAAAACACGTTCATAAGGAGGCGTTCATGCCAAATCGCGTCAGATATGCACCCAGTCCTACCGGATTCTTACACATCGGAAACGCACGGACTGCCCTATTCAATTATTTGTTTGCCAAAAAAACCGGAGGTCAGATGATCATCCGGATTGAAGACACCGATATTGCCCGTAATGTTGAAACTGGCGTTGAAAGCCAACTTGACATGCTCAAATGGCTCGGAGTCACATGGGATGAATCGATCGATCAACCTGGTGATTATGGTCCTTACCGGCAATTAGAGCGTCTGGATCTATATCAAAAGTATGCCGATGAACTCATCGAGCAGGGCGTGGCGTATAAATGCTACTGCACTAAAGAAGAATTAGAAGCGGAAAAAGCCGAGCAAATCGCCCGGGGTGAAGATAAGTATCATTACTCAAGAAAATGTCTTCATGCTCCCGCTCAAGATAAACCTTATTCCATTCGTTTTTTGGTGCCGGAAAACAAGTCCTACACGTTTAACGATATCGTCAAAGGCGAAGTCACATTTAAAAGCGAAGACATCGGCGATTGGGTCATGGTGAAACAAAATGGTATTCCGACGTATAACTTTGCGTGCGCGGTCGATGATCATTTGATGGCGATCTCCCATGTTTTAAGAGGTGAAGACCACATCACCAATACCCCCCGCCAAATGATGGTATTTGAAGCTTTGGGCTGGGACATTCCAACGTACGGACATATGACACTCATCGTCAACGCCGAAGGCAAAAAACTCTCCAAGCGAGACGGGGATATCATCCAGTTTATTGAGCAATATAAAAACTTAGGCTACGCCCCCGAAGCGCTTTTTAACTTTATTGCGTTACTCGGTTTTTCTCCGGGTGAGCAAGAACTATTGTCACCCGCTGAACTTATCGAAGCGTTTGATCCGGATAAACTTTCTAATCATCCGGCCACTTTTGATCGGCAAAAACTGTTATACATCAACCATCAAACCTTAAAAAACCTCGATTTAGAAATCTTTAAAACGTATACCGTCCCATTTTTAGAAGAGGCCGGCATCACGAACGGTAAATCGGAAGCATGGATTGACTCTTTACTCGCGGTCTTTCAAGAGCGTACCACCCACGGCGCAGAGATTGTCACCTTGACCAACGAATTCTTAGATGCCCCATTTAGTTGGGATGATGAGATGAAGACTTTGATGCAAGAAGAGGGAGTCAAAGCACTCTTAGAAACGTTTAAAGACGGTCTGGATGAAGCCACGTTTACGCCAGACACCCTGAAAGCATGGATGAAAGAAAGCGGCGTCCGCACGGGGTCTAAAGGGAAGATGCTTTTCATGCCACTGCGCATTGCGACCACGGCATCCATGCATGGTCCAGAACTTCCTAAGTTGATGCATTTATTGGGCTTTGAAACCACGATCAAGCGATTGGAAAAATCCCTTGAATGGGTGGTTAACTCTTAAATTATGTGTGATATAATATTTTATATTTTTAAATTCAAAGGAGATTTTTAGTTGCATGACAGGTACTGTAAAATGGTTTAATGCCGAAAAAGGCTACGGCTTTATCACCGATGAAGAAGGTCAAGATATCTTTGTGCATTACAGCGCGATTAATGGCGAAGGATTCAAAACCTTAAACGAAGGTGAAAAAGTCACATTTGAAATCAACGACAGTGATCGTGGACCCCAAGCAGCAAACGTTGAACGCTTGGCGGAATAACAGGGACAAAGAGTCCCTGTTTTTTTTAAGCCGTCTTGTGGCGTGTGATACAATAAACATGAGTTTAAGAAAAGGTGATAACCATGCGTATTTTCAACACATTAACCCACCAAATCGAACCGTTTAAACCGGTTCATCCCGGCACGGTCAATATGTATGTCTGTGGACCCACCGTGTATAACTTCATTCACATCGGTAACGCCCGGCCGGTCATTTTTTTTGATGTCGTCAGGCGAACCTTTGAATATTTAGGCTACACGGTCAATTTTGTTTCGAACTTTACCGATGTAGACGACAAGATTATTACGCGTGCAAAAGAATTGGAAGTCGATGAGATTGAACTGACGCAAACGTTTATTAAAGCTTTTTTAGATGATGCTGAGCGACTGGGTTCTTCCACGAAGTATGTGGCGCCTAAAGCCACGGCTTACATGCAACCGATCATTGCCTACATTGAAGCACTCATCGAGAAAGGACACGCCTATGAAGTTGACGGCGATGTCTATTTCGATGTGAAAAAAATTGAAGATTACGGCGTTTTATCAAACCGCCAAATCGATGAACAAGAACTCGGAGCGCGGATTGCGATTAACGATAAAAAAAGACATCCTCTGGATTTCACGCTCTGGAAAAAAACCGAAGAAGGCCTCAATTTTGACTCACCGTGGGGCCAGGGTCGCCCAGGCTGGCATACTGAATGTGCCGCGATGATTCAAGATATTTTTGGTGAGAAAATTGACATTCATGGCGGGGGTGCTGACTTAGTATTTCCCCACCATGAAAATGAAATTGCGCAGTCGCAAGCCTTAAATCATCATCACCTTGCGAACGTCTGGATGCACAATGGGCATCTACAAATTAACGACTCTAAAATGTCCAAAAGCGAAGGCAATGTCATTTTAGTTAAAGACCTCACGGTCGATCCGATGGGATTTCGCTTACTCACATTAGGCACCTATTACCGGGCACCATTGATGTTTAACGATGAAGCGCTTGATACTTACAGCAACGAATGGGACCGCATTAAGAGAACGTATTCCCAGGCGTTTTATGCGCTTGATCTCATTGAAATGCTTGATGGAGAAGCTAAAAACTACCCAGACATTGAAACCTTACATGATCAATTCATCGACGCGATGACCGATGATTTTAATACAGCCAATGCGCTCACACATTTGTATGCACTCGTGAAGTTACTCAATCAGAAACTCCGCGAAGACGATGCGTATGATATCATCCTTGCGGCATTTAAAAACCTGCAGATTATGTTTGATGTACTGGGCTTAAGGGTCTCATTAAAACGCTTATCCAAAGCCGACCGCAATATGTATCATGCGTGGAAAGATGCCCGGAAAAACCGTGATTTTGAACGCGCCGACCAATTACGAGAAAAACTGACCGAACGAGGCATTCTTCATTGAGCGCTCCAAATGGTCAGACGCTCTCTTATCTTGGAGACGCCGTCTATGAACTTGAGCTGAGACATCAGTGTATAAAGGCGGGCGTTTACCGGCCCGAAGCTCTGCATCAAATGGTTTCAGAACTCACCAGTGGAAAAGCCCAAGCGTGGGCTTTTTCCATCCTAGAGCCCTTATTCACTGACCAAGAACTCGCCTGGTTTAAACAAGGGCGGAATGCTCCGTTATCGAAAAAAAGCCGCAAAGTGAGTCTTCAAGAAGCCCATGCATCCAGTGGACTTGAAGCGGTTTTTGGGGGCCTTTACCAAACCAATAATCATCCGCGCATCGCATCGTTTTGCGCGTTGATATTATCGACGAAATATCCATCTTTTTTCTCAAAATCAGACTGAGAAATGAGTGCTATTATGAACTTAAGAGGAGCCTTATGATTGTGTATGGCAAGAACGTAGTCCAAACATTATCGGCCTTACCACACCGCCTCAAAAAGCTGTGGGTGCAAACGGGTTTAGACGTCCCTGAAGGGGTTAAATGTCCCGTTGACCGGTTAGAAAAGTTAGCTTTGGTCGAGCAGTTTGGGGATGCGACTCAGGGGTATGTGGCAGAGATTCACCCATTACCGATGCATTCGCTGGATTGGCTTTTGAGCCAAAACCCGAAGCGGATTGTCGTCTTAGACGGCATCATGGATCCCCATAATTTGGGGGCCATCATTCGCAGTGCCAAAGCGTTTCATGCAGATGCGTTAGTCATGCGTAAAAAACGCTCAGCCCCCATCAGCGCCGTGGTGTACAAGGCGAGTGCCGGATTGATTGAGCATTTACCCATTGTGGAAGTGGCCAACATTCATCAGACCCTCTTAACATTCAAACAGCACAACATTTGGACGTATGGACTAGCTGGTGAAGCCACACAAACCATTCGTGATTTAACACCCGATGCCCAGATGGCTTGGGTACTAGGTAACGAGGGAGAGGGACTTTCTCCATTGGTTAAAAAAACGTGTGATCAATTGGTAAAAATCCCGATGCACAAAGACGTTGAATCGTTGAATGTATCGGTGGCTGCAGCCATCGCACTGTTTCAAACGTCCTGAGGAAAGGATGAAACATGCATCGATATCAGAACGACTATGAAATCATTTATCTTATCCGGGAAGGAGACGATAATGCATTTCAGTATATGGTATCGAAGTATCATCCATTGATTGCGAAAACCATACGCAAGTTCCATCTGGCGTACATGTATGAAGATATCTATCAAGATAGCTTGATGTGTCTGCATAAATCCATCTTTGCGTATGATCCCGCCTATACCAAAACATTTACGCGCTATTTTGAAATGAATCTAACGCGAATGTTCATCACGACAATAGAACGTTTAAAACGTAAGACGTGGGCCCATGAAATGCAAGAAGATTCGCTTATTTATAATTGTCATGCGAATGCTCTTAAGGGGCCTTACTTTGATGCATATCTGGAAGAAATTAAAGCCCGATTAACGCCCCAAGAATTCGAAATTTTTTGTTTGCGTGAATTAACCAGCGCATCCATTCAATTTTTATGTGAAAAATTCGGCCGAACTGAAAAGTCAATATACAATACGCTGTACCGTGCCAAGCGCAAAATCAAGGCGCTTTACGACACAAATAATTTTGACAAAGCCGGGAATTTTTGATACATTAATTATTTGCAAGTGTAAAGGATGTAACGAATGAAGAAAAAAATCATTCTCGCCTGTAGTGTGTGTGGAAAGCGCAACTATTCCGTCGAGCCCAAAAAAGATCAAACGGTTCGGCTTGAAATCAAGAAATATTGTCCGCATTGCAATCAGCATACCTTACACAAACAAACCATTTAGGAGTCCATCATGGCCGAAGAAAAAAAATCGTTTAAAGTACTTGAAATTTTAAAAAGAGAATATGCATTTGAAGGTGTATTGCTGGCCGTATTAGGTGCATTAGTCCTGGTTTTAGGGGTTTACATTTTTGAAGGTCAAGTCCTCGAAGTGACCTTGACCAATTGGTGGATTTTTGACGCGCCATGGAAAATCACGACCTTTTCGGTCATTGTGATGCT
Source organism: Candidatus Izemoplasmataceae bacterium (assembly GCA_965656585.1). Taxonomy (GTDB): domain Bacteria; phylum Bacillota_I; class Bacilli_A; order Izemoplasmatales; family Izemoplasmataceae; genus JAGYII01. The sequence goes on along the minus strand of CBFHLD010000010.1, from coordinate 5,768 downwards.
CATTGGACTCAGTGCTTTAGTGTATGCTTTGGCGCCCTTTTTCTTACCGGGTCTTAAAGAAATGAATAAAGTTTCTTGGCCCAACCGTGAAATGACCAATAATTATCTAGCCCGTGTTTTTGGATTCTTACTCCTTTTAGCGGCTGTATTCATCGTCTATGACATTGTATTGCAACCCATTTTTGACGCGCTTTACCGTTTAGGAGCGTAACGTGGCCGATTTTTATTCCCAAAAAAACTGGTACATCGTCCAAACGTATTCGGGTCTTGAAAACTCCGTTAAAATGAATTTAATGCGACGGATTGAAACCATGCAGATGGAAGATAAAATCTATCAAGTGGTGATTCCTGAAGAACTTACCTACGAGAAAAAAGCCGATGGCACGATGAAAGAAAAACTTGTTAAGATTTATCCGGGGTATGTTTTCATCGAAATGATTGTGACGGATGATTCATGGTTTGTCGTACGAAATACGCCAGGTGTGACTGGGTTCTTAGGCTCTTCAGGTGGAGGAACCAAACCGATTCCTTTAGCCCCTGAAGAAATAAACCCAATCCTTAAAAAAGCTGGCTTAATCGCGACGCCAAAACTTAACATTCAAATCGGTGAGCAAGTACGCGTTGCCGCTGGGCCATTTAAAGACCAAATCGGAACCATTGATGAGATCGATACGGACCGCAGTGTTGCAACCATCTTAGTTGAAATGTTTGGACGGCCCACGCCAGCCGAACTCGGCTTTGATGAAATTGAGAAATTATCCTAATTAACGCTTGAAAAAAAGACTGTCCTAACATATAATTTTCAAGCACGCCTTAGAAATAAGGTGAATCGCGTGGAAGGACACACCGAGTGTCTGTTGACCACATCACGATAAAAAGGAGGTATCATCGTGGCTAAAGAAGTGAATTCCATTGTTAAATTACAAATTCCCGCCGGTAAAGCCAACCCTGCACCCCCAGTTGGTCCTGCACTTGGACAAGCAGGCGTGAACATCCAAGATTTCTGTTCCCAATTTAACGATCGCACGAAAGAGCAAATGGGTAATGTTATTCCCGTTGTAATCACCGTGTATAAAGACCGTAGTTTCACCTTCGTCACTAAAACCCCACCGGCATCTGATTTAATCAAGAAAGCCGCAGGCGTTTCCAAAGGCGCAGGCGAATCATCCAAAGAAGTCGTCGGCAGTATCAGCAAAGCACAGCTCAAAGAAATTGCTGAAACTAAAATGCCCGACCTCAACGCCAATGACGTTGATGCTGCAATGAACATCATTGCTGGCACCGCCCGTAACATGGGCATTGAAATAAAAGGCTGATTCCATTTAGTTGTTTTGTTTAAGCAGCTAAATGTGGGAGGAAGTTTTCTGTTAGACCACATTTAGGAGGAATATCATGGCACAAAAAGGTAAAAAATATACCGCAGCCTTAGCGCAAGTGGATCGCGAAAAAAAATACGCACTCACAGACGCTGTGGCACTCGTTAAAAAAATTGCATTCGAAAAATTTGACGCGGGCGTTGAAGTCGCACTGAGACTCAACTTAGATCCCCGTCAAGCCGAACAAAACTTAAGAGGGGCATTTGTTCTCCCTCATGGCACGGGTAAAACCAAACGCGTCTGCGTCTTCGCTCAAGGTGAAAAAGCCAAAGAAGCAGAAGAAGCAGGAGCTGATGTTGTCGGCGGCGAAGAGCTTGCTGAGCGCATCTTAAAAGGATTCTTTGATTTTGATGTTGTTGTGGCCGCGCCGGATATGATGGCTGTGGTAGGTAAACTCGGACGGACCTTAGGGCCCAAAGGGTTAATGCCTAATCCGAAAACCGGAACCGTGACGATGGATATTGGAAAAGCTGTCTCTGAAATTAAAGGCGGAAAAGTATCCTATCGCGTTGATAAAGTTGGAAATATGCACAGTTTGGTCGGTAAAGCATCATTTACTGCGGATCAACTGGTTGAAAACGTCACCGCATTTTATGAAACCATGTTGCGTGCAAAACCCCAGACGGTCAAAGGAACATACGTTCAAAACTTTGCCATCTCAAGCACCATGGGTCCGGGAGTCAACATCGATCCCGACAGTATCTCAGTCTAACAATTGAATAAACCCACGCGTCGAAGACTTAGGGGCATTAATGCTTAATTATCCTGACGAGACAAACTTGGAAATCCCATCCACTTTTGTCTTGCGCAAAAGTGGGTTTTTCATGGAAAATTTCATGAAAAGGAGGAAACGATGTCGCAAGCAGCCATAGAAAAGAAAGCCTTACAAGTTGAAGCTCTGGTGGAAAAAATGAAACAAACGCCTGCTGTTATCATGGTCAATTACCGTGGATTATCAGTGGAAGACGTCACCACACTTAGAAGCCAACTGTACGATAATGACTGTGAACTTAAAGTCATTAAAAACAATATTACTCGCCGGGCCGCAGAAGCTTTAGGCTATGATTCATTACTTGCTGATTTGGTGGGACCGAATGCGGTTGCATTCTCCAACTCAGACAGCGTCGCCGCGGCGAAAGTCTTGTATGAATTTGCTAAAGATCACCCTGCCTTAGAACTTAAAGCAGGCATCTTAGACGGTGAAGTATTAGGCGTTGACCAAGTTCAACAACTCGCTCAAATTCCATCCCGCGAAGCTTTACTCACCATGTTCGCAGGCGGATTATTACAACCGATCAAAGAAGTTGCAATCGGTTTAAACATGCACATTGAAAATCTAGAGACCAACCAATAAGGAGGCCAATCATGGCAATGAAAAATGAAGATATCATTAAAGCATTAGGTGAAAAAACACTCTTAGAACTTAAAGAACTCGTCGATATGATGAAAGAAACCTTTGGGGTTGACCCAAGTGCAGTCGCAGTCGCAGCTCCTGGAGCTGGTGGCGCTGCAGACGCTGCTCCAAGTGAAGTAAGTGTCATCTTAAACAATGCAGGTGGCGGTAAAATTGGCGTCATCAAAATCGTTAAAGAACTTACAGGTCTTGGCTTAAAAGAAGCCAAAGCCCTCGTAGACAATGTCCCTTCACCGATTAAAGAAGGCATTAGTCCTGAAGAAGCCGAAGGCATCAAAGAGAAATTGGAAGAAGCCGGCGCGGTTGTTGAAGTTAAGTAATTCCTTTAAACTAATGGCATAAATAAAACCTGAGACTTGTCTCAGGTTTTTTGCCCGTTTGGAAGAATCGTATGGCCCATTATTTTGACGCATCCGTAAAAACACCCTCGAACCCGTTCACTTTTCAAGTGACGTGCTTAAACGTGGGGTTTACATTTCATTCGGATCACGGTGTTTTTGCCAAAGCAGGCCTCGATTTTGCCAGCCGGTTATTGATTGAAAATGTAACCCTTTCACCGGATGACACCTGTTTAGATTTAGGGTGTGGCATCGGAGTGATTGGACTCATATTAGCAAAGGTACATGACGTAAAGATGACATGTTCAGACGTCAATGAGCGGGCTTTAGCGCTGACTCAGAAGAATGCAGAAAACCTTCAATTAGACGTGAATGTCGTTAATAGTGATGGTTTTAGCACGCTTCATGAGACATTCGATCAGATCATTAGTAATCCTCCGATTCGCATTGGCAAACCTGCGCTTTATGCATTACTCAAAGCCGCGCTTGACCATTTGAATCCTGGGGGAAGTTTATGGATCGTGATGCATAAAAAACACGGCGTTGAATCATTGATTCAATCGTTTCAATCCTTGGCCCGGATTGAAACAGTGACCCGGAAAAAAGGGTTTAAGGTTTTAAGGCTGACGCAAGCCGTTGACGATTTGACGGTGATGTGATAAAATTTTAAAATGCGATAAATTGCGCTTTTTTGCATTTTACACAGATTTAGAAACTAAAAATTGGGGTGAAACATTAGTGGGTTATAAGCTGATTCAGTATGGTAAGAAACGTGAGAGAAGAGACTATTCGCGCGTTAAAATGAACATTGATTTACCCAACCTCATTGATGTCCAAACCGATTCTTTTGAATGGTTTGTGACTGAGGGGTTACAAGAGTTATTTGAAGATATCTCACCGATTGAAAATTTTACTGGTGATTTAGAGCTTTATTTTTCAGGATTTGAGTTTGCGGATGAGAAGTATACGATTCGGCAAGCAAAAGACAAAGAACTAACCTATGCGAAGCCACTGTACGTCAACGTCAAATTGGTGAACAACCAAACGGGCGAAATTCAAGAGCGCAAGATTTTCATGGGCGATTTCCCGTTCATGACCGATCGTGCGTCTTTTGTCATTAACGGCTCCGAGCGTGTCATCGTGTCCCAGATTGTTCGTTCGGCTGGGGTCTTTTATTCCGTGGATATTGACAAAAAGACGTTATCCCGCCGGTATTTAGGTCAAATCATCCCGAACCGGGGCGCTTGGTTAGAGTTTGAAATGGATGCGAAAAACAATCTATATGTCAAACTCGACCGTTCGAAAAAGATACCACTGACGACTTTACTCAGAGCCCTCAACCTCAATGATTCAGGGGTCGTTCGTGAACTTTTCACACCCTCTGAATCACTCGATCAAACCTATGAAAAAGATACGACTCACTCCCCTCAAGAAGCTATTTTAGAAGTTTACTCAAAACTCCGCCAAGGGGAAACGGCAACCATCGATGGGGCCATGAACTTCTTTGTGTCTAGACTTTACGACGGTAAACGCTATGAACTCGCTGGAGTTGGCCGTTACAAAGTCAATAAAAAACTCGATGTACTCACCCATGTCAAAGGTAAAATTCTGGCTCAAGATATTAAAGACGGGAAAGGCAAAGTCGTCTTTGAAAAAGGCACTGTGATTACCTGGGACATGATCGATAAACTGAGTCAAAACCGTGCTTGGATGCGCCGTGCATTGCCCGGTGTTTTAAGTGCGGATTTAGAATATGATTTTGCGGTTCAAAAGAAACTCTTAGATGCGAACCCCTATTTGAAGTATTTAAGTGGGTCTGAAAAAATGGAAATGATTCGGACGCAAAACTATCCAACGCCTAAAGAAGCATTTAAAGGCTTCTTGAAAAAAGAAGGCGTCAGTGAAAAAGCATACACCGATAAAGAAGGAAAAATCAAAGTTCAAGAAGCGAAAGACGCTTTAGAAGAAACGCTTAATAATCCCGAACTTAAACTCGACATCGCCGAAGTTGAAGTGCTTGAAATCATGCACCAAAATGACCAAGATGAAATGGTTACCTTAAAAGTCATCGGAAACAACTCAGAAGAAACCCGTGAACACATCGTGGCTTCAGACATCGTCGCCAGTATCAGCTATTACCTCAATTTATTTGAGGGTTTTGGTCGTCTTGATGATATTGACCACTTAGGCAACCGTCGTTTACGTCTCATTGGTGAATTGCTTAAAAACCAATTCCGTATTGGTCTTTCAAAACTTGAGAAAAACGTTAAAGACCGCATGAGTACCAAAGATATTGATGATGTTACGCCGAAAGATTTAATCAACATTCGTCCGCTGACATCATCGCTCAAAGAATTCTTTGGGTCTTCTCAGTTATCGCAGTTCATGAGTCAAACCAACCCCTTAGATGAAATTACTCACAAGCGGCGGATTTCTGCCCTGGGGCCAGGCGGTCTTACACGTGACCGGGCGGGCTTTGAAGTCCGAGACGTTCACTACTCACACTACGGCCGAATTTGTCCAATTGAGACCCCAGAAGGTCAAAACATCGGACTCATCAACTCCTTGGCTACTTACGTCCGGGTCAATAAATTCGGATTTATGGAAACCCCTTACTTAAAAGTCGAAGATCTCACCGTC
>CBFHLD010000009.1:5012-22298 GCA_965656585.1 Candidatus Izemoplasmataceae bacterium | reverse complement strand
CTCGTTTTAGATGACCCTGAAACAACCCAGTGGAGCGATGGTTCAACCTCACCCAAATCTTTTGAATTTAGCATTGAACCACGCGTGGTTGATTTATCCAATGTTCAACTCTCTCAAACAGAATTCATTTCTCCGGATGTAAATCTTGAACTTATCAATATTCCCGAATTTGTTGAGGTTACTTGGAACGCCTCAGAATCACCGGGCGTTTATGAATTAGACATGATCTGGACCTATAATGATTCACATATCATTATTAATGATTTCCCTGAATTCTCTTACGTGGTCTATCCAGCTTTAATTCCGATTAATGATTTCAATCAACCCGTTGAAATCATTGAAAATAAAACGGTCCAACTCTCAACCGTTGATTCAAATGAATACGTTGATGCCATTGATAATATCTTGAGTGCTCAATCATTACAGCTTCGTGCGGTAAGTCTATACGCTTGGGATGTTTTAGAACCCTCAGATGCTTTAGAGTCAATTCCTCTTTCACTTCCTAAGGATGATAGTTTTATCATTTTCGATGGAAATACGTGGACTCTTTTAGACCCTTCTGAAACCCCAAGCTTAAGTGACATTGATTTGATTGGGATCATTGAAGTAGAGCCTAAAGAGACTATGGGATGGTTATGGATTACTTTAGGTGCCATCCCCTTAGTAGGGGCTGTCACATGGCTTATATTAAAAAGGCGATAAAAAAAGTGAGATGGCTTCAATATGCCATCTCACTTTTTTAAGTTAATTTTTTAATGATTTTATTGGCTAGACCTAAGTAAATAACACCGATATCTTCATGCATGTCATAGATGCCTTTATGGGTCGTGGGCGCTTGGATCGGGATTTCCCCTAAGACATCGACTCCAAGTTTACTCGCGACGGTTTTTCCGCCGCCTTCACCGAAGATGGGGTAGGTTTTCCCTTCGGCTTCAAACGCGGTCATGTTTTCAATGACCCCTAAGAGTTCATGCTCGAGTTGTTTGGCCGCAAATCCTGCTTTAACCGCCACATTCGACGCACTCGGATGCGGGGTGGTAACGATGACCATTTCACATTTGGGGATAATTTTTTGAATGTCCATCGCCACATCCCCTGTGCCCGGGGGTAAATCCACGATGATGTATTCGGTATCTTCGGCCCACTTCACATCGTAAAAGAAGTGGTTGAGCATTTTTCCAAGCATCGGACCGCGCCACATGAGGGGTTGGTCTTCTTTGAGGAAAAATTCCGTCGCAATGACTTCTAGGTCAAAGGCTTTAAACGGAATGATTTTTTGGTCTTCATCGGCTTTCGGAAGTTCGACGGGAAGATCCAGTAAATTAGGAATGGATGAACCGTAAATATCGGCGTCAATGATCGCAGTTTTCTTCCCAATGCGTGAAAACGCGACGGCTAAATTGGCTGCCACGGTGGATTTACCCACGCCCCCTTTGCCTGAGGCCACCCCGATGTAGGTAATTTCACGTTTTTCATCGACGACACTGCCTTGTTTTTTTAAGGCTTCAAAGGTGATTTTAAGCCCTTGATAGCCCATATCAAGTTTAATGACTTTCGCGAGGGCTCGGTTGAGTTTTTTCTTCGTGTCTTCATCGACTTTATGAATCCCCAATATTAAGGTGACACGATTATCTTCGGTAATATCAATGAACTGAATCGCATTGTTTTCTTTGAGCGATTTCTCATTTGATGGATCAATGATCGATTCTATGGCTTCTTTAATGTCGGTTTTTGCGCCCATGGGTTCACCACACTTTCTTAAGGTTTATTATAGGGGTTTTAGGTGCGACTTTCAAACGCGAATGGGCGGAGCCATTTCTTGTTCGGCTAAGTTATCTTTGGTTTTTGATTCAATCAATTGACTGATTTTTAGTTCAAAATCAAGCAAGGGGTGTTGACCGGCTTTGGCGGAAGTATAAAAGGGTAAATCGGTGGTCTTTTTAATCTGATTTAAATAGGTTTGACCGCGATCGGTCATGCCGAGAATCCGGATATAAGGTGGGGTTTTATAAGCACTAAACGCGTCTGGTGTATGCAGTAAAAAATGCATCATCGCTCGCCCTAAATGGGCATACGTATATCTGGGGGTTTTTACCTGTTCTAAAAAATCGAGCATCGAAGGAGCTGATTTGGCCTTTAAAAAGCGGTTTTCTAATCCCTCATAAAAGCCGAATTGATGTTTAAACGCCTCAGTATCAATCATTTTAAGGCGGTAGGTAAAGGCCTCATAAAAATCATCCAGTTCCACCCGCTTTAGGTGATCAATCTCTGAGGCTAAAGGTTCAGGGACATAGCGTGCGACACTTTTGCCTTGTTTGAGTTCGGTCCTTATAGCGGTGGCACTTTGAATCTTTTGGAACGTTTTGAGCGCGTCGTAATAGGTTCTTTTTTCTCGTTTAATGGTATCGGCGTGCATGGACGAACCCATTTTCTTTATCGCTTTTAAATATGAAACGCCTAAAATATTGTTCGGGGTTAAAGTCGCATTCACGTGCGCCTTTTGCGTGGCTTGATAGGCTGCATCGGGATAAGACATGCCATCATCCAGAGCGGCTTTTAACGCGGCCTCATAGGCCGGGTTTTCTTGCAGGGCTTGGAGTGCTTGGAGGTCTTTGATCTCGCCGCTTTCTGAGCCAAACACCAGATGGCTTACACCCAGTTGATGGAGTAAATAGACCCCGGCTTCCGCGAAATAATCTGCCGCTTGCATGACAAAAAAGCTCGGAATTTCAATGACTAAGTCGACGCCGTTATGAAGGGCAGTTTTCGTCCGTTTGAATTTGGAATGCATCGCAAAATCACCGCGCTGAACAACCGAGCCGCTCATCACGGCGACTGTGACATCGGGCTTTGTGAGGGCTTGGCTTTGCCGGATATGATACGTATGACCAAAATGCATGGGGTTGTATTCGGTGATGAGTCCAAGTGCTTTCATCTTTACACCTCGCTAGCATTATACTATGATTAAGTTATGCATTGGCCCCTTTCTAAAATGAGGAGTGAGACGATGAAATGGTCAAGTGAACAATTACATAAACTCGCACACCAAGGATTGACATTTTCTGAGACAGTTGATTACACTTCACTGCTCACGGGCAACGATGATATCTTAGCGATTTCGCCCGCAAAAATAGACGGGGAATATACCTTTGAAGATCCTGATTTTATCTTTGATTTAACCATTCAAGTGACCCTTACCATGGCATGCAGTAAAACACTGAAGCCGGTCGAAGTGCCACTTTATATTGAAGTCGAAGAAGTATTCAGTCATTTTGTCGGTGAAGATAGCCGTTTAATTGAACAAAACACAGTTGACTTATACCCAATTGTATGGTCTAATATTTACTTGGAAAAACCTCTCAAAGTTGTTCATCCTGAAGCCGAGGATTTAGACTTTGATGAACCCACTAAACCCAAGGGCCATCCCGGCTTGCAAGATTTAGAAAAATACAAATAAGGAGGCGTTTATGGCAGTTGTTCCTCAACGGAGAACTTCCAAAACTCGCAAAAGAAAACGCCGGACGCATTTCAAGCTGACCGCCCCTGGTATGGCTGTGTGTGAAAACTGTGGAGATATGAAACTCTCTCACCGTGTATGTCCGTCATGCGGGTTCTACAATGGAAAACTTGTGAAAGCACAAAAAGAAGAAAGTGCCGAAGTCGCAAGCGAATAACCTAAAGAAAAACGCGTGAAGCGTTTTTTCTTTATCAGGAGTTTTTATGCACGTCCCTGTTTTATTTCATGAAGCCATTGACGCTTTAAATCTCTCTCCAAAAAAAATCATCGTCGATATGACACTGGGAGGCGCTGGCCATGCAAGCGCGATTTTTAAGCAGCTTAAAGGTGGCACATTGATTGGTTTTGATCAAGACGCTGATGCTATCACGCGTGCAAAAAAAGCGCTGGATAGTACCACCAATACTGTGCATCTTATTCACGATAATTTTTCAGCGTTTACCACGCATTTAAAATCGTTAGGGATTGCGTCGGTGGATGGAGTTTTATTTGACCTCGGGGTTTCATCGTTTCATTTTGATGAAGCGGACCGGGGGTTTTCTTACCGTCTAGAGGGACCTTTAGATATGCGGATGGATCCATCAAGTGACCTAACCGCAAAGACCATCGTGAACACCTATGAGCCTCGTGATTTACTTCATATTTTATTTACGTACGGCGAAGAATCATTTGCCAGACCTATCGTCAAGGCCATCGTTAAAGCCCGCGAAGAAAGCCCCATTGAAACGACATTTCAACTCGTTGAAATTATTAAAAGTGCGTTACCTGCCAAAAAGAAATCCCAAAAGGGTCATCCCGCCAAACAAACCTTTCAAGCCTTGAGAATTGCGGTGAACGATGAGTTAGGGGTCTTAAAGCGTACCTTGAAAGATGTCTTAGATCATTTATCAGTCGGGGGACGTTGTGTCGTCATTAGTTTTCATTCTCTGGAAGATCGCATTGTCAAAACGGTGTTTAAAGAGGCATCCACGGTGTATCATCCACCTGGCTTACCGACCATGCCAGATACCGTCGCCCCGTTTAAAATCATCACCCGCAAACCGGTCATTCCAAGTGCCAAAGAAATTACATTAAATCCCCGGTCTAAGAGTGCAAAAATGCGCGTCATTGAACGAATATCAAATGGCTAAAACTGGCTTGATTTAATCATTTTTTCGTGATAGAATAATCAAGCTTAACGCCAAGCAGGTGTAGTTTAACGGTAGAACATCAGCCTTCCAAGCTGATAGCGGGGGTTCGATTCCCCTCACCTGCTCCAATTAAAAATGATAGGCTTGATACAATTGTATTAAGCCTTTTTTTATTATTTTGGGCTAATTCTTTATTGGCTCAAATTTATCGAGGATAAAAAGTGCTCTGATTTCACTGATTCTTGTGTGTTACCATCAGATACCTACACGGTTAGATTTTGAATTACATGATTCGTCACGGATTTATATGATTTCGGTAGTCTAGCGATTTAAGCGGGATAAGTGGATAATATAAAATCTTGACATAGTTGATGATAGAGTATAACGAATTAATTAAAAGTAACGAATGTATCAATTTAAAATATGCAAGTGATACTTGACAAAATGAATACTGAATTAGGTAGTTTTCCCCCAATCTATCAAATATAATCTAAAATATGGAGGGCAAAAATTATGGATTATGGAGAAAATCTTTATAAATTTAGAAAAAAAAATTCGCTGAGTCAGGAAACGGTGGCGAATGAGTTAAATGTATCTAGGCAGAGTGTCAGTTTATGGGAAACTAACCAATCATCCCCATCAATGGAAAATTTGATTGCATTGGCAAAATTATATCAAGTTTCATTAGATGAGTTGGCAGGTGTAAAAAATGAATCAAAACCAATTTACTCGTCAACATCTATGATCGATGAAACAGCTACATTTCCTAGTTTAGACAAAGGTAAATATGAGAGAATAACCGTTATCCTAGGGATGGTTGGAGTTCTACTTGTTTTAATCGATTATATTGGACTCCTTCCTTTTGCTCATTTAGGTGCAATTGTGCTTGGATTTATTGGGATCAAACTTGTAAAAAAAGACCAAGATGATCAGCGTTCTTATTCAAAACCGGGTTATGTTCTCTCCATTGTTTCTTTGTTTACGGGTGTCATGAGCCTTATTTTAGCTATTTTTCTTATAACCATTTTAAAATAAATGGTGCTTGCAGACTTTTAAGCATCAAGTGATAATATTTATTTTAATATATGTGACTCTATGAAACGTTGCTAGTTTGAATCTAGAAATTCATTTAAAATTTATGTATGTAAATTTTAAAGGATTTGACATGAAAAAAAACTATGGAATTAGTTATCTGAAATTAATGCTAACAATGTTTGTAGTAGCACATCACGCGTTTTTGGCATTCACACCTTCAGGAACGGCATCACCCATTCACGACGGAAATAGAACGATAATATTTTCATATGTGACTGTCTTATTTGATAATTTTTTCATGTATACATTTTTCTTCATTGCTGGACTGTTTGCGTATAAAAGTTTAGTTTCAAGAGGAAAAGTATCCTATTTGTTGTCAAGATTACTACGATTAGGTGCAGTATTTTTTATTGCTACTTATACAGTCAATATTTTTGGTTTTTACCTAATGGAAGTATTCAAGGGAACTGATCCATACATTAATTTTGGTTTAAGTAATTTCGCAGGATACTATGAATTTGTTTTTCTAAATTTATTTCCTACACAACATTTGTGGTTCCTATGGGTTTTATTATTATTCAATATTATTTTTATTGTGATCTTTCCTCTTTTTAGTAAGGAGAATAAAGTATCGAAACTACTTCGCAGTAATGGTTCTATTTTTATAATAGTAATGCTTATTTTTGGTGCCTTGCTTTATAGGACAGGCACTTATTTCTTTGGATTTGATTTTGTGACATTGTATGGACCTTTCAATGCTCAAATTGGACGTATACCTGCTTACTTTATGATGTTTCTATTAGGAGTACTAATTGGAAGAAACGGAGTCAGAAATACTTTTATCGTGCAAAAATATCGAATGAAATATTATATTTTCCTTTTAACAATAGGTATTTTATCGGGTCTCATTTTTGCGGTCTTATTAATCAACTCTCAAATTATAATACTCTATTATATTGGTGATATTTTAATCGCAACTATGTTTGCTTTGATCACAATAGCCCTATTAGCTATATTTGTGAATCATTTCAATAAAGAATCAAAGTTTTTAATTATCCTAGCTGAGAATGCTTTTATGATATACATATTGCACTACGGAGTAGTATCAGCGTTACAGGGTATATTCTTTAGAATCGATTTTAATGGTTTTTTAGAAGGTCTACTAGTATTCATTCTTGGGTTTATCATAAGTTTTTGGATATCATATTTACTTAGAAAAATCAAAATTATAGCGAAAATAGCTTAGAGAGTATTGGTAAAAGACTACATAGCAATGAAACGTTGTTAGCATAACCGGTGTATTCAAGCTAGAATATAAGCACAGGAGGTTACACTATGACGTTCGGTGAGCGAATAAGAACTTATAGAATAAAAATGAATATGAGTCAAAGACAACTCGCAGAGTTGATAAATGTAATTCCACAAACCATTTCAAAGTGGGAAAACGATTTATCTGAGCCCGGATTTCAAATGATTACTAAAATGACAGAAATATTCCACATTTCACACGATGAACTATTTGTTGGGGAAACAGAGATATTATACAAAGGCCCTATTTATTCAGCCAAAAAAGACTTAAGAATGAGAAAATATTATGATTTCTTTGTGGGATTCTTGGTATTTTTATCGGTTGCTCTAATTTTCACAAGTTCATACGTCTCAACTCTCGAAAATTTGACGTGGCATTACCCATTTGGATTATCCCTGATGGCAACATTTTCGTTGTTTGAGCTTTTCGTGATATCCCGATGGAGAAACATCTATTTAGATCTACCCGATGATTTACTTGATGTTTATATGGATAAGGTAGTGATTCATAGTGAAAATTATACGATTGACGTTAACAATGTTCAGAAAATCGATATTCTTAAATATTCGTTTTATACTGGATTACGTCTATATGATGACAATGGCTATCTAAAGATTTGGACCACCACCAATCAAACTTTAGTTGTCAGAGATATAATAGATATAGATTCTTTAAAAATAGTGTTGTCTAAATTGAAGTATAAAAATATTGAGGAGGAGACAAAATGAATTTTTTATGGGGAAGTTTGATGGCATTGATTGGTCTATTTTTATTAGTCAGTGCCATGAGAAAAAGTGAATTTATCATTTACAGACTGTTTGTCGCAAGAGCAAAACTGTTATGGGGAGATAATGTACATTCATTCTTCGTCGTAGTAGGAGTTATTCTTATGGGTTTAAGTTCTTTATTCTTTTTTGGAATTTGGGGTTAGACATTCTAATCTAATATTTGAATACAAAAGTATGGGTTCGATTATGTACCAAAAAATTAAAGTAGGTCGTTTAAAGGGGCCTACTTTTTTACTTTTATCATGTTTTAAAAGCATGGATATTAATTGTTAAATTGACGGTGTGATCATTTCTTGAGTCATTATTTTTGCAGGCTTGAAGGATATAGGTGCTAATATTAATTAACGTCACAATAAGGATGAACCCCAAATGACTAAAATACTTACAAAACGCCAAGCAAGAGATTATCTGGTCCAATATCACCATATTAATACATCTCCTTCATTCTCAGGTAAGGAGGGGGTTCTTCAAATCATGAGACATTTACATAGTCTCCAATACGATCCTTTGGATGTTGTTGGGAAGAATACGGATTTGACATTGCAAGCCAGAGTCTTGGATTACAAGAGAAATGAGATAAATAAATTATTGTATGAAGATCGAATTTTGCTTGATGCTTGGGACAAAATGATGGGCGTGATTTTGGCTGAGGATTTCCCGAGACTCAAGCAGGTGAGGGATTGGCGGACAAATCTCGAAGTGAACACACTGAAAAGACGCCATCAAATGGATGCATTAGACTACGAAAAGGATGTCTTAAGACTCTTAAAAGAATCACCCAAATACGCCAAAGATATAAAGTTAGGAAATACAAAATCTCAAGTATGGGGCCATTCTAAATCCTCTACGGCCACACTTGACTATTTGTTTCATAAAGGTCTCATTGGTGTTCGAAACCGACATAATACACAAAAAGAATACGATTTGATTGAGCGGTTAATCCCTCAATATATCAAAGATTCCTCGTTCTCAGAAAAGGATTTTGAAGAATACTACATGTTAAGAAGAATCGAGTCTTTAGGCATTATGCGGTCAAAAAAAGGAATTCATCTCGCAGGCCCCAGGATCTATGACAATGTGAGAAGAAACACCATCATTCAATCACTTCTAAAAAAGGATTTAATTCAAGAAGTGAGCATTGAAGGTGTAAAAGATCGTTGTTTTATATCAAGCAAACATCGAGTTTTAGATAATGAAATTGTTCCAAGAATTTCATTTTTGGCTCCGCTTGATAATATGCTTTGGGATCGAGATTTCATCGAGCAAGTATTCGATTTTAAATACAAATGGGAAGTTTATACGCCCGTAAACAAAAGAGAATATGGCTACTATGTGTTGCCGCTATTATTCAAATCTAATTTTGTTGGCCGAATCGAATTTGAAAAGCATCGTGGGCATGCTGATTTTAAAGTCAAAAACCTTTGGCTTTTACATGAGAACGAAGAGATACACACTCACTTGAAAGACGCACTGAACCGATTTCAACATTATCTAACAGCCTAATCTCTCTTGAGTCACTCATATTTTTTTAATTGTGATCACAACAAAAAAACACCGCTTCATACATTCACTAAGAAGCGGTGTTTTTTAGTTATAAAGATATATTTTGAGTTTTAAGAATCGGTTTCGTAATCAAATGAACGACATGTAATATCTATGTCATATATAAGTCATGATTTATTTAAAAGTTAATGAAGGTTTCATTACGGCCACGCGCGACAATGTCTCGTACATACTGCAGTATTCCGTCGCTTTCTGCCACGCTTTTTCAACCTTCTTTTGTTTACTTTCATCAACGCCACTGACGGTCACGTTAACGATGACTTCTTTTAAGATGGTGGGGACTTCGTCGCGTTTGATGCCGGTGATGTCATAATCCACACTCCCGACTTTGGTGCGCATTTTATCTAAGACGTCTTGGAAGGTGTAGTTGAGGCAAGCGCCTAAGCCGCCTAAGACCATGTCATATGGTTTTAAACCAACCGCCCCGACAGAGACGTTTTCGGTCGCATGAAGTGTGCCTTCATTTTGGCCATTGTAAGCAATTTGAATGTGTGTTGCCAATGTTGTCAGCTCCTTTGATATCGATTGAGTGAATCCTCAATTAATTGTAACGCTTCTTCCTTAGAATGAAAATCATATACTTCGACTTTTTTGTTTTGCTGGAGATCTTTATAGGTCTGGAAGAAGTGGCGGATTTCTCTTATGGTATGTTTATTCACATCTTTGATTTCATCGATGTCTTCAAAGCGGGGATCCTTATCCATGACGGCGATGATTTTGTGATCTTTTTCATCGTTATCGACCATATCTAAGTAGCCAATGACCCGGGCATCTACGATGCAGCCTGGGAATGTTTTCGTGCTGGCTAATACTAAGATATCTAAGGGATCGTTATCTTCCGCGAGCGTGTGTTCAATGTAGCCATACTCGGCGGGATATGTCATTTCAGAATAAAGAACGCGGTCGAGCTTAATACGTCCCTTGGCTTTGTCGATTTCATATTTGTTTTTAGTCCCCATGGGGATTTCAATGATGGCTTCGACAATTTTACGCATCGGGGGTCTCTAACAGTTTCTTCATATTGCGGTGCGGGATGCCGGCGTCTAAGAAAATGTCACCGTAAATTTCATACCCAAGTTTTTCATAAAACACGATACTTTCAAGCTGCGCTGCAAGTTTCACTTTGGTAAATCCTTGCTTGATGGCTTCTTTTTCACAGCGTTCCACCAACTGGCGGCCTAACCCTTGTCCGCGGTACTCTTCTAAAACGGCAATGCGGCCAATTTTTCCCGCATATAACCGGGCTGCGCCGACGACTTTTTCTCCCTCGTACGCATTAAATAGTGTTGAGGTGTAATCATTGTGATCATATTCTTCTTCCCAGGGAACGTTTTGTTCGATGATGAACACGCGCCCCCGAATTGAAAAATGATCGAGAATTTCTGCCTTTGAGTCCGCCTCGATAATGTGCATGCATTTCCTCCTAGATTGAAAAGGTTTTATTTTTCTTTGAATCATGCTAAAATAGCGTTAAATTAGCCATTCAAGCGTTCCACATATTCATTATAACAAGAGTTATGAGAAACTGAGTGGTGGTTTTTTGAAAACCTTTGCAGATAAGGAGCGTTCGCCATGCACAAAGATTTTGTCATTACCCACGACGCTGGGTTACATGCGCGTCCTGCCACTCTTCTTGTGGCCAAAGCGAATGAATTTGATAATTCCATTCGACTCACTTACGATGACACCACCATTGATTTAAAATCCATCATGGGGTTACTTTCACTGGGGATTCCGAAAGGATCTTTGGTCCGCGTGGAAGTTGAAGGAGACGATGCGGCGAAAGTCTTAGAAGCCATTTCGTATGCCATCAGCGAAATCAACGCCGAAGCTTAACGTTTAAAGCCCAGTCCAAGTTTCTTTTTGAAACGTTGGACTTTTTTTATGGCCAATTGTTCGGCGTGTTTTTTTCCTTCATCCAAAATATTTGAAAGTTCTTGTGATTCCATGAGGGCATGATACCGCTCTTGAATCGGCGCTAAGTGGGCCGCGATTTTCGTACCCAAATCGTCTTTGAAGGTTTGGTAGTTGGCATCTTTATAGCGCTCCACCAAAACATCCACACTGGTTTCTTCTAAGGCCGCATAAATGCGTAATAAATTACTCAAGCCTTTTTTATTTTCAGGATCATACCGGATCGTCCCTTCACTGTCGGTGACGGCCGAACGGATCCTTTTTTTGATGATATTTTCCGGATCGGAAAGTAAGATTTTACTTTTAACGTTGGGATCGGATTTCGACATTTTTTGTTCGGGGTTTTGCAGAGACATGACGCGCGCGGTGAGCTCAGGGAAAAGAGGTTTAGGCACTGTGAAAAAATCCTCATATTGGTGATTGACCCGCTCGGCAATCGTGCGGGTGAGTTCTAAGTGCTGTTTTTGATCATCCCCCACAGGGACAAACTCCGCATCATAAAGCAATATGTCTCCCGCCATTAACACGGGGTAGGTAAATAAACTGGACCGGATGCCTTCGACTTGTTTTTTTGCTTTATCTTTAAATTGCGTCATCCGTTCGAGTTCACCCATGTAAGCAAACGACTGGAGTAATACGTCCATCTCTTGATGGGCGGTGATTTCAGATTGCACAAATAAAGACGTTTGTTCTAAATTAATCCCACACGCCACATACATGGCCGCCAGCGATTTAATCGCTGCTCTGAGTTTTATAGGATCTTGGGGAACCGTTAAGGCATGAGTGTCGGCGATGAATAAAAAGAAGCGGTGATCTGGATGTGATTTTTGTAAGGCGACAAAATTTTTGATGCTGCCTAAATACGTTCCGATATTGAGTTCACCGGTCGGTTGAATGCCTGAAACAATGGTTTTCATAAGGACTCCTTTCCAATAAAAAACGCCCGTCGCAAATAAAGCGAAGGGCGCATGCGTGCGCGGTACCACCTTGGTTTTTTCTTTATGCCTGTTAACGCGATTGCCTGCGACAAAGTCTTCACACGTCCCATTCATTCAACATCTGGGTCTAGGTTTCACCGGTCCTAAACTCGCTTTTTTCCAGAAGGGTTGAATTACTTAACGTGTGCTTTGTTGGGTTTATTTTATTGATTTTTGGCGGCGAGTGCAAGTTCTAATTCATCCAATAGTGAAGAAAGACGTTTCACCACAGCTAAGAAGGGTTCTTTGGTGGTGAGATCAATGCCACTGGCTTTGGTTTGATTCAATGGCCAATCACTGCCGCCTGATTCCAAGAGTTGTTTATGTAATGAAATGTTTTTAGGATCTTTTTTCACCATTTCATACAGTTTTAAACTGGCTGCAAAACTCGTGGCGTATTGATAGACGTAATAAGGCGTGTGGTGCAGATGGGGGATATACGCCCACTCGTATTTCGACCCAGGCTCTTCATTCAGGTCAATCCCATAGAAGTGGTCATATAAATCAATCATGATTTGCGATAAGGATTCATGGGTAATGGCTTCTCCGTTTTCTGCCTTTTGATGGGCCTCAAATTCATAGGCCGCAAAGAGGACTTGACGGTAGAACGTGCCCATGATGTCATCGATGGACTGTTGTAAGAGGGCAATTTTATCATCGACGCTGCCGGGATTATTTTGAATGAAGTAATCCAGCAGAAGATGTTCGTTAAAAGTCGAGGCAATCTCGGCCACAAAGATAGTGTAGTTTTGAATGGCGGGGGGTTGGGTATCGGCGGCGTAGAGTGAGTGCATCGAATGGCCCGCTTCATGCGCTAAAGTAAAGACCGAATCGAGCGTTTCATCGTAGTTTAGCAGAATATAAGGATGGAGGTTAATCGCACTCCAAGAATAAGCGCCGGTCCGTTTACCGGGTTGTTCGTATACATCAACGAAGCCATCTTTTAAGGCATCTTTGGCTTTTTCTTTAAAATCATCACTGAGGTGATCGACGGCCTTAAAGAATAAGGTTTTTGCTTCTTCGTAGGTATACTTAGACGTGCTTTCCGCGAGCGGTCTGAACCGGTCAAAGGTCCGGTGTTTTTTTAGCCCTAAGGCTTTCGTGCGAATGGCGTAATACCGCTTGAGTAAGTCCGTGTTTTCTCTCGCCACAGCGACGATGTTATGAAACACATTGGGGTCAATGTTTTTCCCGTGTAAGTACATTTCTAAACTGGAGGCGTATTTCCGTGATTTCATTGACGCGACATCGGCATCAAGCACGGTTTTATAAATACTAGCGTAGGCATTTTTACGTTCTTCATAGTATTTAAAAAAGGCCGCAAACACGGTTTCCCGGTCATCGGGATCTTCAAGATCCGTGAGGTGTGAGCGATAATTACCCGACGTCACAGTAATCGTTTCACCGCTTTTGAGCGTGACTTCCACGGGTTCACGGTCGGCAATGGTTAAGCTCGTATAGATGGAGCTTCCGGAATTGTTGAGTTCACCGAAGTTAGCCAACAAGCCTTCTTCAGAGGGCGATAAGACATGGTCTTTGCCATGAAATAGTTGTTGCATCGGAAACCGGTATTCAGCCAGGCTTTCATCTTTATTAATAAAGTCCATGACTTTGGCTTCACCCAAACTTAAAACTTCGGGACGCTCAAACGCACTGACTTGTGAAAGTTTAGCCACGAACGCCCCCATTTTTTGGACCCTTGAGGCATTTTCAACGTCTTTTTTATTGAGATCACTTTTCAGTGCCGCGTACTGATAAAGCCGGTAAAGTTCAACCGATAACTCACGTTGCATCGTGTAATAGGTTTTAAACGCTTCAAAATCCCCAAGTTTCCCTTGGTACGAAGGAATCTGTTCAACGATTTTGTTGACCGATTGATACGCCTTTTCCCACGCGTCCACACTGGGGTATAAATATTCAAGATTCCACTTCATAAAATCACCTCATATTCGCTAAGTTATCGCTCATTATAGCATGATAAACCCATTTAACTCGGAATGGAAACCCTTTCACATTGCATAAAGACTTTTGCTTATTTATAATTTTTCTAAACTGTGTTATATTAAGCAAGCACGAACCATAGATTTTCATAGCGTATCAGCCATCAGTTTTGAAGGAGGGTAACACATGATTCATATCTACACAACACCGAGTTGTTCATCGTGCCGGAAAGCTAAAAAGTGGTTTGAAGAACACCACATCGAGTACAAAGAAAAAAACATCTTCAACATCCAACTCTCCCGTGAAGACATCCTAATGATGCTCAGAAACACGGAAAACGGCTTTGAAGATATCATCTCGACACGGTCTAAAATTTTCCAAGACATGAATATTGAAATCGAAGAGATGTCCATGAACGATCTCGTTGAATTCATCATCGAAAACCCCAGCGTATTAAGACGTCCCATCATCATTGAAAACAATAAAATGCAAGTGGGTTACAACGAAGATGAAATTCGCACCTTCATTCCGAAGCGTCTGCGTGAAATCATTATGTATACCAACACGCAACAAGGCGAAGAAGGCGATTACCATAGAGCTTTAGAACAATACTTTGAAGAGCAAGACATTGCCAAAAACTCATCCCACTAGGATGAGTTTTTTAATGCCTTGAAAAGCGTTACATAACTTGAAGAAAGATGGGTTTAAAGGTATAATACTCTTTGTGATGTTAAAACTTTTAGGAGGAATAAAATGGCATTAAAAGTCGCAATTAATGGGTTCGGTCGCATTGGCCGGTTAGCCTTCCGTAGAATGTTCGAAGATGCTCAATTTGAAATTGTCGCAATCAACGATTTAACGGATGCAGAAAGTCTTGCTTACTTACTCGAATACGATACTGCGCAAGGTCGTTTCTTGCACGGAGAAATCAGCTTTAAAGAAGGATCGATTTCCGTTCAAGGGAAAGAAATCCCCATCTTCGCTGAACGTGATCCTGAAAACTTACCTTGGGGAAAACTCGGTGTCGACGTTGTCGTCGAAAGCACGGGCTTCTTCACCGATAAAGACAAAGCCGGTAAACATTTAAAAGCAGGTGCGAAGAAAGTGTTAATCTCAGCGCCAGCCAAAGGTGATTTAAAAACCGTCGTATTCAATGTCAATCATGATGTTTTAGAGGCATCTGACACAATCATTTCAGGTGCTTCATGCACCACAAACTGCTTGGCCCCTGTGGCCAAAGTCTTGGATGATACTTTTGGCTTAGTCAAAGGCTACATGACCACCGTTCACTCATTTACGAACGATCAAGCCACGCTTGATGGTCCTCACCCCAAAGGCATTCATGCCCGCCGTGGACGGACCGCCGCTGCTAACATTGTCCCAACTTCCACAGGCGCTGCGGTTGCGGTCGGTAAAGTCCTCCCCAAATTAAATGGAAAACTTGACGGGATGGCACTCCGCGTGCCCACAGTCACCGGGTCCATTGTGGATCTCGTAGTGGAACTTGAAAAAGATGCTTCCGTTGAATCCATCAATGCGGCCATGAAAGCCGCGTCCAGTGAAACCTTAGGATATACCGAAGTCCCACTTGTATCTTCCGATACCATCGGCATTACCTACGGCTCTTGGTTTGATGGTCAAATGACCAGTGTATTAGAAGTCGACGGGAAAAAACTGTATAAAGTCCTTTCCTGGTATGACAACGAAATGAGCTATGTTTCACAAATGGTGAGAACCCTGGCTTATTTCGGGAATTTAAAATAATCCATTTCTTTAAGCTTCAACCTCTCAGGTTGAAGCTTTTTTTATACCCTTTAAGCCCCTTTCGTGTGGTACAATACGTAATAATCCAAATGTTAGGGGGCGCCGGTGGATAAAACACGATTTAATACGCGTTGGTTCAAACCGACGCCAAAACAATCGAAAATCCGACCTTGGCCAATCATATTGATGCAGTATATTTTGATTTACACGGGCCTATTATTTCTTGGGTTCTTGAGTTTTCTTTTCCCCCCTATTGGCCTTCCTATTGGCATTCTTATGTTTCACAGCAGTAAAAAGCATTACGCGCTTTTCCCCCTTGCGGGTGTTTTATTACTCGTTTTCTTTACGCTATTTAATAATATTTCAATCTTATTTACCACGTAGGAGTTCATGATGAAAAACCACGCCATACAAGCGAGAAAAAATGTCTTCGATGCGTTAAGTCCAGGGGCATTAATGCTATTAGATGCAGGCAAAGCCTTGCACCGGTCCTTAGATGCGTATCATGATTTTCATGTCGATCATAATTTTTATTACTTAACGGGCATTGACGCCCCAAATGCACGCTTGGTGTTACTCAAAACCGAATCCAGCGAAAAAACGATGCTCTTTTTAGAACCGGATACGCCTTTATCCCTCAAATGGGAAGGCCCTAAATTCTCGAAAGATGCCGCCTTGTCTGCGGGTGGATTCAAAGACAGTGAAGTCTATTCCCTCGCGCAATTTGACGCCCAGTTCAATCAACTCATGAATTTTGCGCGGTCGCCCTACGGTGAACCACCGGTTGAGCTATGGCTGGATCTTTATCACGAATCCAAAGAAAGCACTCCCCGCCCTTTAGAGACGTTTGCCCCAATCGTTAAAAATTATCCCGAGCTGACCCTTCAAAATGCGAACCGTATTTTAGCGCGCCTTCGGATGATTAAATCCGACGATGAGATTGAAGCGATTAAAAAAGCCATTTTTTATACGCATCAAGGATTAAAGCGAATCATTCAAGGAATTCCCAAACGGGCCTATGAATATGAGCTGGTCGCTGATTTCATGCATGAAACCACCTTACTGGGAAGTAGTGGCTCCGCTTTTGATACGATTGCGGCGGCGGGAGAAAATGCCACGGTCCTTCACTATGTGAATAATGATGCCCCTGTTCAAGGCGATTTAATCTTATTTGATTTAGGCGCAAAACATGGCCGGTATAACGCTGATATTTCAAGGACTTATCCCATTAACGGGACTTACCAAGGATTTGCGAAAGACGTTTATGAAGCGGTTTTAGACGTGCAAAAGAAACTAATCTCCATGGTCAAACCCGGACTCACCTGGAAAGACCTCAACCAAGAAGCCC
>CBFHLD010000009.1:0-5002 GCA_965656585.1 Candidatus Izemoplasmataceae bacterium | reverse complement strand
AAGCGGTGGCCTTAAAAATGATCGATTCCCCGGAAGCCATTGGCCAGGTATATTACCATTCCGTGGGACACTTCCTAGGCCTTGATGTCCACGACGTGGGCGTTTATACCGAACCCTTTAAACCTGGCATGGTCCTGACCATTGAACCGGGACTTTATGGCCAAGGCGTCGGCGTCCGGATTGAAGATAATATATTGGTGACGAAAGACGGCTCAGAAAACCTCTCAGCCGCCATTGAAAAAGACCCGTCCGCCATTGAGAAATTGTTTTAGAACCGCCACCGGCGGTTCTTTTTTTATGGTTTCATGCTATAATGATGAACGTGAAAAAACCTTCAGAAACCACCTTGGATGGCATCATTAAAACCATTACATTCCACAACGAAGAGACGGGATTCAGCGTGCTTAAAATTGAGACGCAAGAATCCTTAAATCCGTCTCTTTTTTCTATGGATACTTCCGTCATTACAGCGACAGGGGCCATCATCGACCCGCAAAAAGGCGAACACGTCACGCTCACTGGAAACGTGGAAACCCATCCAAAATTCGGCCCCCAGTTTCAATTTACCCATTACATCAAAGACCGGCCCCTCACTAAAGAGGGGATGATTGATTACTTATCATCGGATTTATTTAAAGGCATCGGACCGACGACGGCCGAAGTCATTATGGACGCCCTAGGTGAAGATGCCTTATCTCAGATCCGGGAAAACCCCGATGTGTTAATCCCGCTCAAAATCCCTCCCAAAGTAAAAGCGAATTTACCGGGCATGTTGGAAGAACACGCCCAGTTTGAACACATTCGTGTGGCCCTTTTTAAATATGGCCTGACGGTAAAGATGGTTAAATCTCTCATCCAAGCCTACGGCGATCAAGCTTTAGACCAAGTTGAGAAAAATCCCTATCGATTGATTCAAGACGTGCGGGGCGTGGGCTTTGAACGCGCCGATATCATCGCGGCTAAAATGGGCGTAAAAAAAGACGATGAACGACGAATTGAAGCGTTATTTATCGTCACCTTTGAACAGGTCACATTCCGCCGTGGCCATACACATATCGACCCCCAAACATTGCTTTCACAGATTGCGGAACGTTTGCGCGCGGATGAACTTTATTGGGAAGAAGACACCTTAGACACTCACTTGAACCGGGTCATCCAAAAGGGGCATTTAATCATTGATGAGCCGTATATCACCCGGCCCATCTTTTTAGAAGCTGAGACTTTTATTGCGGAAAAACTCAAACAGTTATCAAGCGCCAAAGTCAGTGCACCTGAACGTCTCGAAGAGCGCTTGGAAATGTATCAAGAAGCGAATTCCATCGCCTTGACCGAGGAACAAATCACGGCTATAAAAGGAGCCCTTTCACATTCAGTCTATATGATTTCAGGGGGTCCAGGGACTGGGAAAACCACCATCATTAAAGGCATCATTGCGGCCTTTAAAGACATGTTTGAAACCGATGATATTGCGCTCATTGCGCCCACCGGAAAAGCGGCCAAACGAATCGAAGAAGCCACGGGTTTTAAAGCGGCGACCTTCCACCGGTTTTTAAAGATTCGCCAAGATATGTTTACCCCACCCGAAAAAGTGACTCAAAAAGTGATCATCATCGATGAGATATCCATGGTCGACACTGTCCTCTTTTTTACGCTTTTAAAAGCGTTGAAAGATGTCCGCTTGATTATCGTGGGCGATGATGCCCAACTTCCCAGTGTGTCCCCGGGTCAAGTGTTTAAAGATTTACTCAAAACCGACCTCAACCGGACGAACTTAACCACCATCCACCGCCAAGCGGCCGGATCTAAAATCATTCAACTCGCCCAAATGATTCGTCTAAATACCGTTGACTTATCGGCCTTTCAAGTACCTTCAGATCTTGTTTTGAAACCCCTCAGTGAAAGAGACTTTTATGATCGTCTTTCACGCATGATACAATATTATTTGGATGAAGGGTATGCGCTTCATGATATCTCGGTCATTATCCCTGTTTATGCGGGAAAAATCGGCATCGATGAAGTGAACCAGTTCATTCAAAAAGAGTTTAATCACGCGCCCTTTAAAACCCTCAAAAACCGTAGTTTCAAACGGGGCGATAAAGTGCATCAATTGGTTAATGATTACGACCATGACGTCATGAACGGCGATCAAGGTATCATCACCGAGATTGCCTCCGATCATTTGATGGTCGACTTTGATGAAAAAACCGTTGCGTATGACTCGGGAAAACTGGATGAACTACGCTTAGCTTATGCGATGAGTGTCCATAAATCTCAAGGCAGTGGTTATCCTGTGGTTATTTTACCGATATTTAAGGCGTTTAGACATATGCTCACTCAACCCCTGATATATACCGCTCTGACTCGAGCCATTGATGCGTGCGTCATCACGGGGGACCTATCCTTATTTGAGACCGCCGCCACGATTCACCACCCCGAACGCACCACCTTACTCAGTGAAAAAATGCAGGCAACTCCCAAAACGCTTAGCCCATACGACTTTTTAGATTAAGAGGGATCCATATGCGCATAGAAGCTGATTTAAAATTAGATTTTGCGGACGTTTTATTTCGTCCCAAACGCTCGACCTTAAAATCAAGACGGGATGTCAATCTCACCCGCACCTATCATTTCAAACATTCAAAGAAAACCTATGAAGGCGTCCCCATCATGGCCGCCAACATGGATGGCGTTGGCACCTTAAAAATGGCTGAATCCTTGAGTGAACACGGGCTTTTTACCTGTTTAGTCAAAAGCATAAAACCGGCCGATATCAAAGCCTATCCTGGGAAAATTGATGCCAATCATATGGCGATTTCCACGGGGACCAATGAGCAAGATTTTGCGAATTTAAAAGCCATTTTAGCCGAAAATCCATCCTTTGAGACCATTTGTATTGATGTGGCCAACGGATATTCTGAACACTTTGGTGATTTTGTCGCACGCGTCCGTGAAGCGTATCCAAAGCATACGATCATCGCGGGCAATGTCGTGACCGCCGATATGACCCAAGAACTCATTTTAAGAGGCGCAGACATTGTCAAAGTCGGCATTGGCCCGGGGAGTGTGTGTACCACACGCATTCAAACGGGTGTGGGTTATCCCCAACTTTCGGCGATCATTGAATGCGCCGATGCCGCCCACGGATTGGGCGCTCACATTATTTCAGATGGCGGATGTACATGTCCAGGTGATGTGGCCAAAGCGTTTGGTGCCGGCGCTGATTTTGTCATGCTCGGTGGAATGTTTGCCGGTCACGATCAAGGCGGCGGCACGGTGAAAGAAACGAATGTATTCACGGGCGACTGGGACGCTGAAGCAGCTAATTGGAAAACCGAAGTAAAAAAAACTGTTGAATTTTACGGCATGTCATCCGATACCGCGATGGAAAAACATTACGGTGAAGTGGCGGAGTACCGCTCTTCTGAAGGTAGAACCGTTGAAGTCACCTACCGCGGGGACGTGCATCCAACCGTCAAAGACATTTTAGGTGGCATCCGTTCAACCTGTACGTATGTGGGCGCTCCCACCCTCAAAGATTTATCCAAATGTACGACCTTTGTACGCACGGCCCGACAGTTTAACGATGTGTTTGTCAGCCGTTGAAAAACGCCTTAAACTTGATATAATAAACCCAATCATTCAAAAGCCATAAGTCCTTAACCCACGCGGTGTGCCAAGCGAGTTTGAAGCCGGTGAAAGTCAAACCCCCGCATTGAGGATTTGCTCCTTTTGATTCAAGATGATTCGTTTACCGTCTATGTTACAGACGGCTTGAGTGCTGAACGCATCGTTCAGAATCTAGGTGGTACCGCGTATCCCACGTCCTAATTGATTTTTTTAGGACGATTTTTTTTTGGAGGATTCAATGAAAAGCGAAACGATAAAACAAATTTGGCTGGATTTTTTCAAAGCCAAAGGCCATAGCGTTGAACCCAGCGCCTCTTTAATTCCGGTGAATGACCCAAGTTTATTGTGGATTAATGCTGGAGTGGCTCCCCTTAAAGGCTACTTTGAAGGCACGGAGATCCCGTCCAATAAACGGTTGGTCAATGCCCAAAAATGTATCCGGACCAATGACATTGACCAAGTCGGGAAAACCGCGCGCCATCATACGTTTTTTGAGATGTTAGGGAATTTTTCAATCGGAGATTACTTCCGCGATGACGTGATTCCTTGGGCCTTTGAACTCTTAACGTCCAAAGACTATTACGGCTTTGATTTAGACCGGCTTTATTTCACGGTGTATCCCACCGATCATGAATCGCGGGCATTATGGGAATCCCTCGGGGTCGATAAAGATCATATCATCGCCACAGAATATAACTTTTGGGAAATCGGGGAAGGCCCAAGCGGTCCGTCCACCGAAATTTTTTATGACCGCGGGGATGCGTACGGAAAAGCAGACCCATCGATGATTGAAAAAGACATCGAAAATGATCGCTACATTGAAATTTGGAACATCGTTTTTTCTCAGTACAACGCCAAAAAGGGTGTCGACCGTGAAGATTACTTAGAACTCCCTCATAAAAACATCGATACGGGGATGGGGTTAGAACGGATGGCGTCCATTTTGCAAGGCGTACCGACCAACTTTGAGACCGATCGCTTCATGCCGATCATTGATAAAGTGGTGGCTGCTTCGAAGATTCCATACACGGGCCAGATGGCCTATAAAGTCATCGCCGATCACGTAAGGAGTGTCGTTTTTGCGCTCGCCGATGGCGCTCAACTTTCTAATGAAGGAAGAGGGTATGTATTAAGAAGACTCGTGCGTAGAGCCGTCAAGCACGGCAAAACACTAGGCTTTGAAGCCCCGTTTTTACATACATTGGTCGAAACCGTCGTCGCAATTATGGAACCAAGCTATCCTTATCTAAAAGACCAGCAAGCGCGCATTGAACACATCATCAAACGCGAAGAAATCAAATTTTTAGAAACCTTAAATGCGGGTGAAAAGCGGCTCAAAGAAATGCTTCAAACGACCGATGACGTCCTTTCAGGG
>CBFHLD010000008.1:0-24829 GCA_965656585.1 Candidatus Izemoplasmataceae bacterium | reverse complement strand
CACTGGCGACTTTGATGTAGGGGTCCATAAATGGATTCGATCCGTCATAATCATGCAAATCGACCCATACATTGGGGTGGTCTAATAAAATTGCCCAATGATGAAACGTTCCAGAGAGTTCTAAGAATATCTGATCACTCATATCAATGAGTTTTTGATGCGTTTTAATATCGGGTTTGGGCTTAATGTCTGGATGAGATGTAAAAATACTAATCCGTTCACGGTTTCTAGATAATAGATTAAAATGCGAGATGCTCTCGTCTTTCGTTTCAATGAAATGGGTGCGCACATCTGTCTTTGAAAAGTGTTCTTGAATCATCGAGCCGTGCATATCTTGGCCAATCCGAGATATCAAGTCAACCGAATGATTAAAATAATCAAGATTCAGTGCCTTACCAGCTGCACTCCCCCCTAGACGTGTATAGAGGGCCTTTGGAAAATGCGTGGATTGAGTTTCCACGGGAACATCTAAGTGTGCAATGGTATCGACACTGACGTCTCCGATGACTAAACAGTTCACGCTTGATTCTTAGGCGTCATCGACTTAATCCAATAGATAAAGGGCGTATCGATGATCGCCACAAAGAGTTTGATCACATAGGTGGTAATGAAGATATCTAAGACAATCGCAAACTCAAATGCGCCTAAAAACGCAATGGGGACGAAGATGGCCGTATCGATCAGCTGAGAAGTAGCTGTCGAGGCCATATTACGTAAATAAAGTTTCTTCCCGTCTGGAGATTTTTTCTTAATGTATTGGAATAAATACACATCCAACCATTGGGATAAAAGGTAGGCGACTAAGCTCCCAAGTGCAATCCGAGGAATGAGCCCAAAAATCACGGCCAGTGCATCATGCACCGCCCCCGATTGAGGCGTGAAAAGCAAGCTGATTTGCATGACCAAAACAAAAAACAAGAGACTGACAAACCCAATGATGACCGCTTTTTTCGCTTCTTTGAGTCCGTATTTCTCACTGATCGCATCGGTGGCTAAAAAGATGGACCCATAGGCAATGTTTCCTAACGTGGCGGTTAACCCAAAAAATTCAATGGTTTTGGTGACTTGGATATTGGCAATCACCGAATTCATCGCGATCCAGGCAAAGAGCCCCATCAACCCATAATACTTATATATCAAACCGAGCGCTGTAAAATTGACAAGCGCCAAGGCAATCCATAAGAGTTCATTCATATTAAACCTACTTTCTTGACCTTTGATTGATGGCCATTGAGACTCAATCACTATGATATAATAAACCCACTCAAATTGACGAGGAAAGTATGAAAAAATTGAGTAACTTTCTCATTATAATTCTTGGTTTAGGCCTACTTGGGGTGGGCATCGTTTTCCGCGATGAACCCGTCCTTTTTTGGGTGTTATCCTCCAACGCGATTGTCTTATTGATCATGCTTGGGGTGATGAATGTCCTCTTTAAAAACCAAGCGATTCAAGTGAGACGATTAGAAAACCGGTTGCTCACAAAAGATAAGCAAATTCGTCAAAAAAAAGAAATTGAATCCCACATTCTTTATTACCACAGTATTGGGGTCATCCTTCTAGAAGACGATGATACCATCATTTATGCCAATAAAATCGTCAACGATTTATTTGGAATGACCTTGCAAGGCAAACAACTCCAACCGATTCACCCCAAACTTTATGAAGGCATTAAACTCCACCCTGAAACGCGTCCCGTGGTGAGCATCAATGCCCAACAATTCGAAGTCGCTTATATTCCCAACCGCAAAACCGTGTATTTATCCCCCGTAACAGAACGGGAATTATTACGTCAAAAAACCATCGATGAAACACCATTTATCGGCTATTTTCAATTCGACCAAATTGAAGAAACGTTAGATGCGCTTGACCGCCAAGAGCGCAACGCCTTAATCAATGAAATGCTGGGGGCGATTGAACAGTGGGCCGAACCCTTTCACTTCCAAGTGGTCACTTTAAATGAACGCATCACCATGGTCATGGGGTACCGAAAAGAACTCAAAAAAGCGATGGATGAGGAATTCAGTTTCCTCAAAGACCTCGCCCGCATTGGTCAAGAAAAAGAACTCATATTAACGGTTTCTGGAGGCCTAGCGCTGGCATCGATTCCGTTTGATGAACTTTCGAGCATTGCCGATCAAGCGATGGATACCGCAATTACGCGGGGGGGCGACCAAATCGTCGTCAATGAAGAAGGTGAAACCCTAAAATATTACGGGGGTAATCCGCAAATTCATGAAAAAAGAACCCGGATTGCGGCCCGAATTCACGCTCAAAAACTGGCGCGCTTGATGGACCAAGTCGAAGAAGTCTATATTGCCCCGCATCAGCACGCCGATACCGATGCCATTGGGGCCTCGGTGGGGATTTACAAAATGGCCGAAGCCATGCAAAAAAAAGTAAAAATCCTCTTGGATGTGTATGATGTAACTGAAAGCGTCCGGAAGATACTCGTTCTCATGGATCAAGATAGCGCGCTCAAAGATGTCTTTATTGCGCCCCATGAGGCGATGACTGGTTCGCACCAAGATGCTTTACTCATTTTGGTCGATCACCATTCCGAAGGCCAACTGCTCTCAACCGGCCTCATTCAAACCTTTCAGCGCTACGCCATCATCGACCACCACCGCTTACTCGATGATGCGCTTATTAATGCGCAGTTTATGTATTTAGAACCGTACGCCTCATCCACGTCTGAGCTCGTGGTGGAGATGTTGAAAGTATTCCAACCCAGTGCCGGGCTTACACCCCTCGAAGCGACGATTATGCTGTCAGGGATTATCGTCGACACCAATAATTTCTTGTACCGCACGGGTTCAAGGACCTATGAAGCGGCTGGGTTATTACGCTCATACGGCGCAGACTCCCTAAAAATCAATAATATATTAAGAGAACCCGCCGGTGTCGTTCAGCTCAAAGCGAAATATGTGGCTAGTGCCGAAGTCTTTTTAGGTCGTTACTCCGTCGTTACCATTCCTAATCAAGAAATCATTGACCGCACGATGCTCGCTAAGATTGCCGATGATCAACTGAAAATCAGCCACATTGAAGCCAGTTTTACAATCGGCCGACTAAACGATAAAATAATAGGCATCAGCGCCCGCAGTGTGGACCGGTTTAATGTCCAAGATATGATGGAAAAACTCGGTGGCGGGGGCCATTTGAATAACGCAGCAACCCAAATCGAAGCCGCCCATGTCAAAGATGTCAAAGCCACTTTAATTGGAGCGTTGGATGCATTTGATGAAGAAGGTGAAAAAATGAAAGTGATTCTCCTCAAAGATGTGAAAAATAAAGGTCGTAAAGATGAAGTCATCGAAGTGGCCGCGGGGTATGGGAATTATTTAATCAGTTCTAAACTTGCCAAACCTGCAAACGATGAAAACATTGAAGCGCTCAAAGCCAAACAAGCCCAACAAAAAGCCGACGAAGTGAAAGAACTCGCCGATGCGAAAGCCTTCAAAGAACGCATTGATTTTAGAGCCATTAAATTGCCGGTTAAAGTCGGCGAAACCGGAAAATTATTTGCCAAGGTTAACACCAAAATGATTGCCGATGCCTTTAAAGATCAACACGATATAACCCTGGATAAACGAAAAATCCAATTGGCCGAAAAAATCGAGTCATTAGGGACGTATAAAGTAGAAATTAAACTGCACAAAGACGTGACAGCAACCTTTGAAGTGATGGTGACTGAAGAATGATGGAAGAACGCATTCCGCCTCAAGCCGAGCAAGCGGAGCAGTCCGTGCTCGGTGCGGTATTTTTAGAAGAGTCTGTCATCAAAACCATCGCGGACAAGTTAGAAGTCCAAGACTTTTACGTATTGCGTCACCGCATCATCTATGAAGCCATGATCGATATGTTTGAACAAGGCGTTCGGATTGATTACCGGACATTGGCCGATTATTTGTCCACTCGAGAACTCCTCGCTTCAGCGGGGGGCGAAGACTATATTTTTG
The DNA here is from genome assembly GCA_965656585.1 of Candidatus Izemoplasmataceae bacterium. Lineage (GTDB taxonomy): Bacteria > Bacillota_I > Bacilli_A > Izemoplasmatales > Izemoplasmataceae > JAGYII01. The sequence continues at coordinate 20,867 of CBFHLD010000008.1, read as the reverse complement.
CCCTTTCAGATACGACCCCTTCGGTCGCTAACATTGAGTATTACATCGATACGGTCAAAGATAAATCAATCATCCGTCAGATGATTGAAACAAGCAAACAAATCGCCGAAGAGGGTTTCAAAGCGACCGATATGGCCAGCTTTATTGATGAAGCTGAAAAACGGATTTTTGATGTGGCTTCTTCACGTAGAACCAGTGGGTTTGTCAAAATTGGCACCATCACAGAAGATGTCATTGCCAAAACCGAAGCGGCCAAACTGGCCGATGGAAAGATTACGGGATTAGACACCGGGTTTGAAGTGATCAATGATTATACCTTAGGGTTACAAAGTGAAGAACTTTATATCATTGCTGGGCGTCCGTCAATGGGGAAATCTGCCTTTGCATTAAACCTTGCGACCAACGTCGCTAAAGCTGATTCAGAAGCCCACGTGGCGGTATTTTCTCTGGAAATGGGCGTGGAACAATTGGTGGCCCGGATGTTATCCAGTGAAGCCCGTGTGATGTCTCAACGGATTAAAATGGGCGATTTATCCACCGCTGAGTGGGAACAACTCTCACTGGCTTCCACCAAACTTTCAAAGCTTAATATCTTATTCGATGATTCAGGCACGGTTAAAGTGACTGATTTGCGTCAAAAATGCCGAAAACTGGCTCAAGAAGGACGTTTAGATTTAGTCGTTATTGACTACTTACAACTCCTCAGCGCCTCGCGCCCCAATCCCAACCGGGTCCAAGAAGTGTCGGAAATCTCACGGACGCTCAAAGAAATGGCCCGTGAACTGAAAATTCCCGTCATTGCCTTATCGCAACTTTCAAGGAATGTAGAAAATCGGACCGACAAACGACCCATTATGGCCGATTTGAGAGAATCCGGATCGATTGAACAAGATGCGGATGTGATCATGTTTTTATACCGAGATGATTATTACAATCAAGAAAGCCAGTATCCCGACCAAGTGGATATCATCATTGCTAAAAACCGTTCGGGTGCCACCAGTACGGAAGGGATTCCTTTACTCTTTAAAAAAGCGTATAGTTCCTTTAAGACCTTAAAACGTTCGACCCCTGCATCGGAAAATATCCCTGACATTACTTAATGCGCGCCTTACGGGCGTGCTTTTTCTTGCTTGATTGAAAAAACCCATCCCCTATACTATAATAGTGCGGAAACTGAGGTGAAACTATGAAAGACCGTCTTGATGCGATCCAAGCTCGCTATGACTATTTACAAAACGAACTTTCACAACCGGATATTGCGAGTGACATTGAACGGATGACGAAACTCTCCAAAGAATTAAGTAGCCTAGAACCCACCGTGGAGGCGACTAAGACCTACGAAGAACTGCTCAATCAACTGGCAGATCTCAAAGAAATATCCAAAGATGAAGACCCGGAAATGCGTGATTGGGCGCACAGTGAAATTCCCGCCGTTAAAGAATCGATTGAAGCCCAAGAAATGCTTTTACAAAAACTCTTGGTCCCCAAAGACCCCAACGATGATAAAAACATCATCATGGAAATTCGCGGAGCCGCCGGTGGCGATGAAGCGAATATTTTTGCGGGGGATTTATTCCGCATGTACACCAAATATTTCGAACACCAAGGCTTTAAATACGAAGTGATCCAAGCCGTTGAAAACGAAGGTGGCGGGTATTCGCAGATTGAACTATCCATCACCGGCAATGGTCCATACAAATATCTCAAATATGAATCTGGGGCTCACCGCGTCCAACGCGTTCCACAAACTGAATCCCAAGGCCGCGTGCATACATCAACGGCGACCGTGGTCGTATTACCCGAAGCCGAAGCCATTGATTTTGAACTCAACATGAATGAACTTCGTATTGATACCTACCGTTCCAGTGGGAACGGGGGTCAAAGTGTCAACACCACCGATTCGGCCGTTCGGATCACCCACGAGCCCACAGGGACCGTTGTCACTTGTCAAGATGGGAAAAGTCAACACGAAAACAAAGCCACCGCATTAAGAGTCATGCGTTCAAGGCTTTTTGATCAACTCCAACAAGAACAAATGGCCAAAGCCGGGGAAGAGCGCCGCAGTAAAATCGGAACGGGCGATCGGAGTGAGAAAATCAGAACCTATAATTATCCCCAAAACCGCATCACCGATCACCGTATTGGATTTACCATCCAACAATTAGACCGCGTGATGGAAGGCAAGCTTGAACCGGTCATCGATGCTTTACTCGATGAAGAACTCAAGCGGAAGTTGAGTGGAAATTAGTGCCTTCTTTTAAAAAGATTTTGCAAGTCAATGAGCAATACGCCATTGACAATGGAAAAGAACCGTCCGCGATCAAACAACTCTTAATGCATCACGGACCGCTCACCCCCACAGAATATTACTTAAAAATGGATGATGCGATGGATGAATTGGCGTATCACGCCTTTTTAAAAGATGTCGATGCTTATATTAAAAAAGACGTGCCCATTCAACATTTGATTGGGCACGAAATCTTTTATGGGTATGCGTTTAAAGTCACCCAAGACGTCTTGATTCCTCGTTTTGAGACGGAAGAACTTGTCACCCACACCTTAGATTACATCGATACGTTCTTTCAAAAAGAGTCTTTAAGATTGGCCGATGTGGGAACCGGGTCAGGATGCATTGGGCTCACACTCAAAAAAGAACATCCCACATTGGATGTGACGTGTACGGATATTTCCAAAAAAGCCCTATTCATTGCTCAAGAAAATGCAGCTACCTTAGGGGTAAAAGCCACGTTTGCGCAAGGCAGTATGTGCGAACCATTAGGCGAAATGGATAAATTTGATATCATTGTCTCGAACCCACCTTATTTAAAAGATAAAGAACCTGTCGCCCCGATTGTCAAAGATCACGAACCGCACGAAGCGCTTTATGGGGGGTCTGATGGGTTGAAATATTATCGTGAACTATTTGAATCCGTGGAAGCCATGGTGAACCCTACATATATGATTGCTTTAGAACACGGCTATGATACCGCCAAGGCCATCCGCAAACTGATTCAAAAAACGCTCAAAGACGTCACCATTATTCAAAAGAAAGATATGCAAGGGCGCGACCGTATGACCTTTGTGTTTAAAAAATAACAAAGTGAGGATTTCTGGTTGAAAAAACTTGTCATTGTTGAATCACCATCCAAATCAAAAACCATCAATCAATATCTTGGATCGGACTACGAAGTGATGTCTTCGAAAGGTCATATCCGAGATTTAGCGATTGCCAAAGCAGGCGGCTTAGGGCTTGATATTGAGAATGGATTTGAGCCCATCTACACCGTCATTAAAGGGAAAGAATCAATGGTTTCCAGTCTGAAAAAAGCGGCCAAGAGTGCGGATGAAATCTATCTTGCAACGGACCCTGACCGCGAAGGTGAAGCCATCAGCTGGCATTTAAAAGAAGTCTTAGGCATCGACGGGAAAAAATATTTCAGGGTCATCTTTAACGAAGTCACACGGGATGCCATTGAAGAGGCTTTCAAACATCCGCGCCCAATCGATGATGATCTCGTGTCCAGTCAAGAAACCCGCCGAATTTTAGACCGGATCATCGGATTTAAACTTTCCAAACTCCTCCAAAATAAAATCAAATCAAAATCCGCCGGGCGCGTTCAATCGGTGGCGCTTAAAATATTAGTCGAACGGGAAAAAGAAATCCAGGCGTTCGTGCCAGAAGAATACTGGAAAATCAAAGTGGATTTCCCAGGCATTGAAGCCGAACTGAGAAAAATCGATGGGAAAAAAGCCAAACTTTCCAATGAGAGTGAAGCGCTTAAAGCCGTCGATCAACTCAAACCTGATTTTTTAGTCACGCGCTATGAAACCAAAGAACGTTCCAGAGCCAGTAAACCGGCCTTTATTACCTCCACCCTCCAACAAGAAGCATCGAATAAACTCTCCATGACGTCTCAACGCACTATGATGGTGGCGCAAAAACTGTATGAAGGAATCGAACTAGGCTCTGAAACCGTAGGGCTCATCACGTATATGCGGACCGATTCCCCGCGTCTTTCCCAAACATTTGTCAAACCTGCCATGGATTACGTAGAAAAAACGTATGGCAAAGCGTATGTGGGTAAACCCAAATTTACCGCATCCAAAAACGCCCAAGACGCCCATGAGGCCATTCGCCCCACGGATATTTCAAGGACCCCCGAATCGCTCAAAGACTTTTTATCCAAAGACGAATACAAAATTTATCGTTTGATTTATGCCCGGGCCGTTGCTTCCTTAATGAGTGCAGCCATCATCAAAGGAACCACGCTTGATTTAGAGAACGCCGGTATGCTCTTTGATGCAAAGGCGCAATCGCTGGAGTTTGACGGGTATTTGAAAGTCTACGGCGATTATGAAAAAGTCGAAACCACCATTTTACCGCCTTTAGATGTCAATGAGACTCTTCAAGCCACTCAAATCACCCCGTCTCAACACTTTACTCAACCATCCCCAAGATACACCGAAGCCAAATTAATTAAAACGATGGAAGCTTTAGGCATTGGCCGGCCATCCACGTATTCCCAAACGGTTTCCACCTTAAAAAAACGGAATTACATCGCGATTGAAGACAAGAAATTTGTCCCGACTGAACAAGGCATTTTAACGGTGGAAAAACTCGATGATTTCTTTAACTCCATCATCAATGTCGATTACACCGCCGAAATGGAAAAAATGCTGGATGAGATTGCTTCAACCGGAAGCGATCACTTAAAAATCGTCAAAGATTTCTACGATGAGTTCATGCCACTGGTGGATAAAGCCAGCAAAGAAATGAAGAAAAAAGAAGCGCAGCTAACCGGTGAAAACTGTCCGAAATGCGGATCTCCCATGGTCTTTAGAGAATCCAGGTACGGGACGTTTGAAGCGTGCAGCGGCTATCCCGATTGCAAATACATTAAGCCTAATGGCGAAGAAAAAGCTGAGCCCGTCACCACCGGCATCACCTGCCCCGTCTGTAAAAAAGGTGAAATCGTCGAACGGGTGGCTAAAAAAGGTCGTAACAAAGGCAACGTCTTTTATGCGTGTAACAACTTCCCAAAATGCAAGACCATCTTAAAAGGCAAGCCGACCGGTGAAAACTGCGAAAACTGTGATCAGCCAATGGTCGAATTGGATGATGGTACGATTGTCTGTAACGACATAGAAGCGTGCGAAGCAGCTAAAAAGGCGGAATAAACGCCGCGGATTCAATTCCAATTTTTATCGAAAAAATTGAAGCATAAATAATTGACAACACTTAAAAGGCTTGCTATTATTAAGGAGCAATCGAGAGATTGTAGACTTATCCCTTACATAGCATGGTGAATAATTTATATTATTCACACATCCCCTTCCTTAAATCCGCCGCGAGGCGGATTTTCCCTTTTTATAGGGTTTTTTTATATGCTATAATTGGTTGATTATGGGAATATTTAAATCATTATTTCAAACGAAAAAAGGTAAACTCAAAGCCCGAAAATATCAACTGGGCTTACAAAAAACGGCGGCTTCGAATGAGAACTTGCGGGCGCTTTTTACGTGGCCGATTGCTGAGACGTTCTATGAAGAACTCGAAGAAGCCCTCATTTTATCGGATACCGGATTAAACACGGCACTCAGTCTTTCTGAAGCCTTACAAAAAGCGGTTAAAAAAGCCAAAGTCAATAGTGAAGAAACACTTAAAGAAACATTCGTTGAACTCATGCGAAGTCGTTATATTTCCCCGAGTGCCGATGGTGATGCATCTATGGAAGTCCATTTCATCATGGGTGTTAACGGGGTAGGTAAAACGACGACCATCGGGAAACTCGCTCACCGTTATCAAGAAGCCGGGCACTCCGTGATGGTCATCGCGGGTGATACCTTCCGGGCGGGTGCGACCGAACAACTTAAAATTTGGGCGGAGCGTACAGGGTGTGCATTTTACGCCAAATCCGAAGGCGCTGATCCTTCCAGTGTGGTGTATGAAGGCTTACAAAAAGCCCAAGAAAACGGCATTGAAAAAGTCCTCATTGATACCGCTGGACGCTTACACAACAAACAAAACCTCATGCAAGAACTCGATAAAATGGTCCGTGTGGTCAAACGCTTTGAACCCAGTGCCCCCCATCAGCGGTGGTTGGTTTTAGATGCCACGACCGGTCAAAATGGGATGGCGCAAGCAAAGGTTTTCCACGAGGTGGCGGATCTCAATGGAATTGTCTTGACGAAGTTAGATGGATCGGCCAAAGGTGGAATTGTCTTTTCCATTTTTGATGCGTTCGCCATTCCCATTCGGTATGTGGGTTTGGGTGAGGCACTTGAAGATTTAGAGCCCTTTGATATGGATAGCTACTTAGCTGGGTGGCTGGGGGAGACATTCTAATGGATGCTCAAAAACTGGTCTATCTGAGTCAACTTTATGATCTGTATCATCCGTTGCTTACCGACAAACAACGCACGATTGCCGAAGCGACATTCAGCAATGATTTATCCTTGTCTGAAATTGCGGATGCTTTATCGATTACCCGCTCTGGAGTGCAGGATCACCTGCAAAAAGCCATCCAAAAACTTGAAGACGCGGAAAACGCGCTCGGGTTTTTAAAGCGGGTTAAAGCTCAAGAATCACTCATTGATTCGCTTGAATCGACCGAGCTTACCGCCAAACAACAAGCCCTGATTGATCAACTTAAGGATGTGATGTAATGGCATTTGATGCTTTTTCCAGTAAAATTCAAATGGCCTTGCGCCGGGTGTCCGGCAAAGGAAGACTCACCGAAAAAGACATTGAAGGCATGCTTAAAGAAATAAGGCTTTCGCTTTTAGAAGCCGATGTGAACCTCAATGTGGTGAAACACTTTTCAGCCAAAATCAAAGAAGAAGCGCTGGGTGCGCATATCTTAAAAGGGTTAAACCCATCCCAACAAGTCATCAAAGTCGTCAAAGATAATTTGACAGAAATGTTGGGCGGCAAAGAAACGCCTTTCATCCCAGATGCCAAAGAAACCCGGATTATTTTATCGGGGTTACAAGGGTCAGGGAAAACCACCTCCGCTTCAAAACTGGCGAGTTATATTCGCAAACACCACGAGAAAAAACCACTCTTGGTGGCGCTGGATGTGTACCGTCCTGCTGCCATTGACCAACTCAAAACACTGGGAGCCTCTTTAGACATTCCTGTCTTTGAAGAAGGTACAGAGGTTGCGCCAGAAGCAATTGCTAAACATGCGCTTTCGTATGCCAAAGAGCATGCCTTAGATACTATTATTTTTGATACGGCTGGACGCTTACATATCGATGAAGCGATGATTGATGAAATCAAAACCATCCATCAAGTGGTGAAACCCACCCACGCTTTCTTAGTGTTGGATGCGATGACCGGTCAAGATGCGGTCAACGTGGCCAAACATTTCCACGATCACTTATCTTTGACGGGCGCTGTTTTAACCAAATTTGATGGGGATACAAGAGGCGGTGCGGCCTTATCTTTAAGACACGTCACGGAAGTACCGATTCTATTTATGGGGGTCGGTGAAAAAACCACAGATTTAGAAGCCTTCTACCCCGAACGCATCGCCGAACGTATTTTAGGCATGGGCGATGTCTTAACACTCGTCGATAAAGTCAGCGAAAATGTGTCCGAAGCCGACATGATGAACATGATGGAAAAAATGACTTCGGGTCATTACAATTTCGATGATTTCTACAAACAACTCAAAATGATCAAACGCATGGGATCCTTAGGTGGACTCATGAAACTCATCCCTGGCATGAATAAGATGATGAATAACGCCGATGTGGATGAATCAAGACTCTCCTCGATTGAATCACTCATTCAATCGATGACTAAGGCTGAACGCAAAGATCCATCACTCATAAAAAAAAGCGCCAATCGAAGACGGCGCGTGGCCCGAGGATCCGGCCGCAGTGTGGCGGATTTAAATCGCTTAATTACGTCCTTTGACCAACAGATGATGATGGTCAAACGGATGGGATCGATGGACCCATCGCAAATGGCCAAAAATCCAGGGGCGATGATGCCCAAACAAAAGATTAAAAAAGGGAAAGGTAAAAACCGCGGGGGCTTTAGATTTTAAGCCCCTTTTTTTATAGAAGTTGATTCAAATGGTGTTCGATGGCAAATTCTTGATTGGTTTTTTCTGAGACAATATCGGCGGCTGCTTTCGCGGCTGGATGACCGTTCGCCATGGCGATACCGATGCCCGCCCATTTCAACATTTCAATGTCGTTGTGGCCATCGCCAAACGCGATGGTGTCTTTCTGATCAAATCCAAGATAACTGGCCACTCCCGCTAAGGCTTCGCCTTTATTGGTTTTGGGGGTAAATATTTCGATGACATCGGTAGTCTCATTGCCCCAGTTTCTGGATAAGATAATCTCTTTGTAATGCGCATCAATGTACGCTTCAATTTTATCGCCATTGCCTTTTTCCGCCAGCGCAATAAACCCGTTCGTCGGACCCGGTAATGTTTCTTCAAAGGGTCCCACCGTTAACGTGGAGTGTTCATTGAGGTGTAAAAACGGATAGAGCTCTTTGTCATCTTCAAGTAAGTAGACATTGTCTAAAATCTCACAGAAGGCATTCGTGATAAGGGCTTTGTTTTGTTTAAAAATATCGAGCACAGCGGGTTTATCCAACCAAATGTGTTGGTCGGGAAAACCGGGATCGTGTTTAGACGTAATGATGCCTCCGTTAAAGTTGATGAGTGGCGTTTTAAGTTTAAGCGCATCGTAAAAATGATCGCTGCTGCGGAAAGGCCTTCCCGTCGCAATGACTATCGTGTGGCCTTGGGCCTGAACATTGAGTAAATAATCTCGGGTTTCATCTTTGAGCGTTTCCCAGTCATAAAGAAGGGTGCCATCAAGATCGAGCGCAATCAATTTTTTCTGCATCATTTCACCTCTTGGGCTATTATCGCATAGGCCCGGTTTTGAGGCAATGCTCCCAAAAAGTGAAATGGGCGATTGTGATATAATTTGAGACGCGGAGGCATCCATGATATTTGAACTTTCAACGCTCATTAGTTTTGCGGTGGGTCTCGTGTTTGGGATGGTGTTATTCACCTTACTTTATACGGTCTTTTTTGTCCGTGGACTGAGGATTAAACCTCGTCTCAATGCGCAAAACCCCATGGAAGAAGTTGAACTTAAACAGGCGCTGAAAACCAGCACCGAACAGATGCTTTTGGCTCAAGAAGATGATGGATTTTTTGACGCCTTTGTCAACGCATCTAAAGATTTGACTGAGACGATTGCGACGTATTATTACCCGACGTCTAAATATCCGATGATGGAACTTTCCGTGGATGAACTTTTACAACTCGATGATTACATTCATGACCGAATTGCGCAGACGTTAAATAAAGGGTTGTTTAAAAATGTTAAACATGTCCGAGTGACTCGGTTTATGGAACTCGTGGACTTTAAGAAAAAAATCGATAATCAAAAGTGGATGAAAGTCGTGAGTGATAAAAGGACGCGCAAAGGCATTGAAGCCACACTCGGTGTCATCAATGCGTTTAATCCCGTTTATTGGTTCCGTAAATTGGTTATCAAGACGAGCATTTCAACCTTGAACCGGCAAATAGCCAAAACGATGCTCGCGGTTGTTGCGGAAGAAACCAGCCGTGTTTATTCCAAGAGTGTCTTTGATGAGACCATTGATTATGATTTAGTCGAACGCGAAATTAAACGATTGGATGAGGATTTAAACGATGAGGACGCTTAATACCATGTATGAATATGAGCGTGCCCTCAAAAGCGGACACGTTGAAACCGTCGTCATTTTTTATTCGTCTTGGTGTCCCGATTGTCACCGGCTTGAACCTTACCTAGACCGGCTTGAAGCGGTGTTTGAAGACATTGATTTTTATTATGTGCAGCGCGAAAAGCACCCTGTTCTAGCGAATCATTTAAATATCTACGGGGTCCCAAGTGTTTTATACTATGTCAAAGATGAACTCAAAGAAACGTATATTGATCCGTTTTACAAGTCGCCTGGAATGATCACGCATTTCATTGCTGAGGCGCGTCAAGGGAGGAATGCTGGTGCTACGCTTCAGACGAAAATTCATTAAAACGCCGTTCGAGAGAACGCCGGATGATACGCCATTTAAAATCTTTCATATCCTGACCGATGAAGAAAAAAGAGTCTATAAAAAAGATCGTTTTGTTTCGCCTATTTTTGGGACGCATGTGAAAGATGAAGTTGTGATTCCCATCATGGAAAAATCAACGACCAATATGGATAAACTCGATCCGTTTAGGATCAAGCCTAAAATGACCAATGAAGAACGCATTAAAAAATATGGGACAGCGTACCCAGAATTTGATGTGGTTAGCGGAAAAAATCTCTCCGAAGCCTTAGAGGACCAAGACCGGAAAATGCATAAAGAACCCGTCCAGTCTGCGAGTTGGACAGAATCGACTCCAGGGGATTCTGATACAAATACCTTGCATGAAACCGACTTGGGCGTTCCTAAAGATGCGCCTCTAGATGCGCACATTCAACACTTTATTGAACAGGATGAAAAAACCCCTGAAAGTCAGACATTTGAATCGAGAGAGCCCGAAGAAGAATCCGAAGTAGTTTCCGTTGAACCGGAAGAAGAGCGGGGTGATTTTGTCCCCGAAGAACCGGATGAGCCGAAAGAAAAACCGGCCAAAAAAGAAGCCCCTTATGAACTTCCTCCCGTCTCTTTATTTTCTATCCCTCCAGAAGTTAAAACCGATCCAAAAGAATCTTTAGAACGTCAAAAGACAGCCATCGACCATACGTTTGAAGCGTTTGGGGTGGGTGCCCACGTCCATTCGTATACGTATGGGCCGACAGTCACGCGTTTTGAAGTCGTCTTAGATAGTGGCGTGAGAATCAGTAAAGTGACCCAGCTTCAAGATAACTTAAAAATGAATCTATCGGCTGAACAAATCCGCATTGAAGCCCCAATTCCTGGGAAATCTACGGTCGGGATTGAAGTGCCGAATGAAGTTCGCCAAACCGTCCATTTTGCGAATTTGATTCAAAAAGATGTGTTTAAAAATGCGAAAGACCCCCTCACGGTCGCCCTTGGTCAAGACATCGATGGGTTCACCATTGTCGAATCGATTAAAGCCATGCCGCACGGATTGATTGCGGGTCAAACCGGGTCGGGTAAATCCGTCAACATCAACACGATTTTAGTCAGTTTATTGCTTAAACATACCCCCGAAGAACTCAAAATGATTTTGATTGACCCGAAAATGGTCGAACTTTCAAGTTATGATGAACTGCCGCATTTACTCACGCCCGTGATCACCAATGTGAAAGCCGCAACCGCGGCGTTAAAATGGGCGGTGGATGAAATGGAACGCCGCTATCAAATGTTTGCTGAAAGCAAAGTCAGAGATATTGTGGGCTATAACGAAGAAGCGTCTAGAGCTTTACCGTACATGGTGATTGTGGTGGACGAACTAGCTGACCTCATGGTGGTAGCGTCGCAAGCTGTGGAAGAATCCATTATGCGCCTAACCCAAAAAGCCAGAGCCGCTGGGATTCATTTACTCGTAGCCACACAGCGTCCTTCCACCGACGTCATCAAAGGAACCATTAAATCAAACATTCCCACACGGGTCGCATTTTCAGTGGCGTCTCACATCGATTCCCAAACCATCTTAGATAGTGCCGGTGCAGAAAAACTGATTGGAAAAGGCGATATGTTGTTGATGGTCAACGGAAAAAACAAACGTCGCTTACAAGGTGCTTTTGTCTCCGATGAAGACATCGATTCCGTCACCGAATTTATTAAAAATCAACGCACCCCAGATTATTTATTCACCGCCGATGAACTCATTGAAAAAGCCATCAATACGTTCCAAAATGATGAACTGTTGATCGATGTAGCCAAATTCGTCATCGGTCAAGGGGAAGCCTCCATGAACCGAATCATTAAAAACTTCAATATAGGTTTTAACCGGGCGCAAAGCATTGTCTCTAGTTTAGAATCTGCCGGCATTGTCGGTGAGAATGTAGGCTCAAAAGCCAGAGATGTGTTAGTCAGCGCTGAAGAAGCTGAAGAAATCATCGAACGCTTACGCGGAATTTAAAAAAGGTCATAGCCATGACCTTTTTTATTCCCTTTGATATGGTGTAAAATGAAACGTAGAAAGAAGGCAAACCCTTTGGAAGAATATATCCCAAGTAAACCCGTTAAAAAAACCACGCGCAAGATCACTCGAACGTTAATTAAAACCGTTCTTTTTTTAAGTGTAATGTTTGTGGCCGAATGGGTAGCCCCACGTTATGCACCATTTAACACGTTACGTCATACGACCTTTTCAGAAGTTCCCGGCATTGGCCCGTGGATTCAAGATACGGTTCCCCTCATTCAAGATCTATCGTTTTATTACACGCTGGTGGTCTTTTTAACCTTACTCATTATTCCGAGTGTTTTAAAAGCTCAATCGATTATGAATGAGCCGATGAATGAAAAAAAACAACTGCGTAAGCTCCGTCGCATCCATAGTCGTATGGATTATGTCCAATTTGCGACATTTATTGGCATGGCCTATGTCTTACTCAATACGTTTTTCTTTTCCTTGGCGAATGTATCTGGCAGTAGTATGAACGACAACTTTTTCGATCAAGACGACGTCATCATTTCCCACGCGATGGATCAATTAACGTATGGCGATGTGGTGGTGGTTCAAGTCGAAAGTGAATATTTCTTAAAACGTGTGGTGGGACTTCCAGGGGATAACGTATCCATCGAATCGGGGGCGGTTTATGTCAATGGGACCGTGCTTGATGAACCGTATTTAGGTGACGTCCAAACGCTTTGTTATGGCGGGCCCAATTGTGATTTGACGCTATCGGATACCGAGTATTATGTCCTCGGTGATAACCGGACGAATTCCACCGACTCAAGAGCCTTAGGCGCCATTGAATCGGATGCTTTCTTCGGCCATGTGATATTTATCTTGCGTCCCTTTGATCGTATTGGACCGGTTCAACCATGAGTCTCAATTGGTACCCCGGCCATATGGCCAAAACGAGGAACCGTCACCAAAGCATGCTCAAATCGATTGACGTGATTTTGTGGGTGGTTGATGCAAGAGCGCCCTTTTCAACCTTAGATCCCACCTTGAAAAAAACCTTTAATAATAAACCATTTCTGATCGTTATCAATAAAAAAGACTTGGTGAAAGCCACGTATCTGGATGATGTTAAAACACGCTTAAGCGCGATGGATATGCCTTGCATTGCCATTAGTGCAAGAAAAGAAAAAGATGTCAAAGCGCTCATCAAAGTGGCTGAAACCATGAAATCATCCCGCCGGAAAATTGGCGGTCTTAGACTCTCTGTTTTAGGCATCCCCAATACGGGTAAAAGCACATTAATCAACCAACTCGCAAAAAAGAAAACCCAAGCGGTGGCCAACACCCCAGGCATTACGAAAGCCTTAAGATGGGTGGAAACAGGAGATGTTTCCATTTTGGATACCCCGGGGGTATTGTGGCCGAAAATTGAAGATCCCATCGTCGGCATTAAGATGGCCATACTCGGATCCATAAAAGATAAAATCATTCCCTATGCGGCAGCCCTTGATTTTTTGTTTGAGCGTTTGATGACGCACCCAGAATCCAAACTGAGTCATCTTTATCCCGGCCTTTCAGCCTTAGAAATTACGGAAAAAATCGCGCATGAAGAAGGCTTTAAAACCGATCATAGTTATGATGAAATGGCTTTGACCCAGCGGTTACTTAAAGGGTACCGGGAAGGTGAATTTGGGAAGGTTCCTTTAGATGATTGACCCCCAGTATTACAGTGAAAGCATTCAAACACTGTGTGGCATCGATGAAGCTGGACGCGGTCCGATTGCCGGACCCCTGGTGGTGGCAGGTGTCATCTTACCGAAAGATCATGCAATCCAAGGGTTGTTCGATTCGAAACAACTGTCCTTAAAAAAACGAGAAATGTTATTTCCCCTCATTCAAGATGAAGCCCTTGCTTATGAGATTAAAATCATTGATGAAACGACGATCGATACCTTAAATATTTACCGGGCGACCCAAGAAGCGATGACTGAGATTGCGTTAACACTTGGGGCCGATTACACACTCACCGATGCGATGCCTTTACTCGTGCCACTCCCCCATCAAGCCATCGTTAAAGGAGACACGTTATCGGATTCCATTGCGGCGGCGAGTATCCTTGCAAAAGTCACGCGCGATGCGTGGATGAAAGACCAAGCAAAACGCTATCCGAGTTATGGCTTTGACCAGCATAAAGGGTATCCGACTCCCGGTCATATTGAAGCGTTAAAGACACATGGCATCACGCCAATTCACCGAAAAAGCTTTCAGCCCGTAAAGGATATGTTAAATTAAAATAAGAGGTGCATTATGGGAAAATTAAAAGTATTTGATCACCCCTTGATTCATCATAAGCTTGCCATCATTCGCAACAAAGAAACCACGACGAAATTATTTCGGGAAACGGTGGATGAAATTGGTGCGCTGATGGCCTATGAAGTCACGCGCGATTTACCGACATCCGACGGTGAAATCGAGACCCCCATTGCTTTAACAGCGGTGAAGATGTTGGCCAAAGAAGTCGTCATTGTGCCCATCTTAAGGGCAGGACTTGGGATGGTAGCGGGCATTCAACAACTGATACCCACGGCAAAAGTGGGCCATGTCGGTATGTACCGAGATGAAGAAACCTTAGAGCCGAAACAATATTATTTTAAAGTGCCGGACACAACGAAAGAAGCGACCATTTTAGTGGTGGATCCGATGCTTGCGACCGGTGGGTCTGTGACATCGGCGATCCATTTACTCAAAGAAGCCGGTGCTAAAGACATTCGCTTTGTGGGAATTGTGGGGTGTCCAACGGGTGTAGAGGTCTTACAAAAAGCCCATCCTGATGTGGATATTTACCTAGCGGCTCTCGACCCTAAAATGAATGAGAAGAGTTACATCGTCCCCGGTTTAGGGGATGCAGGGGACCGTTTATACGGCACGAAATAATGAATCAAAAAAACACGCTTAAACTGATTGCGGTGGCGACGAATTTCATCTTTGAAATGTTGATTGCCTTAGTCATTGGGTTTTTCATCGGCAACTATCTCGATGGATTGTTTGACTTTAATGGGTTGCTTGCAGCCACGTTTATGGTCGTCTTAGGCGCCGGTGCCATTTGGCAATTTATACGCCGTCTCATTAAACTTGGGAAGTCCTCATGAATGAAGCTTATTTAAAAACATTTTTCTTCGTTTGGCCCGCCACGATCGTGATTGGCCTCATCTTATTTATTATAGGAATCTTCATTGAATCTGTGGATGCGTTTACGCTTGTACTTTCGTTTGGACTGGGAAGTGTCGTGAGCGTTATGCTTGCGAGTATGAATTATCGCTCGTTTAATAAACATCAAGACACCCCCGAGAAATGGGTCTGGATGACTCGCCGTAATTATTTGGTTCGTTATGCCATCTATGGTTTAATACTCTCTATAAGCTACTTGAATGAAAGCATTTACTTTTTAAGTGTATTTGGCGGCTTTTTTATCTTCAAAGGTGTATTATTATTAAGTGTATGGATTCACCGAAAGGATATGGATCATGGGTGATATTATTTCGATTGATTGGAACTTTCTCAATTGGTCGGTTAATTTAAAACACAGTCTTTTAATCATTGGGCTCATTGGCCTCTTTTCGTTTGTGATGGGTCGTAAAGTGTCTAAACTCACACCAACGGATCAGCCATCCATGCTGGAAAACATGGTCATTGTGGCGATATCATCAGTGAATAATTTGATTAAGGATTACTATGGAAAGCGCTGGCGGACCTTCGCCCCTTTACTTTTTGCAATCCTTTTTTATTTGCTTCTGGCCAATACCGCAAACCTATTTGGTCTAGCGACCCCGCTATCGAATATTAATGTGGCCTTAGCCTTCTCGGCTTTTGCCATCTTAGTCATTCAAGGTGCGGGTCTCATCGTTAAAAAACCGTGGCAACGCTTAAAAGATTTATCGAGCCCCAATGCGTTAT
Source organism: Candidatus Izemoplasmataceae bacterium (assembly GCA_965656585.1). GTDB lineage: Bacteria > Bacillota_I > Bacilli_A > Izemoplasmatales > Izemoplasmataceae > JAGYII01. The sequence continues at coordinate 4,859 of CBFHLD010000008.1, read as the reverse complement.
TGCTCCCAATTAATTTATTCGGCGAACTATCCACTCCGACTGCCATGGGCTTACGGCTATTTGGGAACATCTTATCGGGCGCGGTCATCAGTGCGCTCATCTATGCATTCTTTGGGCCTTCCATATTCGGAACTGCGGGTAACATTGTCTTCACAACGGTGCTGTTGCACCCGATATTTACCGTGTTCTTTGGAGCCATTCAAGCTTTTGTGTATTTCATGCTGCTTACCATCTTCTTGTCTATGGCTATAGAAGATTCGGAACCAGCTTAAAATAACTTAAATTCACTAGGAGGATTTATATTATGGATTTTCAAGTTACTTCAGAAGCATTCATTCGCGCCTATGCACTCTTAGGAGCGGGCATTGCCATGATCGCAGGACTCGGTCCTGGGATTGGACAAGGGATTGCAGCCGGTAAAGCGGCTGAAGCCGTGGGGCGTCAACCTGAAGCCAGCGGTAAAATTACCACCACCATGCTCGTTGGGCAAGCGATGGCTGAGACCACCGGTCTTTATGCCCTCATCATTGCCTTTATTTTAATCTTTACAACTTAGTTTAGAGGGAGGTCCATATGTCTGGATTTGCTTCTAGACTGGCAGAAGCCATTGAGAATCTCGTCCGTAATGGGATCATCATAAATCCCATCGAAATTCTCATTCAACTTGTCGCAACCGTCATCTTGATTGCCTTGGTGAAAGTGTTCCTTTGGGACAAAGTCACCGCTTTTTTGGATGCTCGTCAAAGCGTTGTGGATGAAAACATCGCCACCGCAAAAGCCGACAAAGAAAAAGCGCAGAACCTTAGAGAAAAGGCAGAAGCTGAGCTTTCAAGTATCAAAGAAGAAGCTAAAGCTATCTTAGATGCGGCTAAAGAGCAAGCGGAAAACACACGCGCAAACACTTTAGAAAAAACCAAAGAAGAAGTGGAAAACATGCGTAAGCAAGCAGAAAATGAATTGACCAAAGACGTGGAAAACGCGCGCAAATCACTGCGTGAAGAAATCATCAGTGTCGCGATGGCCCTTTCTAAAAAGGTCATTGCGAAAGAAATTGATGAAGCGACCTACATGGCTTTGATTGACGAAGCGATTGAGGAAGTCAGCCATCATGAGTAGTGTGCATGAATCCTATGCCCGCGCTTTATTTGATCTCGCTTTAGAAGCGAATGAATTAGACGCGGTCGAAGATATTGCCAAAGGACTTCATGACGGGTTTGCCGGTCAAAAAAGTTTTCTCACCCATCCGAAAGTTTCCGATCAAGCGATTCGTTTGATCATTGAAAAAGCCACCGATCATCCACTCATTTTAAAATTTGTGGATGTTTTGAACCATCATCACCGAATGGGCGATTTAGGGTCTATTTTGGAGGCATTTTTTGCCGTCATTGAAACCTTATCTCAAGAAAAAATCATTCACGTGGAAACCGCCCACGTCCTTTCCAGTGAACAAGAAAAGGCACTCATCGAATCGTTTAAAAAACGATTCAAAGAACCGACACTCAACATTAAAGTGAACCCCGCGATGGTGGGGGGCTTAAGAATTGCCTATGACGATAAAGTATTTGATGCATCAACATCCACCATGTATGACACACTCAAACATACGATAAGCAGGTGACGCTATGAGTAAAATTAATCCTGTTGAGATCAGTAACCTCATTAAAGCGCAAATTCAATCCTTCGAAAAAGACCTCCAAACCGATTCTGTCGGTACAGTCGTCAGTGTGGGAGATGGAATTGCCTTAGTGCACGGTCTTGACAATGCCATGAGCGGGGAACTCCTCGCCTTTGATAATGATATCTACGGCATGGCCTTAAACTTAGAAAAAGATCACGTGGGGGTCATCATTTTAGATGAATCCACTGCGATTAAAGAAGGCGACTCAGTGAAAACCACGGGCCGCATTTTAGAAGTTCCTGTCGGCCCAGAAATGATTGGGCGCGTGGTCAACCCACTCGGCCAAGCCATTGATGGAATGGGTAGTATTCCCATTAAGAAAACTCGTCCTTTAGAGAAAAAAGCCCCGGGTGTTATGACCCGTAAATCCGTGGAAGAACCTCTGCAAACAGGGATTAAAGTCTTAGATGCTTTAGTGCCCATCGGACGGGGTCAACGTGAGCTGATTATCGGGGACCGGAAAACCGGTAAAACCTCGATTGCTGTAGATACCATCATCAATCAAAAAGGTAAAGATGTCTTTTGTATTTATGTCGCCATCGGTCAAAAAGAATCCACCGTGGCTGGCATTCAAGAAACCCTAAAACGCTATGGGGCCATGGAATATACCACCATCGTCTCAGCCGGTGCTTCAGAACCCTCACCGCTTTTATACTTAGCACCCTATGCGGGGGTCACGATGGCCGAAGAATTTATGTATGAAGGTAAACACGTGTTGGTCGTGTATGATGATCTCACCAAACACGCCATTGCCTACCGTGAACTTTCATTACTCTTAAGACGCCCACCGGGCCGTGAAGCGTTCCCTGGGGATGTCTTTTATCTTCATTCACGCCTCTTAGAGCGGGCCGCCAAACTCAATGATGATTTAGGGGGCGGCTCAATTACAGCGCTGCCCATCATTGAAACCCAAGCGGGTGACATCGCGGCGTATATTCCGACTAACGTCATCTCCATCACTGACGGTCAAATTTTCCTCCAAAGCAATCTCTTTTACAGTGGGGTCCGCCCAGCCATCAACGCAGGGAACTCCGTCTCACGCGTTGGGGGATCCGCGCAAATTAAAGCGATTAAAAAAGTCTCAGGAACCTTGCGTTTGGACCTCGCCAGTTACCGTGAACTCGAAGCCTTTACCCAATTTGGGTCAGACCTCGATGCAACCACGAAAAAGAAACTCGCCCGCGGGGAACGGACCGTTGAGATCCTCAAACAAGGCTTACATGAAGTCATGGATGTAGAAAAACAAGTGGTATCCATATACGCGCTCACCAAAGGGTATTTAGATGACATCAAAGTCGAAGATATCGGCCGGTTTGAAGCCCATCTGCATGCGACTTTTGACCAAGACAAAGACGGAAAAGCATGTTTAGAAACCATCCGTAAAGAAAAAGTACTGCCTGATGCTGATTTAATGAACGGTGTCATGGAAAAAGCCGTCAAGGCTTTTGTCTAACTTTAACTAAGGAGGCTTGAATCGCTATGGCGAACATGCGGGACATTAAGCAACGCATTGATGGCACGAAAAAAACATCGCAAATCACCAAAGCGATGCATATGGTCAGTGCTTCCAAGCTGAAAAAAGCCGAAAAAACCATCAAAGCGTACCGCCCCCTCACCGAAAAACTCGAAACGATTTTATCACGCATTTTTAACGAAGACCCGGATTTAAGACATCCAATGTTAGAACCGCGCACGATTCATCATTCAACGTTCATTTTAGTCACGTCTGACCGCGGGCTTGCTGGGCCTTATAATGCGAATGTCTTTAAGGCCTTTGAAACCTACATCAAGAAGCATCAATACGACGCATCTCAAATATCGGTCGCGGCCATTGGTAATAAGGCATTCAATTATGCCAAACAACGTGGGTATCAACTGGTTCAAGATGAACCCATTCAAGTTCGGGATGATTTTCAGTTTATTGATTTTCAAAAACTGACCGATACATTCATCAAAAATTACTTAGAAGGTACCACCGATGAAATCATCACGGTCTATAACAAGTTCATCAATACCCTCTCCCAAGATGTGACAGTGAAACCGCTCGTGCCCCTCGAATTTAATCCGGATGTTGACACCGAAAAACCTGAAGCAACCGCACTCATTTACGATTTTGAACCAGACATAAAAACGGCTTTGAGCATGCTCTTGCCCAATTATGTGGTTCATACACTTTACGGCATGGTCTTAGAAGGCAAAGCCAGCGAACACGCTTCACGCATGACGGCGATGAAAAACGCCACCGATAATGCCAAAGAAGTCATTGATACACTTACACTCTCATACAATAAAGCCCGCCAAGATGCCATCACGATTGAACTGACCGATATCATCGGCGGCGCGAATGCTGTGAACTAGGAGGCTTTAATGAATCAAGGGAAAGTATTACAAGTCATGGGTCCCGTCGTTGACGTGGCGTTTGACGAAGCACTCCCCGAAATTAATCACGCACTCAAAATATCCAACATGGACGATAAATCACGGGTGGTCGATATTGATCTCACCTTAGAAGTATCGCTTCATTTAGGGGATAATGTCGTTAGAACCATTGCCATGGATTCCACCGATGGAATCAAACGTGGCATGCCCGTTGTCGATACAGGCGCAGCGATTTCAGTCCCCGTGGGTAAAGAAACCCTCGGCCGGATCTTTAACGTGCTGGGTGACCCGATCGATAATAAAGATGGGTTTTCAAAATCGGTCAAAAGAATGCCGATTCACCGGACTGCCCCAAAGCTGGATGATCTTTCCAGTGAAACCGAGATTTTAGAAACGGGGATTAAAGTGGTTGACTTACTCGCCCCATACGTCAAAGGGGGAAAAGTCGGTCTCTTTGGAGGCGCTGGGGTTGGTAAAACCGTCCTCATCCAAGAACTCATTCATAATATTGCCCAAGAGCACGGCGGGATTTCGGTCTTTGCTGGTGTTGGGGAGCGGACCCGTGAAGGGAACGACCTTTACCACGAAATGACGGATTCCGGTGTTATCGAAAAAACCGCCATGGTGTTTGGTCAGATGAATGAACCGCCAGGCGCTAGAATGCGCGTTGGACTAACGGGTTTAACCATGGCCGAACATTTTAGAGATGAAGAAAAACAAGATGTGTTGCTCTTTATCGATAATATTTTCCGGTTTACCCAAGCTGGATCTGAAGTATCCGCCTTACTTGGCCGGATGCCTT
>CBFHLD010000007.1:26475-27771 GCA_965656585.1 Candidatus Izemoplasmataceae bacterium | reverse complement strand
GGTGAAACGCTCCGTGAAATCTTCTCCTTCGACGCCATTCAGCGGTTACTCACCTCTGAAGTTGAACTTGAAGATGGTATGGTAGCCGAGTAAACCATCCCATTACTTTACTGAACTGAATATAATGATTGACCAAATGCAGACCCATTCGGGTTTGCATTTGGTTCATTATGTTTTAAGTAGTTTCATTGTTGAAATATTTGCTGTTTAAACCATCGATTTTGTATGATTTAATCATCAAATGTTTCAATTTTTAATCTAAAAATAAGGATGATGTGAATGTTACGATATACAATGATTCGAACCGTATGGGTGTTTATAATTTTAGTGACCATTCTTTCTATCAATTTTATATTGCTTAAGAATGCACCTGAATACCCGCCCACGATTGAAGAACAACGAGAAATTTACTACGCGCGTCAAGTTTCAGATGGTTATATGACCATCGAGTTAGAACGTGATCCTGAAATGGTTGAAATCATTCGCCAAGAGCTCAGAGAACCTGCTGCAAGCGATGAATATACCTTGGTTCGCAACGCGTGGTACCGAGATGAGGGTGATCAATTTAGAATCTATAAACCGGTTCCATTGATCAATCAATATTTCAATTGGGTCCGTAATATCGTAACTGAATGGAACTGGGGGGTATCTACCCGGGTACAAGCCAATGTCCCTGTTTTTGATATCTTGCTTTCAAGGATTCCAGTAACCTTCCAACTCAACATTGTGGCGTTATTCTTTTATATTCCCATTGGGTTTGCATTAGGTATTCTTGCCGCGCTCAGAAAAAATAGCTTTTTAGATAACTTTATCTCTGTGGCGGTCATGATTTTGATCTCGCTTCCGAGTTTTGTGACCATGACGTTCTTAGTCTTGGTGTTTGGCTATGGGCTTGGATGGCTTCCCGTCCAGTTCCCACCCGCAGATGTTACAGGGTCCATTCGCTACACAGCCTTTGTGCTTCCTGTGCTCGGTTTATCGTTCGGTGCCCTTGCTTCACTCACCCGGACGTCTCGGGCAGAGCTTTCTGAAGTCTTAACGTCTGAATTTTTACTTCTAGCCAGAACAAAAGGACTTTCTCAAACCCAAGCGGTCTTGAGACATGCGATGCGTAATTCGATGGTACCTCTAGTGCCTGGGATTATCGCCTCATTTGTCGGGCTTTTATCGGGATCTGTTATCATCGAAGTCATCTATTCGATTCCTGGGACAGGCCGCATCTTTATTCGCGCCATGACCCAAAACAACTATGATTTCAACTTAATCTTAGGTATTACAGCATTTTATACGGTAATT
>CBFHLD010000007.1:0-26379 GCA_965656585.1 Candidatus Izemoplasmataceae bacterium | reverse complement strand
CGCATCTTTATTCGCGCCATGACCCAAAACAACTATGATTTCAACTTAATCTTAGGTATTACAGCATTTTATACGGTAATTAGTCTATTTGCGATCCTTCTTGTTGATTTATCGTATGGGCTGGTTGATCCGAGAATTCGTATGGGGGCTCGCAAATAATGAACGAAAAAAATACGAATCCAAACGTAGACAAGGAAAAACTACAGTTTGTCCAACGGGATGAAAAAATCTTTGATAAAAAGTTTGAAACAAAACCCGTTGGTTACTTCAAAGATGCGATGATTCGGTTTGTCAAAAATAAAACCAATGTTGTTGCCACCGTCATTTTATTTACACTCATCACTTTATCCATTTTAATTCCTACATTCACCAACAAAAACTTCACCACCTTAGAACCACGGATGGCTTTTTTACCACCCCGTGTCCCGATTGTTGAAAACTTTGGAGTTCTTGATGGGAATGTTCTCATTGAAAACCAACAAGTCCTACCTGAGACCATCGATCCTGATACTGGCTTAGGCGTACCGAACCAAACGCGCTATCCGGAAGCCTATATTGATATGGATACCTTGGTAAACTATGAGATTGCCTGTTCAGAAATTACTGAAAATTGCATGGGTGGCTTGGTCAACTTTGCCAACCGAGAAGCCGATAGTTCATCGACTTTCAAGGCACCTGGTAATTTCTTTCCCAACCTTGATTTAAATCCTGTAGTCACCATTGATGCATCTGAGGTTCAACTTTCCGATGGATCCTCATTTAGTGTTTTAGTCAATGATGGGAATGGCAATTATGTTAGCATCGGTGAAGTTGAAGAAGCGGGTGTTTCCACTTTTTCAGTCTTGGATGCGATTGCTAATCCCGATGATATATTCTTTTATTCCACCGAACTCAGACTCTTATTAGAAAACTCCGAACAAAGTGACTACGTACGCCTGAATAATGTTTTATTTACATTTGATGGGGCCGATGAACCATTCGTCGATGCGACCGGCTTTGAGCTAGCAACTTTTGAAACACTCGATGGAACGGGACGTCTGACTCGCTTTGAAGCGACCATCACGATGTCCAGTTTTGAATTTGATGCATATGGGGCTGCACTGGGTGATTACCGTATCGATAATTTCTCCAAAGCAGAATACGAAAGTTTGATCGAAACCAACGGAAGTAGTTGTTCGGTCATTGAAAATCCCGATAATCCGAATGGATGGTACCTATCAGAAGGCTGTCCCGTCCGTGAAGTTGTGAGTGTATCCGAACCTGTCGTCGTTGATGGGGTCGAATATGTCTCTTATGAAGTGATTATGAATTATGGCCTCTATGCAGGATACGATAGCGTTCCTTATTATTTGGCAGGAACGACCAATACCGGTCGCGATTTATTTAATCTTGCTTGGGTTGCCTTGAGAACATCATTACTTATTGGGGTTTCAGCGGCCCTCGTAAATATTACGATTGGGATTATCTACGGCGCTATTTCTGGATATTACGGCGGTAAAGTCGATATCCTTATGGAACGTTTTGCAGAAATCATTGCGCGGATTCCATTCCTCGTAGTCTTAGCGATTGCGGTGGCTTACATTGGACCAGGTATTACAACATTATTTATTGTCTTAATTGTCTCAGGGTGGATTGGCGTGGCCTCGGTCACCCGGACCCAATTTTACCGGTATAAAGGCCGCGAGTATGTCTTAGCATCGAGAACCCTGGGTGCCAAAGATAACCGACTCATTTTCCGCCATATTTTACCGAATGGGATTGGGACCATTATCACCGCCAGTATTTTATCTATTCCCCTTGTTATTTTTACCGAATCAACTCTTTCTTACCTCGGATTCGGGATCGGGCATGGGCAATCCTTTAGTATTGGCCCCATCGAGTTTTCTGGGGTATCCATTGGGGTATTACTCGCCGATGGACGGGCTGAGATTGTCAGTCGTCCATACCTGACGATTTGGCCGGCGGTCATTATCTCCATCCTTATGATTACCTTTAACTTATTTGGTAACGCCCTGCGCGATGCCTTTAATCCATCCTTGAGGGGGTCCGAATAATGCCAGATATTAAATTATCAGTCAAAGACTTAAGCATTTCATTTAAAACACCTCAAGGCCCTGTCCGTGCCGTAAGGGACATCAATTTTGATCTTTATCAAAAAGAAACGCTTGCGATTGTCGGTGAATCTGGATCCGGTAAATCCGTGACCAGCCGTTCCATTATGGGAATCTTAGCCGGGAACGCGACGATTGATAGTGGTTCGATTATTTACGAAGATGAAGACTTAACTAAAATCCGAGAAGAAGATTTCCACAAACTCCGCGGGAATAAACTCGGAATGATTTTCCAAGATCCATTGTCCAGTTTGAATCCGATTATGAAAATCGGGAAGCAAATTACCGAAGGGATGATTGTTAACGGTAAACATTTAAAAAACAAAGTGAAAGCTAAATCTCATCCAGAGCGACGGAAATATCTCAATTTACGTGATGAGCTTGCGAAAGAAAAAGAATCCTTGAAATCAGCGCTTGCTGATCTCAAAGAATCCGGTGACGGGGATGCATCGGCACTCAAAAGTGCATCCGCAGCTAAACAAGCGACACTCAAAAAACAAGTGGCTGAGGCTAAGGCGGCCTATCAAGCTGCCAAAAAAGCCGCCCAAAAAGAAGTCGATCAAGAATGGGCCGCCAAAAAGGCCGAATACGCCGAGAAAATTGCATCGGTTAAAGCCAAAATGAGCAGTGCGAGTAGCGAAGAGAAAAAAGGCTATCGCGCCGAAATCAGTGACCTGAAAGAAGAACTTGCCCGGTATAAACAAGTCACCCAAAAAGAAGCTCGGGAACGGGCCCTTGAAGTCATGCGGGAAGTGGGCATTCCAGAACCCGAAAAAAGATTGAAACAATATCCCTTCCAATTTTCGGGTGGGATGCGTCAGCGAATCGTCATTGCGATTGCCTTAACAGCCAATCCGGATTTACTGATTTGTGATGAACCAACGACTGCGCTGGATGTGACCATTCAAGCGCAAATCTTAGAACTCATTAACCGTTTAAAAGAAGAACGTGATTTAACCGTTATCTTCATCACCCACGATTTAGGGGTGGTGGCCAATATGGCGGACCGTGTGGCGGTTATGTATGCAGGTAAAATCGTTGAAATCGGAACCAGTGAAGAAATCTTTTACGATCCCAAACACCCATACACCTGGGCGCTTCTTTCTTCGATGCCTGATTTATCTTCGAGAGACCGTCTCTTCAGCATTCCAGGGACGCCTCCCAACATGCTTTATCCACCGAAAGGCGATGCCTTTGCAGACCGCAATGAATACGCGATGGCGATTGATTTTGAAGAACAGCCCCCGTATTTCAAAGTGTCCGATACCCATTATGCGGCCACCTGGCTACTTCATAAAGATGCGCCGAAGGTAAAACCTCCCCAAGTCATTCAAGACCGCATTAAAGCCATGAAACAACGCTCCAAAGATTCTACGCAAAGTGAGGCACGCAACTAATGGCAGAGACAATATTAAGCGTACGCAATCTGAAGCAACACTTTACCACCGGAATTGGCCGCAATAAACTTGTGGTTAAAGCCGTGGATGATGTCTCTTTTGACATCCAAAAAGGTGAAGTGTTCGGCCTTGTGGGCGAATCTGGATGTGGGAAAACCACCACCGGACGGACCATCATTAAACTGTATGAACCCACCGATGGTGAAGTGTATTTCCTAGGCAACCGCATCAGTGCGGGAACGATCGGTCTCAAACAACAAATTAAAGATGAAAAACAAAACGCCGCGAAGGAAATCGCTGAACTCAAACAAGCCATGGCTTCTGAACTCGAAGGCGCCAGTGAATCCGATAAAGCTAAAGTCCAAGCGACGTATCAAGAAAAAATCAAAGCGGTTGAACTAAAACGGGATGCAGTGGTTAAAAATCTTAAACGCGACATTCCCAAGCGTAAAGAAGACACGTCCCAAGATGACCGTGAAATTCTTAATAAGATGCAGATGATTTTTCAAGACCCCATTGCTTCTTTAAATCCTCGGATGACCGTTAAAGAAATCATCGCTGAGGGCTTACGCATCGCGGGTGAGAAAAAAGAAAAAGTCATTCAAGAAAAAGTCAATGACGTTTTAAAAACCGTTGGGCTACTCCCTGAGCACGCCAGCCGCTATCCCCATGAATTTTCTGGGGGTCAACGTCAACGGATTGGGATTGCCCGCGCATTGGTTGTCAATCCTGAATTCATCATTGCCGATGAGCCGATCAGTGCCCTTGATGTCTCCATTCAAGCCCAAGTCATCAACTTACTCAATGACTTACGGAAAGATTTCGGCATCACTATTTTATTTATCGCCCATGATTTATCGGTTGTGAAATATTTTGCCGACCGGATTGGTGTGATGTACTATGGGAAACTCGTTGAACTTGCCGATAAAGATGAACTCTTTAAAAACCCGCTCCATCCGTATACAAAATCACTTTTATCCGCGGTCCCGCTTCCCGATCCTGAATATGAGCGTGGACGTCAACGGATTAAATACGACCCCACCGTGCACGATTACTCCAGTGATTTACCGGAATTGCACGAAATTAAAAAAGGCCATCTCATTTATGCCAATCAAGCAGAAATCGCGGCCTACAAACAAGAGCTTAAGTGAGTTATCGCCTTAAACGCATCGTTAAACTCGTCATCATATCCCTTTCGTTTACGGCCTTATGGATTTTCACACTCGGCCGCAGTGTGCCTAGAATTCAGGCCATCTCCGATGGGTTATTCATTGTCGGGTTGCTCCTATTTTTCTGGGGACTCATCACCTTGACCCGCGCGAGCAATATTTTTCTTTCGACCAACTATATCTTCAAGCTGGTATTTAGACGAAATTTTCGCGCCGTGAGTTACCATGAATACATGTCCGAACGAGAAGTCAAAGCCGATAATGAAGGCGCATGGCACAACTTTCTTGTGGGACTTTCTTACCTTGTAATTTCGTTTACCATTGCCAATGTCATATTATGAAAAAGACCAGACAAATGTCTGGTCTTATTTTTTTGGAAACGGGAAGAAGGCTCTGGTTTTTTTTCGGTACGCTTCATAGTTTGGATCTCCATCATATCGTTTTTCTAAAATGGGGATTCCGGATAATCCTAAAAGCAAATAGGTAATGGTTATCGGAGATATCAGCATCAGTAACGCAACAAGTAACGTATTCGCATGCGCTAAAGCCATGATTCCGATGCCCCACCATACGGTGACTTCCCCGAAGTAATTGGGATGCCGCGATAACTTCCAAACCCCTGTGGTGAGAATTTCACCCGGTTTTTTTATCGTTTGAAACGCCATCATCTGTTCATCGGCTAAGGTTTCAAAGATGAACCCAACCGCGAATAGAACCGCCCCTGCGATAAATACTCCCAAATAACGTAAAGAGAGTATTTCCATACTGATCACGGTGATGCCCATAAGTAAGGCAAAGCCACTTTGTAAGAGATAGACTTTAATGTAGGCCTGTAGTTTTTCGAATTTCACCCATTTTTTGCGCATCGCTTGATAGCGGAAATCTTCGGGTTTATGCCAGTTTCGTCGGTATAAATACCACGATAACCGCAGTCCCCAAAGCGTAATCGCCCCATAGATGATCCAATGAGAAAGCGCATGCCCGTCTAAGTAAAACGCGAGGGCTACCACTAATACGACTTGAGCCATCCCCCAAAAGACATCCACGGTGGAATAATCATTGCGAATGAGGGCCACAATGTAAACGAGCGTAAAGAATGCGACGAGTACTAATGCGCCAAACGCATAAGTCATATTACACCACCCCTAAGAGAGTCATAAGTAATACCGTGAGACTACTGACTAACGCGCCTAAAAAGGTTCCCCATATCATATCAATAATGGTGATGGGAACGCTCCACCCTTCTAATGTGGCTAGGTTAGTTAGATCATAGGTCGCGTACATTAAAAGCCCAAAAAAGCCGCCGAGTAGAAGCGCATCGGTCAATGAAGATGCTTCTAACGCGGGGAAGACGGCAAAAAAGGTCAGTCCAAGGACAAAAAGCCCATAAAAAATCAAGGCTGCCGTCCAATTAACGTCTTTTTTGAGTAAGTGTCCAATGTACTTTTGGTATAAAGACCGGCCGATAAAGCCAAGCCAGATCAGATCGATAACCATGAAGATGATTAACACAAACAGGGCGGTGATCCAAAACATACGTACCTCCTAAAAAAACAAGGCCTATTTAATTAAGGCCTTGGCTTTGAGTGTATTTGCAAAGTGAACTTTCGCCACTTCTTTAAGTTGGCGTTCACCGTGCGTTTTAATGATATGGGCGGCTTGTTCGTCAACCATGGGGGATGCGCCTTTTTGAAGTTTCAGTTTTAAGACTTTGGAAAGCTTAGTGAGATGATTCAAAAACGCATAGCGGGCAATCATCGAAGCCAATGCGACGGAGATGTAATGATCTTCCGCTTTGGTCATAAACGTTTGCACTTGCGGAACGTCTTCGATGTCTTTTAAATATTCATAGTATTTGGTAGGCTGGACAAATTGATCCACGACTATGGGACCTTTTTTTCCCACTTTTTCACTGATTTTTTTGTGCGCTTGGGCATGTAAGTAAGCTTTCAGCGCGTTCAAGTTATAGCCTTTGTCGATCATTTGATTGTACTGCCCATTTTGTAAGACCATGAGACTATAAGGAATGCGTTTGATAATTTCTGGGACCGTTTCTAAAATGGTAGAGTCTTCCATCTGTTTGGAATCTTTGATGGGAAACTTCGCTAAAAATTCTTTATCATTGGCCGAGACATAGACCGCCGCGACGCACAGGGGCCCAAAGTAATCCCCCGACCCTGATTCATCAGAACCGATAGAAGGTTCATAAAAAGCATCTTTATTCGGTTTGTCCTCTTTTTTTGCTTTCTTTTCGGCTTGCGTCTCGCCTAGGTCAAATTGTTCAATCCAATAATCGTAGTGTTGAGCGGCTTTCTTTCCTTGAAACATTACTTTTTTGGAAGGGTAGATGGATATATTGACATGGTTGCCTTCAAAGGCGGCCATCGTGTTTTCAACAAATACCGATTCAGCAAGGGGTTCGTAGTAAGTAATTAAGGCTTCGATTTGTTCCAATGTGAGCTCTAAAACGTAGTTCATTTTTTTCACACCCTTTCTCCCTATTTTACCACGAATAGTGCTAAAATAAAACAAGTTAAGGGGGTCTTATGGACCTAAAAACACTGGAATTTCCAGCGATATTAAAAGCCATCTCTCATTATTCAAATACGTCACTCGGTCAAGAAAAAATTGCCCGCTTAATCCCTTTAGGGACGAAAGAAGCGGCGCTTTTAAGCATGCGTGAAATAATGAGTGCTAAACACTACATCTTAGATGCCAAAGCGCCTCGCTTCGGCGATTATTTTGATCTTGCGAAACCGCTTCGTGATATTAAGATTGCCCGGGTATTAAGTGTTCAAGATCTCATGCGTATTCGGCGGTTTTTAAATGAGCTCACTCAGGTCTATAAACGGCTTAAGAATGTGCCCGAAGACTTGGAATCAAACGCCCTTGAGTCTTATTTAACCGCACTAGAACCATTATCAACACTGAAAATGGAACTGGATCAGTTGGTGGATGATGAGGGCCTTAAAGAAAACGCCTCCAGTGCCTTAAAAACACACAAAAACACATTGAGGGTGATGGAAAATCGCCTCACGCAAAAACTTAAGAACCTTGTGGATCAATCCAGTGACATGTTATCTGAATCTTTTTACACTGAGCGCCAAGGGCGTTACGTCGTCCCGGTCAAGCAAACCTACAAGAACCGGTTTAAAGGCAGTGTCGTCGATTATTCCGCCAGTGGTGAAACGGTGTATATGGAACCGGCTGCTGTGGGTGAGATGAGTGCTGAAAAAAGAAAAATTGAAACGGCGATTGAAGTTGAAATTGAGCGAATCCTGACAGAGATTTCTCAAACCCTTCACACGCATTATGAAACCTTAGCGCTCAACCATGAGACCATCGGTAGCTTAGATGCGATATTTGCCAAAGCGGAATATGCCGCACAGTTGAATATGGAAATGGCCACGTTTGGGTCTCATTTGGCATTAAAAAATGCCCGTCATCCGTTGATTGACTCCAAAGAAGTGGTCCCTAATGCCATTGAACTTTCGCAAGATACCCACCTAGTGATTATCTCTGGATCCAATACCGGTGGGAAGACTGTGGTGTTAAAAACCGTAGGGCTCTTATCACTGATGGCCTTGTCAGGTCTATTAATTCCGGCAGAAAAAGGATCCAGTCTTCCGTTTTACACCGGTGTTTACGCCGACATTGGGGATGAACAAAGCATTGAACAATCCCTTTCGACGTTTTCGTCGCATTTAACCAATATCCAACGGATCATTGAAACGGCCGCTCCTGGGTCCCTCATCTTACTCGATGAAGTGGGCGGGGGGACCGACCCGAAAGCAGGTGCGGCCTTTGCCAGAGCTTTAATGGATGATTTGAGTCAGCATCCGCACGATATTTTTGTGACGACGCATTATCCAGAGCTCAAAGCCTATGCGTATGATCATCCCACCGCCATCAATGCGAGTGTGGCCTTTGATAAAGAGACGTTAAAACCAACGTATCATTTGTATCTGGATACCCCGGGTGAATCGCATGCCTTGCTGATTGCAAGGCGCTTAGGGTTTAAACCATCCATCATTAAACACGCGGAAGCCTATTTTCAAAATGAACAAAACCCCGTCAGTGATCTCATTCAAACGTTGGAACAAAAAAAGGCCAGTTTAGAAAACGAGCGCGCTGAACTCAATCAACTGAAACGTGATACAGACGCATTAAAACACGACCTTCAGCAAGAAAAAGCGGACGTAGAGGCTAAGAAACAATCCCTCACAGACCGATTCACCCGCCAATACCAACGGGATAAAGAATCCTTAGAAATGGCCTTTGAAGAAGTCGTCACATCGTTAAAAGCCAGCCGTCTAAAACCGCATGAAATCAACCAAGCCAAAGAAACCTTGTTTCAAGAAAATGTTCCATCCAGCGAAAAGAAAATGGATGATCATGTCTATCAACCAGGGGATTCAGTCCATGTGAATAAATTCAACCGGAATGGCGTGTTAAAAAAAGCGCTTAAAGGCGGCCGTTGGCAAGTGCTTATGGGCAATGTGGAATCGACCTTGGATGAATCGGAATTTTATTTTGTGGAAACGAAGAAAGCCCGTCCCAAAGAAAAAATCCCCAAAGCCAGTGTCCCGAAAAAACGGGTGGCCTCCGAACTTGACTTGCGCGGTTTAAGGGTCGAAGAAGCGGCCCATTTACTGGATAAATACTTAGATGATTGTGCGCTTTCGAAGCTCCCTTTTGCCCGGATTATCCATGGGTACGGAACGTTTGCCATTCGAGACATGGTGCAAACGGCTTTAAAAGAAAACCCTGCCGTACAGAGTTTTCGCAGTGGCCAGGGCGGTGAAGGGGGCGCTGGGGTCACGGTGGTTTATTTCTAGAGTGCGTATTTTACTTGTCGAGCCGGAATTTTGCGGTATAATTGCGTTAGTTAATCTAGGAGGACTTTTATGCCCATCGTATATTCGAGTGAAGCATCGTTTGAACAAGATACAAGCAGTGGCACTGTAATCGTTGACTTTTATGCCGACTGGTGTGGCCCCTGTAAAATGATTGCCCCTGTTTTAGAAGAAATTGCCGGGGAACATGAGGATATTAAAATCGTGAAACTCAACGTGGATGAAAACATGGCCGTCGCGCAAAAGCATGAAGTGCGTGCCATCCCCACACTCTTTGTGATGAAAGACGGTCAAGTGGCCGATCGAAAAGCGGGCTTCATGCCCAAAGAACAACTCTTAAAATGGGTTCAAGGCGCATAAAACACCGTTTAATCGGTGTTTTTTTTCGGTTTCATGACCGATTTCATTTATAATAAGCCATGATGAAACCAATTCATGGCATTTTTAATATCCATAAACCCATCGGGATGAGCTCCCACGATGTCGTCAATCACCTCAGACGCCAGTTCGCTACCCGGCGGGTCGGTCATGCCGGCACGCTTGATGTGGAAGCGTCGGGCGTTCTTTTAGTGGGCATTAATGAAGGGACCAAACTGTTGCATTATTTGCAGCATGCGACCAAACACTACGCGTTTGGCGTCACGTTTGGCACGGAAACCGATACGCTCGATCATACGGGCAAGCCCATTAAGACCGCCCCCGTAAACCTCCCCGATTGGTTGGATTGTCAGGCATTTGTCGGGTCTTATGAACAAACTCCCCCCGCCTATTCAGCCGTCAAAGTCGCGGGGAAAAAACTCTATGAATATGCCCGTGAGGGCAAACCCATCCCCGAAGTTCCCCCTCGCACCTTGACCGTGACTTCATTGACACAAACTGCACCACTCACAAGAGATAAAGCGGTTAAAGCAACGTTTGAGGTCAAGGCCAGCAGTGGCCTTTACGTGCGAAAACTCGCGCTTGATTTAGCGAAGCATCACGGTACACTCGCGCATACTTATTTTATTCATCGTTTAGCGGTGGGGGCATTTTCCATCGAGAATTCGACGCCCTTAGAAGCATTAGATGCCCACAATCTCATTCGTTTGAACGAGGCATTGCCGGGTTTTGATGCGGTCCATTTAGACCAATTGAACCGAGAAGACGTCGCCCATGGCCGGGCTTTAGAGATTCCCCGCAGGAGTGATCAAATTAAGGTCATCAATGAAGCGGGGGATTTGTATGGACTGTATCACTGGACGCAAGATAAATACCGCCCGATGCGGATGTTTAAAGGAGACTGATCATGACTGACATTTTAACCCCCCATATGCTTGATGAGACCATGGTCGCTTCGATTGGTTTTTTTGATGGGGTCCACACAGCCCACCAAGCATTGATTCAAGTCACGCTAGACGAGGCGAAGAAAGCTGGAAAAACGCCAGTGGTCATTACGTTTGATCGGCACCCCAAAAGTGTGATTTTTGGGATGGATTTTAAATACATCACCCCGCTCAAAGAGAAAGTGGCTTTGCTGAAGGGCTATGGCATCCAGCGCGTATTTGTTTTACCGTTTGATAAAGCTTTATCAGAGGTGGATGCATCGACTTTTATTGAACAATATTTAAATGGGGTCCACATGTTAGTGTGTGGATTTGATTTTCGGTTTGGGCACGGGGGCTTAGGAACGACCCAAACGATCAAAGAAGAAGGGAACTTCCACGTCCACGTGATGGAAGAAATGCGACTTTCATCCCAAAAAATTGGCTCAACCATTATCCGAGAACTCATTCAAGCCGGCAAAATGCAAGACGCTTACGCGCGTCTAGGTCGTTATTTTTCGATCACGGGTGAAGTCATTCACGGGGAGAAAAAGGGGCGTCTCATTGGCTATCCGACTGCGAATATTGAATTATCCACGAGCATCACTCCCAAACGTGGTGTGTATGCCAGTATCACCCGGGTGGGAAATACTCTGTATCCATCGATGACGAGTGTAGGTCATAATCCGACGCTGAATGCAGCGCACCCACTCAGTGTGGAAAGTTATTTATTTGACTTTGATCAAACCATTTACGGAGACGTCATCACGACTTATTTTGTCAAGTGGTTGAGAGATGAACAAAAGTTCGACAGTGTCGGTGATCTCATCGCTCAAATCGACCGGGATGCGAATGACTCAAAAGCCGCTTTAAATCCCTTAAAACTTGTCTTGCCCTCACCTGAATTTATGCTATAATAGTGTTTGCGCCGGTTGCGAGGTTTATCCCACCTCCATGAGATTTACGTGGCATCCGGTCAGAATAATCATTTAAAGGAGGAAACCCTATGGCTCTTACGAAAGAGAAACGGGCTGAAATTGTCAAAGCCTATGGCCGCAAAGAAGGAGACTCTGGCTCCACAGAAGTCCAAGTCGCCTTACTCACAGAAGAAATCATCGAACTGAATGGACATTTAAGCACCCACAAACATGATTTTCATTCACGTCGTGGTCTTCTCAAAAAAGTTGGTCATCGCCGGAACTTACTAAATTACTTGATGAAAACCGACGAAGCGCGTTACCAATCACTCATTCAACGCCTCGGATTAAGACGATAAAAGAAACTTCTTCTGAGGTTTCTTTTTTTCTTTTCAAGGAGATTTTATGACATTCAAACCCTGGCAAACGCTTTGGATTAAAACCGCCCTACTCACGCTTTTAACCTTAGCCACCATCTTTATGATTAACCAAGTGTTCCCGGCTTTATTTGGGCGCTTTTTTGGCGCATTTTATGCGATTTTTATTCCCTTTGCGATTGCGCTATTTATCGTCTATTTAGTCGCACCGCTCAACCAATTTTTAATCAAGCTTAACTTGCAAAACAAGACCGCCCGGAGCCTTGTCATCGTGCTTTTTTTACTGGTGGTTATTGGCATATTTGCCGTCACGGCTGGGGATGTCATTTATGTGCAGGCGTACTTATTCATTGAAAATGACTGGCCAGCCATTTTGGCGGCTTTACAAGGCTTGATCGATGACAATTCAGGCCTTTCAGATATTTATGATTTTGTCATTCCTTATCTCGATTTTGAATCCATCTCCAATGTAACGGTGGATATTTATGGGGCCTTTCAATCGATCACGAATATTTTGATTGCGACCGTATTAACGCCGGTCTTTTTATTCTTTTTACTCCGCGATGGCTCTAAAATACGTCACGCCATCATCAAAGTGTTGCCCGATAAAATGGAACCTGACGCTGAGCACCTCACCACGCGTGCCGATACCGTGATTAAACAATATTTCAACGGCCGGTTTACGTCCATCGCCATCATGATTGTGGTCTTTAACATCATCTTTTTCATCATGGGATTTGGCGGCCGGAGTCTGTTATTTGGCTTTTTACTCGGAGTCTTAGATATCATCCCTTATATCGGCCCAGTCATCGGAACATTGCTTCCTATGCTTTATACATTGACCGATGAGACGATTGCCTTTGGCGATCTCGCCCCCCTGGCCGTTCTCATCATTGTGTTTGTGGTTAATTTCTTACAAAATAATTTACTCCAGCCTTACATTATGGGCCGCGAAACGAAAATGCATCCGCTCCTGGTCCTTTCATCCTTACTCTTTTTTGGCTATTTATTTGGGGTCGTGGGCATCATTTTAGCCATCCCCTTAACCGGAACGATTCGTTCAAGCGTGGAATATTACCATGAAAAGAATCGTCAAAAACCCGTTAAATCTAAACCGAAAGAAGCTGTGAAACAAAAATGACCCTTGATTTTTCAACCATTCCCACCGTGTGGATGTATCTTTTGATATTTACCTTGAAATTTGTCGAAGTCACCATCTCGACCTTACGCATTGTCATTGTCACCAAAGGCGAACGAGAAAAAGGGGCCATCATTGCTTTTTTTGAAGTCATGCTATGGGTCTTTGTCGTAACGTTAGTCTTAGATGACTTGATGAGTGACCCTCTCAAAATTGTGATTTATGGGGCGGCGTTTGCGTCGGGTAATTACGTAGGATCCATGCTGGAAGAAAAACTCGCCTTAGGCACCATCAACATTACCGCCATCGTCTCCGCTCAAGAAGGCCGCATCATCGCCAAAGGCATGCGCGATCAAGGCTACGCCCTCACCGTCACGCCTGGGGAAGGCCGCGATGGGGCAAGACACATCTTAAACTTACATATTCACCGCAAAAAAATCACCCAAACCATCAATGCCCTCAAGGAACTTTCTCCCGGAGTGGTCATTACCATCAACGACATCCGGCCGATTTATGGAGGCTACCGGGGCTTACGCAAATAGCATGCGATGCATGCTTTTTGTTTGCTCAAGTTGGGTGGTCTTAAAAGCAGCAGTATGCTACAATAAATAATTGGAAAACTAAAAAAAAGAGGAGACTATATGTCAGAAAAAAGAGTCTTTACCATGGACTTAGATGGTAAAAGCCTCAGTGTCGAATTTGGTGAACTGGCCAAGCAAGCCAGCGCCGCAGTGCTCGTGCGTTATGACGATACCGCTGTGTTGAGTGTCAGCCAAGTTTCGAGAACCGAAAGTCAATTGGATTTTTTCCCATTGATGATCATTTACACTGAAAAACAATATGCCGCAGGAAAAATACCGGGAGGTTTCTTCAAACGAGAAGGAAGACCCAGTGAGACTGAAACCTTAAGCGCCAGACTCATTGACCGCCCGATTAGACCCCTTTTTCCCAAAGGCTACAAACATGACATTCAAATCATTAACACCGTCTTAAGTGGGAACGTGGACCGCTCCCCATCGGCGACGGCAATGTTTGGGAGTTCAATGTCTTTAAGTCTGACCCAAGCGCCATTTTCAGGCCCCATTGCGGGTGTGGAAGTTGGGCGTGTGGACGGGACGTTTATTTTAAACCCCACCACCGAAGAAAAAGAACTTTCCGACATTGACCTATACGTGGCAGGAACCAAACATGCCATCAACATGGTGGAAGCCGGCGCCTTAGAAGCCAGTGAAGCCGACATGGTGGATGCGATTATGTTCGGCCATGAATGGATTAAAAAATTGGTTGCGTTCCAAGAAGAAATCATCGAAGCCGTTCAACCTGAAAAGGTAGAATTCACTCCCCCAGAAGATCCTGAAGAATTCGTCAATTTCGTCCAAGAAAATGGGCTTGAAAAAATCAAGCAAGCGGCGGCGATTAATGGGCGTCACGACCGCGGTGACGCGATTGGCGCCATTTTAGATGATTTAGAAGCCACCTACGCGCAAGACCGTCCCGAGCTGGATGAAAACGAGCTCAAAGACGCCATGAAAATCATCAAAAAACTCGTAGATGGCGAAGTAAAAAATGAAGTTAGACGGCTCATCATTGCCGATGAAAAAAGACCGGACGGAAGAGGCCTCACCGATATTCGTCCCTTGAACTCGCAAGTTGATATCTTAGAACGTACACACGGGTCCGCATTATTTACCCGCGGGGAAACCCAAGCGCTATCGATTACGACCCTGGGCGCTTTGAGAGAACATCAAATCATTGATGGACTCGGCGAAGGGGAAGAATACAAACGGTTTATGCTTCATTATAATTTCCCCCCTTACAGCGTCGGTGAAAACGGCCGGTACGGGCCTCCTGGGCGCCGAGAAATTGGGCATGGTGCACTTGGTGAGCGCGCCTTACGTCAAGTGTTACCCTCGGAAGAAGATTTCCCATACACCATCCGGATTGTGTCGGAAATTTTAGAAAGTAACGGTTCGACCTCCCAAGCGTCCATTTGTGCCGGTTGTATGAGTTTGATGGCCGCCGGGGTGCCTTTAAAAGCGCCAGTTGCGGGCATTGCGATGGGTCTTATCAGTGATGGAAATACCCACCGTGTGCTCTCGGATATCCAAGGCCTCGAAGATCACTTAGGCGATATGGATTTCAAAGTGGCCGGAACTGAAAAAGGCATCACCGCTTTACAAATGGATATTAAAATCGAAGGGTTGTCCAAAGAAATCTTAGAAGAAGCCCTCGCTCAAGCACGCGTGGGGCGGCTACACATCTTAGAAAACATGCTTTCAGCGATTGAAGGGCCAAGACCCAAGCTTTCTAAATATGCGCCGAAAGTTAAAATCATGTTCATCGCTCCAGATAAAATCCGCGATGTCATTGGTCCAGGCGGAAAATCCATCAACGATATCATCGATAAATGCGATGGCATTAAAATCGATATCGAACAAGATGGTCGCGTCACCTTGATGCATCCCCGGTATGAACCAATCGATAAAGCGATGAGTATTATCGAAGAAATTGTCAAAGTCGCGAAGATCGGCGAAGTGTATGACGGTAAAGTCGTCCGGATTGAAAAATTTGGCTGCTTTGTGGAACTTTGGCCCGGCACCGACGGGCTTTGCCACGTCTCGAAACTTGCCCACCACCGGGTGGCCAATGTCGAAGACGTCGTGAAGATGGGTCAAGCCTTAAAAGTGAAAGTCATCGGCATCGATGAACGCGGCCGGATTGACCTTTCCCATAAAGCATTACTCCCAAGACCCGAAGAAACCAGTAAAGAAGCACCCAAAGACAAATAATAAACATGGCCTTGCATTGTAGGCAACCGAGCCAGTAATGGTTAGGAAAGTCCATGCTAGCACAGGCTGCGATTGCCTGTAGTGATTGTGATAGAGGAAACCATAACTCTATGCACCCGAAAGGGTGACGGCTGAGAAAGAGGCTCCCTGAGTCTTGAGTATCTTTAAAAGTGCCACAGAGACGAGCTCTTTTAGCAATAAAAGAGGTGGAACGGGTAAACCCCGCAAGCTAGAAACCCAAATTTTGGTAGGGGCACTTGGCGTGAGGAACTGAACTTAACGCCGAGGTACATTGTACAGATAAATGGTTGCCACCCTTTTTTAAGGGGACAGAACATGGCTTATGCAATGCAAGAGAAGAGACCTCATTGAGGTCTCTTTTTTAAGGCTAAAATGTGGCCTTAAGTTTGATATAATAGGCTAGAAAGGATGTGCTCGTTTGGACCTAAAACAGATACAAGACCGGATGCGACGAATTCGCAATTTTTCCATCATTGCGCACATCGATCACGGAAAAAGCACCCTCGCAGACCGTATTTTAGAAATGACCCATAGCGTGACCAAAAGGGAGATGAAAGCGCAACTTTTAGACTCCATGGACATCGAGCGTGAACGGGGCATTACCATCAAACTGAATGCGGTGGAACTGCATTACCAAAAAAATGATGAGACCTATATCTTTCATTTGATTGATACCCCAGGTCACGTCGATTTTACCTATGAAGTTTCCCGCTCCTTAGCCGCCTGTGAAGGCGCTATTTTAGTCGTGGACGCCGCCCAAGGTATTGAAGCTCAAACCCTCGCAAACGTCTATTTAGCGTATGACAATAACTTAGAAATCATTCCAGTCATCAATAAGATAGATTTACCCAGTGCCAACATTGAAGGCGTCAAAGAAGACATTGAAAATATGCTCGCACTCGATGCATCGAATGCGCCTTTAGTATCGGCCAAAGAAGGCATTGGGATTGAACTCATTTTAGATGCCATCATCGATCAAGTCCCGCCGCCTGAAGGTGATCCTGAAGGCAGCTTGCGCGCGCTCATATTTGATTCATATTACGATCCGTATCGCGGGGTGATTCCTTCCATCCGGATTGTCGATGGCACCCTAAAAAAAGGCGATGTCATCCAAATGGTGGCGTCCCAAGCATCGTATGAAGTTTTAGAAGTGGGCGTCAATACGCCGACTGCAAAACCCGTTGAGATGCTGGTTCCTGGGGATGTCGGATATTGTGTGGCGAACATTAAAGACCCAGATCATGTACGCGTTGGGGATACCATCACCGATAAAAAACGGCCCACCGACACGCCGTTACCGGGATATCGCCCGCTAAACCCGATGGTTTATTGCGGCTTATACCCGCTAGACTCTAATGATTATGCGCCGCTTAAAGATGCCCTGGCAAAACTCCATCTCAATGATGCGTCACTCATTTTTGAACCGGAAACCTCCGGGGCCTTAGGCTTTGGCTTTCGCGTCGGATTTTTAGGCATGCTTCATTTAGAAATTGTCCAAGAACGTTTAGAGAGGGAGTTTAACTTAGGCATCTTAGCGACGGCCCCATCGGTGTCTTACCATGTGTATTTAAGTGATGGATCGATGGTGGTGGTTGATAATCCTTCGTTATTACCGGATCCTTCCAAAATCGATCGGATTGAAGAACCGCTGATGAAAGCCACGCTCATGACCCCCAAAGATTATGTGGGGAATGTGATGGAGCTCTGTCAGAAAAAGCGGGGGACCTACGTTAAAATGGATTACCTCAGTGATTCCAGAGTCGAAATCACGTATGAGCTTCCCTTACTCGAAATTGTCTATGACTTTTTTGATAAACTCAAATCCACATCCAAAGGCTATGCGTCGTTTGATTATGTGTTTGAGCGCTATATCCCTTCCCAACTTGTTAAAATGGATATTTTAATTAACGCAGAAATCGTCGACGCGCTTTCTTCCATCGTCCACCGAGATTTCGCGTACTCGCGCGGGAAGAAGATGGCCGACAAACTCAAAGAACTCATCCCAAGACAAATGTTTGAAGTTCCCATTCAAGCCGCCATTGGCGGAAAAATCATCGCCCGATCCACAATTAAAGCGATGCGAAAAAACGTCATCGCCAAATGTTATGGGGGCGACATTTCCCGGAAGAAAAAACTTCTAGAAAAACAAAAAGAAGGCAAGAAGCGAATGAAAACCGTGGGGAAAGTGGACGTCCCTCAAGAAGCGTTCCTCAGTGTGTTGTCTTTAGAAGATTAACCAAACATTAATCTTAGTTTTGAAAGAAATATGCTATAATTTATCAAACATCTGAGGAGTCTCGCATGCGTTATAAATTCCGCCATCGCGTGACGTTTGCCATTTTTCGCAAAGTATTTGAATGGTATGCACGCTTTAAATATCGTTATACATTTGATCGGTTCGAAGAAACATTGGAACCTTATTTAATCTTGGGCAATCACACCCAAGCCTTAGATCCTGTGTTTATGGCGTTTAGTTTTAAAAAACCGATTTATTTCGTCGCCTCCACGATGATTTATAACTTACGCGTCTGGTCAAAAGTCCTCGATTATTTGGTGGCCCCCATTCCCATCAATAAATTTCGCAGCGACTTAAGAAGCACCAAAGCCATTCTTAAAACCCTTAAAGAGGGTCACCACGTCGCTTTATACCCAGAAGGAAATACCAGTTTTTCAGGCGAACAAATGCCAATCAGTATTGCGATTGCGAAACTGGTGAAAAAAGCCAAAGTCAAAGTCTTATTTCATACCATTGAAGGCGGGCATTTATCGCATCCTAGATGGGCCAAAAACGGCCGTAAAGGGAAGATGCATGGCTCGGTTAAAAAGATTTTAACGGTTGAAGAAATTGCGGCGATGGACGTTGAATCCTTGCATCAATTCATCAAAAACACACTGGCGGTGAATGACTTTAAATTATTCACCGACACTCCTTTTAAAGGAAAAAATAAAGCGGTGAATATCGAGTCTGCCTATGTAGTCTGTCCGCATTGTCACCGGTTTGAAACCCTTTATTCTAAAGGCGATGATGTGCACTGCACGGCGTGTGAATTCCACGTGACCGTCAATGATTATGGGCGGTTTGAACCACGCTTTGAGGGACGTTACTTTAATGCGACTCCCGCTTGGTTTGATGATCAAATTGCGGTTTTTAAATCATTGGTTGAAACGCAAAAAGACGACGCCATTTTATTTCATAACGCGGATGAAACACTCTATGAGATTTTAGATTTAAAACCGAAAGAAAAACGAGACCGGGTCTCGATCACATTGACGAAAAAAACGCTCACAATTGAAGGTCCGCACACGCATGAAACGTGGGACCCAATGGATATCGACCCTGCGGTCCAACACCGCAACGGATTGATTTTATATCACCGACCCACTGCGAAAACGTATTACCTTTTAAGCGATGAAAAGCGTAGCGCACTCAAATACGTATCGATGATCAAAATCCTCCAAAAGGAGACTTCTTATGTTTGATTTTACCAGTCCCGATTCTTGGCAATCCATTTATTATTTTGGCATCATTGCGGTCCTTTTACTCTTAGGGAACACCCTGAGACGTAAAATCCCCTTATTAAAACGATCACTTTTACCCAGTGCGGTCATTGCGGGATTTTTAGGTCTTTTGATTAAAGAGTTTATCTATGCCCCACTCGCGGATCCTGAAGATGTTTTGGCGCTGAACCAGTTTTTTAGTTTAATTACGTATCACGCAATTGCTTTAGGGTTTATTGCGTTGGGACTTAAAGTTAGTGAAAAAGCGCGCTATCAACTGAAGCGTGGCCAAAGCTTTTTTAGTGGATTACTCATTGTTTCGACTTATCTCATTCAAGGCTTAGTGGGTCTTTCAATTACCCTTGGGCTTTCTTACACATTTATGCCCGATCTCTTTAGAAGCAGTGGGATCTTATTCCCCATGGGCTTCGGTCAAGGGCCAGGTCAGGCGCTTAATATTGGGACGGTGTATGAGACATCCTATGGCTTTGTCGGCGGTGCCAGCTTTGGGCTCGCGATTGCCTCGTTTGGCTTTTTGTGGGCGGCTGTATTCGGTGTGATTTATCTCAACTATTTGGCGAAAAAAGGCCATGTAAAACGGACTGAAACGGCCGTGGATACCTTTAATTCCCCCCAACTCAATTCTTCCCCAGATGAGATCCCTTTGGCGGAGTCTATCGATAAATTTACCATTCAAGTCATCATTGTGTTATTTGTCTATCTCATTACATACGGCGCGATCCGCGGGACAACCAATTGGTTAAATGGCGGCGCTTTGGGTGATTTTGGCATCAATACCATCGGCCCACTCCTCTGGGGCTTTAACTTCATCATTGGGATGTTGTTTGCCCTTTTACTCAAACAAATTCTCTTGCTTTTAAGAAAAAACAAAGTCATGACGCGTCAATACCCCAACAACTTTTTACTCAACCGCATTAGTGGCTTCACCTTTGACATTATGATCGTCGCATCCATTGCGGCCATCCGGCTGGAAGACTTAGCACGTTACTGGGTCTTATTGCTGACCCTTGGTTTGATTGTCGGTTTAACCACGGCACTTTATATGATTTTTATGACAAGCCGGATTTATCCGGAATATAAAAACGAGGCAACGCTTGGCATGTTTGGTATGCTCACGGGGACCGCTTCCACGGGTGTTATATTGATCCGTGAACTTGACCCTGAATTTAAAACGCCCGCGGCCTCTGATTTAGTGGTAGGGTCATCCACGGCCATTCTCTTTGGTTTTCCCGTCATCTTACTGGTCGGGATTGCGCCGGTTTCGGATGCCTCCACGTGGTTAGTCTTGGGCATTATCGCCGCCTTGTTTAGTATATTTGCGGGAATCTTATTGTACTTCAATCCGAAGGTGAAACTTTAGTGTTTGGGACCTACATCCACATTCCATTTTGTGAAAAACTATGCACCTACTGTGACTTTGCTAAAGAAATCGCGAAACCAGAAAAAAAACGCGCCTATTTAAAGGCGCTTTTTTACGAAATGAAACTTTCAGAGGAACTTTTTCAAACCACCGATACGGTCTACATTGGAGGGGGAACACCCACCGCACTTTCCGATGAAGACTTTGAAGCGTTATTGATAGAAATCAATCACCATGTGAATGTTAAAGATCTCAAGGAATTTACGGTGGAAGCCAATCCATCCAGTTTAACGCAAGCGAAAGCCCGGCTTTTAAAAGCATACGGGGTCACACGGGTGAGTTTGGGCGTACAAACGTTTAACGATGCCTTGCTCACTTTGATTAACCGTGATCACCGCCAAGTTGACGTTTTAAACGCTTTGGATCATCTTAAAAGTGCCGGTCTCACCCATTACTCATTAGATATCATGTTTGGCCTGCCCGCTCAATCGTGGGAAAGATTTCAAGAAGACTTAGAAAAATTCATCCAAGTTGGCGCGGAGCATTATTCGATTTACGCGCTCATTTTAGAAGACCATACGAAACTTCATCATCAAATCAAACACGGCTTACTGACCTTACCGGATGATGATTTGGTGGCTGATATGTATGCCCATATCATCAAGCGGATGAAAGAAGAAGGTTACGAGCACTATGAGATCTCAAGTTTTGCACGGCCCGGTAGAAGGTCGATCCATAACCCCATTTACTGGCGCAACGAAGCCTACCTTGGATTAGGTGCCGGCGCTCACGGCCGACTTAAAAATACCCGTTATGAAAATATAAGGTCAGTCAAAAAATACACCGATGCGATGCTTGAAAAGGGCTTAAAGGCGCGCATCGATTATCCCTATCAACCCATCCATGATACACTATTAATGGGCCTTCGGATGAAAGAAGGTGTGAATGTAACCGCCTTTGAAAACGCCTTTGGAGTGCATCCTTTAACGCGCTTTCCGGGTCTTAAAGATCGCCTTGAAGAAGGGCTCATTATGATTCAAAATGATCAACTACAACTCACGGATAAAGGTCTATTTTTTGCCAATAACGTATGGATGGATTGTTTGGATGATGAAGACACTGCTAAAAGAATTTGAATATGACTTGCGCGCATCGTCTGGGCTTTCAGCGAATACGCTGCAAGCGTACCTCAAAGATTGTACCGATTATGTGACGTATTTAACCGAGGTCCGGGGTCTGGATGATCCGGAGTTAATCAGCCGTAAAGACGTCACGAACTATGTGATGACGTTAAGAAAAAAGCATTACCAAGCCTCAACGCTCTCCCGGAAACTCTCTTCGATAAATCAATTTCATGCGTATTTAGTGAAAGAAAAAATACTGAAAGAAAACATCATCACCCGGATTGCCAAGCCGAAGAAAAAAGCGCATCTTCCGGTGGTGTTAAGCATGGATGATATCACCGCGATTATCGCGCAAACCGACGGGGATGCCCCGCTTTCGCAGCGCAATAAAGCGATGGTTGAATTGCTTTACGGCTCCGGCCTTAGAATCAGTGAACTGTGTGAACTCACGACGAATCAACTGCATCTCAATGAATCACGAGTGGATGTGATTGGAAAAGGTCAAAAGCGCCGCGTCGTCCCACTTTCAGCGTATGCGATCAGTGCATTAAAAACCTATTTAGAAGGCGGTCGGTTAAAACTAGCCAAAGCCCCGAGCGCGTATGTATTTTTAAACCGGCACGGCCATCCTATTTCACGGGTAGGGTTTTTTAAAGTGTTAAAAGACTTAGCGTTAAAGGCGGGGATTAGCCATACGGTCAGTCCGCATACGCTCAGGCATTCATTTGCGACTCATCTCTTGGAGCATGGTGTGGATTTACGCTACGTTCAAGAGATGCTTGGCCATGTGGATGTTTCCACCACGGAAATTTATACGCATTTATCGACCAGTCATATCAAAGCCATTTACGATCAATACCATCCCACTAAATTTTAGGAGTTTCGTATGTTTAAACGCACGTTTGTCATTGTCATGGATTCAGTCGGAATCGGCGCGGCCCCGGATGCCGCGACCTTTAACGATGTCGGCACGCATACCATGCGGCACACGGCAGAATCCAAGGGATCGATTCATTTACCCACCTTAGAATCCTTAGGTCTTGGCCACTTGACCGAGATTCCCGGCCTTAAACCTAAAGCTACCCAAGCCGCGTATGCGCGCATGCAAGAAACCAGTGCGGGCAAAGATACGATGACTGGGCACTGGGAGCTCATGGGCCTGCAAATCGATGTGCCGTTTCAAACCTTCACAGACACCGGATTTCCCGATGATTTAATCCAGACCTTAGAAGCCAAATGGGGCCGCAAAATCATCGGCAATAAAGCCGCCTCGGGGACGGAAATCCTTAAAGAGCTCGGGCCCGAACATGTCAAAACGGGCGCGCTTATTGTTTACACGAGTGCGGATAGTGTTTTACAAATTGCGGCGCATGAAGACGTCGTACCTTTAGATGAACTCTATCAAGCCTGTGAAATCGCCCGTGAACTCACTTTAAAAGGGCCTTATAAACTGGGCCGTATTATCGCTCGCCCCTTTATCGGAAGTGAAGAAGCGGGCTTTACCCGCACCGCCAACCGTCATGATTACGCGTTAAAACCCTTTGCAAAAACCACATTGGATTACCTCAAAGACGCAGGTTTAAGCGTTCTAGCCTTTGGAAAAATTGCCGACATTTACGACGGCGAAGGTATCACAAAAAGTCGCCGCCAAGCGTCTAATGATGAGGGTATGAAGCATTTTACTGAAGCCTTAGAAGAAGACTTTGAAGGCTTAGCCTTTTTAAATCTTGTGGACTTTGATGCCCTATATGGCCACCGCAGAGATCCTGAAGGCTATCATCAAGCGTTAGAAACATTCGACGCCCAACTCAAAACATTCATGGATCAAATGCGCGCGGATGATTTACTCATGGTTACCGCGGATCACGGGAATGACCCCACGCATACGGGCACCGATCATACGAGGGAATATGTCCCCTTATTAATCCATTCAAAAGCCTTCAAGTCATCGCTTCATCTGGGTGATTTGATGTCATTTAGTTCTTTAGGTGCGACCATTTCAGACATCTATGGTGTCCTTAAAACTTCAAACGGCACGTCGTTTTATCCGCAAATAAAAACCCTCATTAAATGAGGGTTTAAAGGGCTTTTTTATCTTTTTTAAATTGCTTGTGTAAGATCTTATATGATTCACTAATGGCTTTGTTTTGAAGATTTTCAATCTTCTCCACTTTCATCCGCGTTTTCACCGACGTATCAATCAAACGGTTTTTGATGGTTGATTGGGTCCGGTTAAGCGCATTAAGTCGTTCGTTTTTCTTCATTAAACGCTCAGATCGCCACTGTTCGTGGGTGAGTTGAAGCGTTTTTTCTTTGGCTTCAATGGCGGCCACTAATGCGGCATGATGATTCGATGACACCTGAATGGGCTCCGCAAGTTCCCGGTCGATCGCTTCGATGATGGTTTTGGAACGGGCCTGAGCTTGTTCGGTTTGAGAAAGAAGAAGTGCGCGTTTTTCTTTCAGTGATTTTTCTAAGTCATCCAGGCGGTCCCCAAAGGATTGATTGAGGTTTTGTTCTTGACGAGTGAGTTCACTGACCGTCGTAGAATCCACATCGCCTTTTTCCAGTTCGATAATGCGGCCTTTGATTTCTTCTAAACGGGCTTTGGGTTCTTGGGTTTTTTCATGAAGAAACTCTTCCGCGGTTTTGAGCATGGCTTGGAGACGTTCGCTGGCTTGGTCGTTCACGCTTTCTTCATGATAAGGCAGAAGTTCAGGGCCGGCCATCATTTTTTCTACATTGGCCAAGCGGGCAAGTGACTCTTCTTTGAGCGCGGTGAAGCTTTCGATGTCTTTATCTCGAAGACTTAAAGCATCGTTTCGCGCTTTTTCAGCGTGATCATGCGCCTTTTGAATTTGTTCGCGGTAACGTTTAATGGAGATGTCATTGGCCAGTTGCTCTTCAAAGGCCAGAAGACGCTCTTGATACGCTTCGTCAACTTCCTTTTCTTCTAGCAAGACTTTTTTCAGCATGGGGGAATGTTCAAAGAGCTTTTTCTTTTGAACCAATGAGTGTTTTTTCGACTCGTATTCTTGGTCGATTTCTTCACGCTTTGCCGCATAGTTTTTTTCATGATAGCCCAAGGTTTCTTCGGCGTAAGACAGTTCTTGATTAAGGGTGTACTCAATGTGTTCCATGCGAGCGGCATATTCGGCTTCGGCAAACTTGATTTGTTGATCGGCAAAATTGACTTGGCGTTTGACCGTGGCTTGAACCATCGCTTTATTGACTCTTACCCCCGCATCAATGCGTTCGGATTGGACTTTGTTGATGGCTTTTTCATGATCGTAAAGCGATTGCGCTTTTAACACTTGGATGTCAAATTCTTTTTCGGCGAGGGCAATATCGGCTTCATCTTGGAACAATTGGAATTTGAGTTCTTTGAGCTCATCCATCCGTTTGACTTTACTTTTACCGATGAAATTAACGCGTTTGTCTAAAATTTTATGCAGCCCATAGAGGCGATTGATTTCCAAACGTTCTTTTTCCAGCACAAAATCCATTTGTAATTGCATGTCTTTAAAGGTCATGTGTTGGCGCTCTAAAAGATCGAGAGATTCCACTTCTAAGCGTTGTACCATCCGCTCATACCGGCGATACAGTTCGGTTTTTTGAAGTCTGAGTTCTTGTGTCCGTTTGGCCGCTTGGAAGCGCGCGACTTGAAGCGTATGATCGAGGTCAATTAAGGCCAGTTCAAGCGCGTAGCCGGATTCTAATAACTCTTCCATGAACGCAAAAGTCGAGAGCAGCGTCCCCTCTTGGTTTTCTAAATAGGTCAGAAGCGTCCGCATTTTGAGTGAACTGATGTCGATCAATGCTTGGATGTCGCGTTCTTTTTCTTGCATCCGTATTTCATAGGATTGTTCTAAGTGTTCGGAGCGCTTTTGAGCTTTCGCTTCAAAGACAGTCTTCGCCCCTTTTGGAAGTCTCCGGTCTATGGGTTTGGTCACTTTACCGGGCTGGGTTTTAGACCAGTCTTTGCGGGCCTTTTTAAAGGCTCTGAGTGCCTGCCGTTGGTCGCTTGAGTTCGTTGATTTCATCCAGGTACGCGCTGCATCGTTAAGCGTATCCAGAGTGTTTTTGTCGGCGTCTGAAAGTGAAAGGTTCGCTTCTTGAATGGCTTCTTTACGTGCCTCATCGATTTGCGTTAAATAAGTATCATCGAGTCTTTCAAGTTCATCGGTTAAGGCTTCATCAATGGCCTTTTTTTGTTGGGTAAGGAGCTCAAGATCATCGGCTTTGGTAGATTGAATTTCGTCCACGAGATCATCGAGTTCGGACGTATCAAAAAACGAAA
>CBFHLD010000006.1:0-31126 GCA_965656585.1 Candidatus Izemoplasmataceae bacterium | reverse complement strand
CGATTGCGGTGGCTTTTTTTATGGGATTTTAATAGGTGATTCCTGCTTGCATTAAACTTTGGGCAACCAACGGCTAATCCGGGTTTTAGCGATTAAAAGGTGCACCACTAAAACGACGATTAAACCGATGAGCGTCGTGATCCAGGGCCCATACTGGTTCGCATTTAAAATGAGAATGCTGTATCCAAAGATAATCCACTGCAAGATGAAAATATGGGTAATGTTTTGACTCCAAAAAGAGAGAATACGGGGAAAGCCAAACCGTTGAGTCAACGCATAAACACTGATGAAAAACAAAAGGACAAATCCGATAATAACAAGATGCATGTCAAACGTGTGCTGAGGATAGTTATACACGGTATGCGGTCCTAGGGTGAATACACCTAAAACGGCTAAGATTAAGCCTGCGACACTAAGCCATCGAATGCGGGAACGGTTGAGATTTAATAATATATCCGATAAATACATGCCGAGCATGGGGTATATGATCCATGGGAACACTGGAAAACTGACGAGTGGACTCGACCCAATGAATGGATCTGTGAAGACACTGATATCTGCCCAAAGATACGGAGATCCAAAGGCAATAAGTGCCATGAGAGCTGGGAAAATAACGGGATGACCCGCGATTGAGCGCAAAGCGCCTAAAAGGATAAAGCTCAACCCTGCCAGCTGTAATATATCAATCTCATAAAGGTAATCAAACGCCGTATCATCGCCCGCTAACCATAAAGGAATGGTAAAGCGAACGACATTTAGGATATACCCTAAGGCGACTAATTTAAGCCCTCTTACAAAAATAATGT
This sequence comes from Candidatus Izemoplasmataceae bacterium, assembly GCA_965656585.1. Classification (GTDB taxonomy): domain Bacteria; phylum Bacillota_I; class Bacilli_A; order Izemoplasmatales; family Izemoplasmataceae; genus JAGYII01. The sequence continues at coordinate 30,320 of CBFHLD010000006.1, read as the reverse complement.
TTAAAGGCTTTCGACTTTGTTTCAGAAAAATACCAAGGACGACCATAAACACAGGCGCCGCCGGCCACATGCCTAAACTGACAAACATAACTGAAAGGAAATGGGTAGAATCTCCCGCGCCGATTTCATGCACTAAAAAAGCATGTTGCATAATCATAAAAAAAATAGCGAGACCTCTTAGAGTATCCAAATATTCAACGCGTTTCATGGGTTATCCTCATCATCATTTTAATGGTTATTACAGGCTCATTTTGGGGGGATATTTGATACATTTCTTGAATGCATAATGGGCCATCGGTTACATATTTTTTCCGGGCTAAATTTTTGATAAAAGCGGCCACCTTCTTCTTGGCGACCGTCATGTCTCGGACGTGTTCATGGTTTATGATGTAAGTTCCAGCCTTTAAGACAAAATCGGAATGCTTGGGTTCACTGACACACACATGGTAATGCGTTTCATCGAACACGTGTATTGTGTTTAATAAATTGTATTGTGGGTAACGCATATGGATATGATAAATGTCCATGGCGCTTAACACATGATCATGAGGCGCAGAATAGAGCACTTTTAAAGGATTTGAATCGAGTGTGGCTGTGGAGATTTTATGAAGTGGAGCTTGGTCTTTCGATAGATCATCCATTCTTTGCTGAATGGTTTCTTTTAAGGCCGTTAGGTGCTCAATTTGGGCGTCTATCTCAATGATTTTTTGGGTCAACGTTTTTTCGTATAAGGTTTCATCCTCAGTGGAAATCAAAGTCTTGATGGCGCTCACTGGAATGTCTAAGTCCCGCATGAGTAAAATGAATAACATCTGGTAGATCTCATAGACACCATACATGCGGTAGCCATTATCCCCAATGCGGGCAGGGTAAAAAATGCCTTTTTCTTCAAAATAACGGATTTGATGCGTCGAAATACCCATCAATGTTGCGAGCTGCGCAATTTTCAGTTCAGTTTCCATGTGACTCCTTACATGCGATTTTTAAAGCGAAATCTAATAACGTTTAGCTGGAATGAAATAAGAGAACCATAAAAACCATAAGGCATTTAATAACACCCAATAATTTTCTCCCCCGCTGAGGCTCTCAAGCATCGGCACGGTCCAAATGAACCCAATCAATCCAAAGAACCCAAACCACCAATTGACGGACCATGTGAGGCGAGGTTTGGCCTGATTTTTGAGTGGTAAAGCCATGAAATACCAGACGCGATTTTTAAAAACCAAATGGTGCAACCAACTTTTTCGATTTTTGAGAATTCTAAAATTCAGTCTCTGATAGAGATTAATCGCTCCTTGATTGGTCCCAGCGACATAGAGTGTGACGTTGCGTATCCCCGCGATGTGCTGGGCATCTTCGATGACTTTTTCGAAAAGCATCGTCCCAATTCCATGCCCTCGAGCGGACTCAGAAACGGCGATGTGTTCAATGTAATAATCGCCAGGATGAGGTTTGTCGGATAATAATAAATCGGCAAATCTTATGCGCCATACATTGCGCAACCCATATTTTCTAATAAGATATAAAAACGATGAAGACTTACTCTTTTTTACTTTACGTTTGTGCGCATATGTGGTTTTGACGACGCCTACGACATCCCCATCAAGCGTTGCTACGAAATAGCCTTCTTGCGGTGTATCATCAAAAATTAAAGCATCCATCATCAACCACTTGAGTTCTAAACCAGGGAGATTAGTAACAGATGAAAATTTACTTTGAAAAGAAAGACGAATGATTTCAACCACGTCATGGTAGTCTTTTTGTTCAAATGGTCTAACTTCTATGTGTTTTTTTTCAGTCATTTCAGCATCCTTTAAATCGTAGATGCTCTAATAGTAAACCTTAGGTCTGACCTAAAGTCTATACTTTTTACAACTTTATTTTAAATATGAATGATGACCCATTTCTTGATAGTCAAATCTCTATGTGGGGGATGGATCACAACAATACATGCGTTTTAGGCAAAAAAAAAGACACCCTCAGGTATCTAAATTGGTGCGAATGGGGGGATTTGAACCCCCACAGCCTTGCGGCCACATGGCCCTCAACCATGCGCGTCTACCAGTTCCGCCACACTCGCAGGTGGTGGAGAATGACGGATTCGAACCATCGACCCCTTGCACGTCAAGCAAGTGCTCTCCCACTGAGCTAATCCTCCACAGCTGCAAAAAACATTGTATCTTAAAAACGCCCTTGGTGTCAAGATATTATGGGGGTTTATTCGCTGCTTTGAGTCGCTTGTTTAAAGCGGAAAAGCGTGTATGGCACCAATATGAATACGGCACTCCAGTTAACGATTACGATCCCCCACCATACGCCAGAGACACCGTACCCTAAAACGCCACCTAAAAGATAAAAGATGGCCGCCGGAAAAAGCTGGCGGTACACCCCAATCACAACGGAAAAGCCTGGACGTTTGATGGCTTGGAGTGTGGAGACGGCGATATTTAAGAAAATATAGGACGTAAACCCTACGGTGGCAATCCGTAAATAATTGACACCTATTTCAATGACAATCGCATCATCCACAAATAAAGGCATCAAGATGGGCGCCATGACAAAGACAATGCCCATGGCGGACCCCATAATGATTAATCCAATGGTTCCAGTTTTTTGGATGGTTTCTCGCATGCGGTCATAGGCCTTGGCTCCATAGTTTTGAGCGACAATGGAAAGCGCCGCAATATTCAGGCCAATCGTCGGTAAAAAGAGCAATTGTTCGATTCTTAAAGCAGCCCCATACGCGGCCACCGCTTGATCGCCGCCGTAAAGGACTGCGAAATAGTTAATCACAAAGACCCCCAACGCAATGGTCGCATTGGAAAGTGATACAGGGATGGCTTGTTTGGTGATCATTCCTTGAAAGCGCCACGAGAGTTTGGCGGATTTAAATTTGGCCCATTCAAAATAATCGGACTTTAAAAGCTGCGTAAACAAATACACCGTGCCAATGGCTTGGACAATGATGGTGGCCAAGGCGACTCCCAAGGTAGAAAGTCTAGGTAACCCAAACCAGCCAAATATAAAGAGCGGATTTAAAATGATATTCAGTAAAAATCCTAAGATTAAGAAATTACGGAAGGGTTTCGTATTGCCTTCGGCACTTAAGATGCCGTTCATCAGATAATTAAACGCAAAGAAAATGGCCCCCAGATAAATGGTTCTCGTATAAAGAATACCCAATCTTAAGGTTTCTTCCGTTGCCCCCATAAACGCAAATAGATAGGGAACGAGAAATACGCCGAGAGTCGCAAAAAGAATGGATAAACCAATCGTAAGCACCCAACCGTTTTTAATGATGTCATGATACTCATCAAATTTCTTCTTTCCAATGTCGTTCGCCGACAAGGCCGTCATGGCCTGCGATACACCACTTGTTAAAGCGAGCACCATAAAGAAAATGGGAAATGATAAGGATAATCCAGCCAACGCTTCAGTGGATAAACGCCCAACATACAGCGTATCCACGACATTAAAGAGGGTATTAAATAAAAAACCGACCGAAGCCGGGATGGCGATGACTTTAATATGATTTAAAATACTACCTTGCGTGAGATCTCGAGAATTTTTTTCCATAAAGATAGTGTATCACTCAAATCGATTATTGGGGGATTAACGCGTTTAGTCACGCATATAGATGTTAATGAGGTCTTCAGGACTGATAATCCCAAGCATGGTCTCAGTCGGTTTTCCATTTTCGGTCACAATGACCAGTTCTAAACGTTTATCATCCGTTGTTAAAAATTCAGAAAACCGATCCGCAATATCGTCGAGTGTATCGTGCCGGCTAACAAACGTGTATTGATGAGTCGGATGATCTTCGAGATATAAATAATCTTGAAAGTCTAAAAGCTGAGATTCCAAAGTGACATTCAAAGTCTTCGAGTCTAATAACGCATAAAATAAAGTACTTTCATTAAACATGCCGATGCACCGGTCACGCGCAATGACGGGTAAATTTTGAAACCCGTTTTTTTGCATGACTCTAGCCGCTTTTTCTAATGAATCTTCCAAATACAGTTTTTCCACATTTTGATAAGGTGTCATTTGATGTTCGGCTTTTAACGGATTTAGAATGCGGTCAGCCACCTTAGCAAAATGGGCCGCAAAGTCCGGTGAAATGATGGCCACGTCTTCTTTGTGCGATAGTAAGTTGCGCAGTTGAGCCGCATTTTCTAAGATGCGTTGGTGATACGAAGATTTAAACACGCGGCGGTGTGACCGGTACATCATCTCATTAAAAGAGACATGATCACGCTCAGACAGCTTGAGTTCAATCCTAAGCGAAAGTTCGAGTTGTTTAAACGTGTCTAAAAATGCGTCATTGGTCATAAAAACTCCTTAAATGAAGCGTTCCGGGAGGGATTCGAACCCCCGACCTGCAGCTTAGGAAGCCGTTGCTCTATCCGACTGAGCTACCGGAACGTAATTTTATTATACTTACCCGAAGGCATAAAAAAAAGACCCGAGGGTCTTTGGAGCGATAGAGGGGAATCGAACCCCCGTCTTCACCGTGGGAGGGTGACGTTCTACCATTGAACCACTACCGCACGAAGATGGCGTTCCGGGAGGGATTCGAACCCCCGACCGACGGCTTAGAAGGCCGTTGCTCTATCCTGCTGAGCTACCGGAACACAAGCTTTAATATTATAGACCAACTTGGCCTTCAAGTAAACACACGCATAAAAAAAACCTAGGAAATTCCTAGGTTAAGTGGGCCACGTGGCAAGCGCTTGTGATTTTGCATGACTTAGGGTCGTAATTGGGGCATTCCCCTTCGACCACAATTTGCATCTTAGATATGTTGAAGCCCTTAAAGATTTCGTGGTTTTTAATCAATTCAAATAAGTCTTTATCATCAATTTCAACGATTTTGTTGTTCACTGAACACGATAAATGAATGTGTTGATCGGCGGAGTGATGGCTTTTTTCACCGGCGACTAAGTCATAATGTTTTTTTCCCTTAATGTAAACTTCAGCGATGACTTTTTGCTCCATCAAAACATCGAGATTATTATAAATCGTCCCCAAGTTTTTATAGCCTCTTTCTTTCATGGCTAAGTGCAGCTCATAAAGCGTTAAGTGATTTCCATTTAACGCATCAATGATCGCCCGGCGTTGCTGGGTGACCCGAATATTTTTATCCCGCAAGCGGTTGTAAAGCTCTTCAATGGGTTTCATATTATCACCTAGTGCTAGTTTAACATTTTTCTAAATAAGAAAAAAGGAATTCGTAATACAACTTTTTAATCCATATTAAAAAAGCCCTTTATTGAGGGCTTTTTTACATTTTTTCCAACATTTTTTTAGCCGCATAGGGCGGTAAAAAGGCCGAAATATCTCCGCCAAACTGAGCGATTTCTTTGACGGCTGAAGAGCTCAAGAAGGCGTGTTGGTTATCGGTCATGAAAAAGATCGTATCGATGGATTTATCTAACACGCGGTTCGCATTGGTTAGTTGGAACTCATAATCAAAGTCGGTGAGGGCTCTTAAACCTCTCACAATATGCGTCGCATTCATCTCTTTGGCTTTTTGAACGGTCAAGACTTGATTTTCAATGATTTCGATTTGTGGGTGCTTTTTTAAGACTTCTTCTAAGATATCTTGACGCTCACTCGAGGTGAAAAGCGTCTTTTTTTCGGGGTTCACGCTAATCACAATGTAGAGTTTATCAAAGATTTTTAAGGCCCGCTCGATGATATCTAAGTGGCCGTTGGTAATGGGATCAAAGCTCCCCGGGTACAGGGCAATTTTCATCGTAACTCCTTCAGGTGCGTGATGGATGTGCGGCCGAGCTTGCGACTGGATAACACTTCAAAGTCCGGCGCTTCGAAAGGCGTTTCGTGTAAACAAATAAGACGCGTATGGGGGGTGAGCTTACCGTGTTTTTTGAGCGCCTTTAAAAACGGTTCAAGCAACGCAGCTTTATAAGGCGGATCGAGCAAAATGAGATCATATGGATCTTGATCAGTTTCAACAAACATAAAAACATCCATACGAATGGCTTTGATGGGCATTTTCAGTGCGTTAATATTCCGGGTGAGTAACTGAAAGGCAGCCCGGTCTTGTTCCACCGCATCCACCCATTTAGCTCCCCTTGAAATGGCTTCAAAGGATAAACTGCCAGCGCCCGCAAAGGCATCCAAGACGCGCTCATAATGAAAGGGTTCGAGTTGGTTGAAAAGCGATTCTTTCACCCGGTCTTTAACGGGTCTGGTTTGAGGTAAATCACCGGTTTCAAATTGCAAGCGGCGATGTGTGCCCGCAATAACCCGGGCTTTAGGCATCGTAAGTAATCGCTTCAACCGCTTTCGCATCCAACGCATCGATCACGGCAATGAGTAATTTCACCAAATGGGTATAATCGTCTTCGTGAATCATTGATGTGTGTGAATGAAGATATCTCACGGGTAAACAAAAGGCGATACTGGGAGCCCCATTTTTCGCTAAATGCATTTGTCCACCGTCAGTCCCACCACGCGTGAGTGATGTGAGTTGAACGGGGATATCTTTGGCTTTGGCGATCTCTAACACAAAATCTCTCAAGCCTTTATGACCAATCATGGATGAATCACGAATCATAATGGCTGGGCCTTTACCAAGCTGTGTTTCTTTGGTGCCACCGGGAAAATCATGAGAAATCGTCGTATCTACGGCAATTCCAATGTCTGGAGCGACTTGATAGGCACTGGTTCTTGCGCCTCTAAGTCCTACTTCTTCTTGGACGGTGGCCACGCCATATAGTTCATTGGGATGGTCGTTTTTAGCGTAGTGAGCCATCACGTCTAAAACGGCAGCACACCCAACGCGGTTATCAAAAGCTTTGCCTAAATAGTATTTTTCATCGGCTAACACCGTCGTTTCAATGTACGGCGTCATCATATCGCCGACATTGACACCAAAAGAAAGCGCAGTTTCTTTATCCTTAGCCCCAATGTCTAAAAACATATCATCCATGTCGACGGGTTTCTTGCGTTCTTCAGGGGTAAGGATATGGGGGGCTTTCGCGCCAATAACGCCGCGCACTTTTTTTCCTTTTTGCGTGGTGATATCAAACTGCTGCGCGAGCATCACTTGGGACCACCAGCCCCCAGCGGGCGTGAATTTTACGTAACCTTCATCGGTAATGCGAGTGACGATAAAACCCACTTCATCCATGTGACCAGCCATCATCACTTTGGGGCCTTGATCGCCGTGTTTTGAAATGAAAGAACCGAGCCGGTCGGTGGTGATTTCTGCGTGGCCCTTTAACGTAGCTTTCATGTAATCGCGGACTTCTTTTTCAAACGATGGGATGGCGTTGAGCATGGTGAGTGCTTTTAAATGTTTATGCATGGGGTTCCTCGCTTAAGTATGCCTGCTGGTTTTCAATCAGCTCTTGAATAATATGGGTAAAGTTTTTTTGATCCCTCGGGGACAGTGAATGCAGTAAGATTTGTTCGCAGTGATTTTCCAGCCCGTGGATGGTCGAAAGTTGTTCAGATGCTTTTTCGGTTAGATAAAGGTGTTGCTTACGGCGGTCAGAGGCATCGGTTTCTTTTTGGATCCAACCGGAACCTGCAAGCCGGCGGATGATGCCTGAAAGCGTGGCTTTGTCTGAATCGAGTAAAACAATGAGCGATTGGGCTAAAATGCCAGGGGCCTGTTCAATTTCTTTGAGTGCTAAATACTGCGCATACGTGACATCATAACGTTCCAGCATCCGGTTCATTATGCGTTTGTGATTCAATGATATCTTTTGCAAACTGTTACATAGTTCATGCATCATGATCGCTTTTCTCCTTAGTTTCAGGCGTGGTTTCTTGCCATTCAATCGATTTTAAATCTTGGACCGGTTCTTTGCTATCAACCACTGGATTTTTGTGAACCTTGTAAGCAGTATACCCAGTCTTAAGCGCTCTTTTAAGCGCCACGGTTATGACAATCCCGCTCATCACAGCGGGAGTGAAGGTGCCTTCAATGATAAGGTAAGTTCCGGCTACTAAAGCCGCAATATGAATGAAAAAGGTTGCTAAGTCTTCGGTTTGATCACTGACCCGGGTGCCATAAAAATAAAGCGTTCCTCGAAGAATAAAAAGGCCCCCGAGTAAATAGCCAAACCACGTGCCTAATGAACCGCGCGCGACCCAACCGATATAAATAAAAACTCCCCCGATGAGGATCTGACCCGTAATTTCACCGAGATAAAGCTTAATGGTCAGTGTTTTTTCTTTTCGTTTAATGAGTGTCCAAAGGCGCCACATCGCAAAAACAATGATAAAAAGCCCCACGACAGGAACCATGATGGATTCGCTATTAAAGATAGTGAGAACCAACGCTACACTTAAATAAAAGATCGTGTAAACGATATTGAGTGGGCCCTTATATTTGAGTGCTAAATTTTTCATACACATTCTCCTAAAAGAACTACAGACTTGGAAATCACTCAATAGCAGAACCGACGTCTACTAGGGGGGTCACCTCTTGTTTTAGCTTTAGGATTCCCGTTAGGGTTATCAACACCACTAAAACCTCAGTGCCTTATGCAATAATTTGGGGTCGCTTATGAGTGATTTCCAACCCTGTAGTTCTAAGCTCATTATAGGCTTGTCAAAGGGCTTTGTCAATGAAATGCCCCTAGGGCTAAGCCAAAAAAAACAGGAGAAAAATCTCCTGTTTTATCGTTGGATTGGCATTTATGCTTTTTCGATCAGCTTAATGAGCTCTGCTTTTTTCAGACTGGAATAGCCTTCCAATCCTTTTTCTTTGGCAAGCGCTTTTAACTGAGCGACGGTCATACCACTTAAATCTGCAGCAGCTTCTTTTTTCGCGGCAGGTTTAGCTTTAGGTGCTTCTTTTGGTGCAGCTTTGGGTTCGGCTTTAGGTTCTGCTTTTGCTTTAGGGGCTGTTTTGGGTTCAGCTTTAGGTTCCGCTTTTGGTGCTGCTTTGGCTTTTGGTGCTGCTTTGGCTTTAGGTGCTGCTTTAGCTTTGGGTGCTACGACAGGCGCTTTTGGATTGGCAATGCCTTCTTTGGCTTGCGCCACTAACGCTTGGAATGCTTTGTCATCGTTGATGGCAAGGTCGGCTAAAACTTTGCGATTTAAGACGACATTGGATTTTTTGAGTCCGTTCATAAATTGGGAGTAACTCATCCCATGGATGCGTGCCGCAGCGTTAATCCGGCTGATCCAAAGTTTACGGAAATCACTTTTACGTTTTTTCCGGTCTCTGTACGCATACATGAGGGATTTCATTACTTGTTCATGCGCGGTTTTATACAGTAAATGTTTCGATCCAAAGTAACCTTTGGCGAGCTTTAATACCTTTTTGCGTCGTTTACGGGCGACGGTCCCACCTTTAACTCGAGCCATGATTCACCTCTACTTGATGTTATCCAAATTAGCTTTGATCCGTTTTACGTCACTGGATGAAAGATAATTGGCCGAGCGATTATTACGCACGGTATTTTTATTTTTGTTCGATTTTAAGTGGTTGTGTTGTGCGTGGGCGACTTTAAAATTGCCATTCGCGGTCCGCTTGACGCGTTTTTTTGTGCCACTATGGGTTTTCATTTTAGGCATGGTGTGCCTCCTTGTGATTTAGTTTTTTTTGATCGGAGAAAGGACCATGTGCATGTTTCGTCCTTCTCGTTTCGGACGGGTTTCAATGGATGCTAAGTCTTCGCATTTTTGGGCAAAATTAAGCATCACTTCACGCCCTCTTTCCGTGTGCGCCATTTCCCGGCCTCTAAAACGGATAGAGAGTTTAAGTTTGTTGCCTTTTTCCAAAATTTACGGCCATTTTTCAACTTAGTTTCTAAGTCATGAGCCTCAATTTTGGGAGATAAACGAATCTCTTTAAGCGTCGTCGTGGCTTGTTTTTTCTTCGCTTCACGCTGTTTACGTTGCATGTCGTATTTATACTTGGAGTAATCCATAAACTTCGCCACCGGAGGTTTGGCCCCTGGGGCGACTAAAACGACATCTAAATCACGTTCACCGGCCCGTTCCATGGCTTCTTCTAGACTCATAACGCCCAGTTGTTCGCCGGTGTCGGTGATGACCATCATTTCTTTGACACGAATGGTGTCATTGACGTTGGTGACCACTTCACGCTTTCTTGGATTTCTGACGATAAAAATTCACCTCACAATAAAAAAATGTGGACGCCAAGATGTCCACACCTACAAAAAAACACTTTGCACGGGCGATGGACCCATTGACGAAGTCAATCAGGTGAGAGTTTCCTCTACTTTCCTCGATTTACTCAAGTATTATAGCACGCTACCTTAAACTGTCAAGCCTCAAAGGAGGTCTTTTCTTAAGGCGATGAATCCCATCGCGCTTATGCCAACGAATATCAACGTTCCGATTTGCCAAAGATTGATGGGCGCTGAATCCATAGAACTCAAAAAAAATAAAGGCCACCATCCATGAAGTAAGGGCATATCTGGTTCCAACCAAAAAAGCATGATTTGAAGGCTAGAAAGCGCGATGCCTATCATCGGTTTTAACCCTAACCCCATGCCGATGCCAATCATTAGACTCCACAGGGCGATGGTTTTAATAAGCGCGCCCATAAAATCAAGAGACACGGCATAATAGATGCTTAAAACCACGGTAAATAGCGTGCTCATTGACAGTGAAATAAACACGCTGGCACTGTACGTCAAACATAAAAGACCGACCGTTTTCAACCGGCCCAAGCGAGCCATATAAGGCATCCACTTCGCAAATGGGTGCCACAAAAAATAAGCTAAGACTCCCATCACAGCGTGTTGAATGATCCAAATAAAAACGACCCACTGTCGGATGAAACCTTCACCTGTGCTCGCCCAACTAAAATAGCTTAATCCGTGCGGGGTATGCATGAATAGTGCGAAGAAAAAGGCGAAGGCATGCACTATGAAAGTGGCTTTCAAAAGCAATGAAAGCTCGGGAAAGTGAAACATAAAGCGTTTCATGAAAAGTTAACCACTGGCCAACCAGGATAGCCCGCTGGCGTATGCGTGATGACGCTCACGGGGGTTTTAATGGCTCTTAAGACCCGCATGGCCCATTTGGCACTGGGACCATCTAACCCATGCAAGGGTTCATCCAATAAATAATGATCCGCAGGCCACGACAAGGCATAAATCAACCGGAGTTTTTGGCGCATGCCCGTTGAGCATTCATGGACCGTTATCGAATATTGATCGGCCCGAAAAAAATCATGAAATAAAGCGCGGGCATCACCTTTTAATAATGGGATAAACGCTCCAATGGGTTTATTGGGTAAGGGAAATTCCACCGGCATGTAAAACACATGCGCCGGTTTAACAATTCTTCCTTGATAATCAACAAGACCGGCGCAGGCTTTAAAAAGCGTGCTTTTTCCGCATCCATTCACCCCTTTTAAAAGACATTTCTCAGGAAGCGCTAATTCATTTAGCTCAACGCTCGCATGGCGGTAACGTTTGGAAAAATCATTAATTTGAATCATCCGGGGTTCCTTGAATTAATTGATCTTCATGAATGCGCCTCTGGATAAATAAAAAGGGCGCGATGCACTCTTCTTTTAAGGTTGAACCCTCTTTAAATCCCAGGCAAACCGGGACTTCGCCGACTGGAGTTCCCGCATGAAACGGAACAAGCATCGTCCGCGTTTCACCCGGTTCGATAGGGGCTAATAAATGAGGTGTGTAATCGCTAAATGGTTGACCCGGAATAAATGAGTCATTCGTCATACGGATGACTTCACGGGAGGCTAATAAGTCGCTAAACCCAAGGTGCATGTGCGCAATGTCTATGGGGTCTTGTGTGCGGTTTTTCACCCGGATATAAAGACCTTCTAAGTGCTCATCTTGAAACAGTCCGTAAAGACTTTCAATGCTAAATGATTGCAGGGTATCCGGTGTAAAAACGCCCACATGGATGCCATCAAATGCTATGACTTCATCGTTGATTAGACGTATCGATAGCGTCGCATTCTCAAAGCGTGTAGGATAAATGGCATCTTCCCAGGGAAAACTGAGTGTAAGATTCGTCGCATAAAGTGGCCCTGCTTCTAAGGGCTCACGCATGGATTCTAAACGAAGATTGACCTGACTTTCCGGGGTCTTAAGGGTGACGCCCACGATGGCCTCTTCATAAAGAAAAGGATGGGTTGAAGCTGGATGATATAGTGTCCATATGAACGCTTCATCCGGGGTAAGCGCAATGCGTTCAGGGGCCATATAAAGCGTAGAATCGATGGGCTTAAGTCGCATCCATGTAAGCCCTAAAAGACTAACGAAAAGAATCATCCAAAGGGACTTTTTCAATGCCGTAATACTCTGTCGCCAAAATAAAATATTCGTATCCTCCTTCTCTAACCGGTCTAAAAAACCGGTAAAATTTTGCCACCCCATTGGTGATATACCCTTCGCCGTAAATGGCCACCTTGAGTGAGGTCCCCGGGTCGACTTCAATGTCGATTTGGGTTTGTTCTTCGATGGTTTTGACGGTGGACTGGGAATAAGACAAATCAAGTTTTGCCTCTAAATTGAGGTCAAACCCTTTGACCTTACCCTTCATACGAGTGGTGATTTGACCCCGGGCGTCGTATTGAATTTTTGATTGTTCGCTCACTTTGAGCGTGTACGATTGCTCAATGGGGGTGGTCCCCGCGTTATCAATCATGAGGACGGTTTCTTTGGTGAAAAGCACTTTTTCATGCTCGGTCACGGGTTCAACGATCCACCCCCAAAACCGTTTATCTTCAATGCGGTTTAAATAGCGAGTCATATCCAAATGGGAAAAATCACTTAAAAAAGACCGGTTAGACTTGGTGAAATGAATCGTTTGGAAGTGGGTGTATTCACTCGCCTGGACGGACTCGGGCATCCACGCAAGGATCATACAAAAAATCAATAGCCATTTCATTGCTTTCCTCCTTTTACTTAAACCATTCACTGAAAAGCGAAATTTACTCATAAAAAAAACACTTTATTTTTCAATAAAGTGTTTAAGCTCTGACAGTTTTTCTTGGGCGATCTCTCTTCCATACGCCATCCGTTCGATGGATTTTTCTGGGACAAAATCCAAAATCCGCCCGAGTGATTTCTCTGGGTGGACATAAAAGAGCTCTGCCTCCCCGGAATAAAAGGTGCGTTTGAGGTTGTATTTGAATAAGTCAAGGACGAGAATATGCGTGCACCCTGCATCCAATAGCGGTCTTAACGGCGTGTTGTTATAAACCCCACCATCCACATAGAGCCCATCGCCAATTTTGACCGGTTTAAACACGACCGGAACGGCGGTGGAGGCCATCAAAGTTTTACGCATGACTTTTTGACTGACCGTATGAAGGGGGATGTATTCAACGGGTAAATGCCCATGCATAATGCTTTTCAGGTTGTGCGCGATGATGCCGCCCAGTGAGGTATCTTCCCGACCCACCCGAGTCGTGCCGATGTAAATTTCTCGCCCATCCAGTTTGGATTTGACCAACATCTCATCAAGATGCTTTTCCAGTTTTAGCGTGGGTAAAAGCCCGTGATTTAAAACATCAAATTCATTGTTTTTAAATTTTTCCAGGAGAGACTTTTCCGACTTAAAGGCATCTTTTTTATCCACGGTTTCCCAGACAAACCGGGAATCATCGAGTTGATTGGAGGCCACACTAAAGGCATGTAATGCTCCGATGGATACCCCTGAAATCACAGAAAAAGCCTCCAACAGACCGTTTTCTTGAAGTACTTCTAATACGCCTTGTTGAAAGGCGCCTTTCGCGCCACCGCCTGCTAAGGCGAGTCCAAGTTTTTTCATCGTGGAAGTTTTTTATCTCCTTCATAAACCGCATCAATAAAACCACCGCCTAAGCACTCTTCCCCCTGATAAAAAACCACAGCTTGACCGGGAGTGACAGCGCGGGCGGGTTCATTAAATACCACTTTAAAGCCTGTTTCTACTTCGTGAATGGTGACGGAGTGATCGGCTTGTCGGTGTCTAAATTTCGCCGTGCAAGTGAGGCCGTCCACCGGCAAATCGGAGAGCCAGTTGAGCTCGGACCCCAATGCATGGGTGCCATAGAGTTTCGGATGGTGGTAGCCTTGCGCGGCAAGTAGCACGTTACGCTCTAAATCTTTTCCCACCACAAACCACGGCTCAGTGTCGTAAGCTTTTAATCCGCCAATCCCAAGGCCTTTACGCTGACCGATGGTGTAATGCATGAGACCGGTATGCTCTCCGATGACTTCACCATCGAGCGTTTCAATCGCCCCGGGTTTGGCCGGTAAATAGTTGTTTAAAAATTGATTAAAATCACGCTCACCAATGAAACAAATGCCGGTGGAATCTTTTTTCTTCGCCGTGGCCAAGTTGAGCTTTTCAGCGATGGCACGGATTTCGGCTTTCGTGTAATCACCAATGGGAAATAGCACATTTTTCAGTTGGTCGGCCGAGAGTTGCGATAAAAAATAGGTTTGATCTTTGTTATCGTCTTTGGCTCTGAGTAACCGTAAACGGCCGGTATGATCAATCCGGGCAAAATGACCCATCGCAAAATAATCAGGCTCAAAGCGGGCCCCATAGTCAAAAAACTCCGCAAACTTAATCATTTTGTTGCACATGACATCGGGGTTCGGGGTTCTGCCTTTTTCGTATTCACTGATAAAATACTGAAAAACTTTATCCCAGTACGTTTCAATGAAATTGACTTTGTGCAGGGGAATCCCAAGTTGATCGGCCACTTTTTGCGCATCTTGGAAGTCTCTTTCTTGTTCGCAGACTTCATCGTTTAACGTGGGATTGCCTAAAACATCTTGATTGGTCGTGGCGTCCCAATTGCGCATAAATAAGCCGATGACTTCATGACCCGCTTCTTTCAGTAAGTAAGCGGCTACACTGGAATCGACCCCGCCACTCATGCCGAGGACTACTCTAGCCATTTTGATCTCCATAACTGATATCGCTTGGCAGTCTGAAATCCGTTCTGGGACTGAGCGCGATATCGATGACTTTCGGTGCATCCGGGGATGCCTGCCGTTTGAATTGCTGATTGAAAAACCGCCCGAAAAACCGCGATACATACACTTTAGATTCCGCTTCAGGCAGCTTAAATACTGTCTCGAGTAAAAAGGCAATCCGAGACTCTTTATCGCCGTGTCTTAAAAAGCGCGCCATGATAAAATCGTTGATTTCATAGGATCCAATCATTGATTCACTTTCTTGACCTGGTATAAGTTCCGGTGAAATCGGTGTCTTTATAATCGGGGTGGTTATATGAGATAAATCTTCGCTAAATGCGTATTTCCCATAAGCTCCGACGAGAAAACGAACCAAGGTTTTAGGAACGCCTTGATTGATGCCATACATACTCATCTGGTCGCCGTTATACGTGGCAAAGCCGAGGGCGAGTTCACTCATATCTCCCGTTCCTAAGACGATGCCTTGATGCAAATTCGCCAGGTTCATTAAGATGAGCGTCCGCATCCTGGCATGCGCATTTTCATAGGTGGTGTCCAATGTTTTCCCGTCATGCTCAATCAAGGAAAAATGTTCATTCACCGCCTCATCGATGGGAATGACTTTGCGGGTGACTCCGAGCGCCTCTGATAACGCGTCCGCTTGGGTTTTTGTCCGTGCCGAGTTGGCTTTTGCGGGCATCATCACCGCCCAAACCGCCGTCCGTTTAAGCCCCATTTTGTCGGCCACTCGGGCCGCAATCATGAGGGCCAAGGTGGAATCAAGTCCCCCCGATACCCCGCAGATAACCGTTTGGGCCCCAATGTGGGATAACCGTTTATAAAGCGCGGCTTCTAATAAACTTGACAGTTGCTTAAACGCGAATGCTTCATCTTTTTTGGGCACAAATGGGGTTGCATCCAGCGGATGATCAAAGCGATAACTTAAAGCCGGTTCAACGTCAATTTTGACACGTTGAACCGGATAAGTTAGGGCGACTTTAAGGTCTCTGAAGCTTGAATAGTGTTGGCGTTTAAACCGGATAGATTCGAGATCAATATCACCGGTAATGGTGACGGTATTAGGATTAAAGTCTTCAGTTTCTTGGATCAATTCACCAGTGGAAGCCATCACTAAGTGACCACTGAATACCGTTTCAGACGTGGATTCACTGGCCCCCGCACTCGCATAAATGTAAGCACCCATGTTTTTGCGGGAGTGTTCGATGATGGTGCGTTTTCTCACCTCGCGTTTCCCAAAGGTTTCGTTGGAGGCACTGATGTTGAGAATCATTTTGGCGCCTTTTAAAGCGAGTAAGTTACCGGGCGTAAACGGTGCCCACATATCTTCGCAGACTTCAACGCCGAAACTCACCGTTTCATCTTCCGTCGTAAAGAGCAATGAACCAAACGGAACTTTCTGTCCGTCAAAGGAAACTTCGCTGACTTCATTGATGATTTTTAAGCCGCTGGTAAACCAGCGCTTCTCATAATATTCTTGGGTATTGGGGACATACAGTTTAGGAACAATGCCTAAGAGCTGGTTCTTTTTGATGACCCACGCCGCATTGTACATGAGGCCTTGATAATCAAAAGGCGCGCCTAAAACAATGAAGCCATCATACGGATTATCTTTGAGGAGTGCTTTAATTTCCGCATGGGCCGCACTTAAAAGCTGGCCTTGGAAAAAAAGATCCCCCGCCGTATACCCCGTCACCGAAAGTTCAGGGAAAACGACCATGTCGGCTTCTGCGCGTGCTAAAACATCCCGCATAATGCGCATGTTGGATGCAGGGTTTCCGACAAATACTTCAGGCGCAGCGGCCATTACTTTGATAAAGCCTAATCCGGCCATGAGGTCTCCTTATATAAATGATGTTCCAGAATGTATTGATTCACGTTTGGATCTAATAATGAAGCATCTTTGTGCGTGCGATACGCGGTCGAAGACACCGCTTCATCTACTTCTAATATACCATAAATAGCGCCTGGATATTGAGCTTTGATGGTATCTAAAGCCTCTTCATCCACGCGTGGGCGACGAATCACTAAAAAGCGATAATGCGTTAATAATTGATCGGCTTTTTTCCATGATAAAAGGGTGATGGCTTGGTCCATTCCAAGGACAAAAACTACGGGCTCACTGTACTTTTTTTCAAGTCGCTCAAGGGAATGAATGGCACCTTGATATTCGGTATCTTGAAGTTCTAAATCGTCCACTTCCATATTATTTTTCCCCGCAATCATCGCTTGCACCATCGCGAGACGGTGATGCGCTTTGACCATAGGTTTTTCATAGACATCGCCGACCGGCAAAAAAACAAAGCGTGAATCCGGATAGGATGCTAATACGGTTTGGGCGATTTTTTTGTGGGCAATGGTGGGCGGATTAAACGCTCCACCCAAACAAAATATCATGGAAGTACCGCCTTTTCTTAGAAGAATAAAGGACGCTTTATTTTACCATAAAAAAACCCCTTAAAGGGGTTATGCCGTTTGCAGTTGGCCACTATCTAAACGGTAGATTTGACCGCCTAAGGCTTTGGCGACTAAGGCGTCATGGGTCACGGTTAAAACGGTTTGTTCAACATCTTTAAAAAGGGTTTTAAAACGATCAATCAAGGCAAGCTTTAAAGGCTCATCGAGTGCCTTAAACGGTTCATCCATCAAGATGATGGAAGGCGCATAGATGAGTGCACGCCCGAGCATGACGCGCTGAATCTCCCCGCCGGATAAAGCATCCGGATAACGCGAAGCTAAGTCGGTGAGTTCGAGCGCTTCTAACCATTCTTTAAGGAGCGCTTTGGATTTATGTTTGGCCGCATAAAGTAAGTTATCTTTCACCGTCATGTGAGGAAAAAGCGTATCGTCTTGAGAGATTAACGTAATGGGACGTTGATGAGGACTGACAAAAGGATGGATCACGGACGCATCATTCACAGTGATTTCCCCCGATGTCGGTTTGAGCGTTCCCATAATGAGTTTTAAGAGGGTGGATTTACCGACGCCGGATGGCCCGACAATGGTCGTTCTTTCGCCTTTTTTTACGGCTAAATCTAAGGCTTCAAAAAGGGGGGTTGAGTCATACCCAAAGGTAAGGTTTTGAATCTTAAGCATCGAATGTGCGCTCCTTCATGAGCATAATAATGGCCAAAACGCTTAAAGCCATCATGCCTAAAGCGGGCCCCGCGGCCCGGGCGATTTCTTCGTTTTGGAGTGAGCGAAAAACCAAGGTCGATAATGTTTCAAACCCAAAGGGTCTTAGCATTAACGTTAGCGGAAGTTCTTTAAATAAATCAATCGCAATCAGTAATCCCGCTGAAATGAGGCTTTCTTTCAGCATCGGAATATCGACTTTATGCAGGGTTTCAAGCCATGATTTACCTAACGACTGTGAAGCCAAAGAGTAACGCATCCCCACTTTTTTATACCCACTTTGAAGGGCGTTCATACCTAGGGTTAAAAAGCGGATGACCATGGCGAAGATGACAATGACCACCGAATATCTTAAAAATGAGACACTGATAAACGCAAATCCCATCGCTTCCATATCGGCCGTCAGGGCCATTAAGGAAACGGCGATGATGCTACCAGGGATGACGTAACCCAGGGCTGCCATACGAATGAGCGGGATGCGTTTTTTTCTTAGGGGCTGGATCAAAATCAAGCTGATCAAAAGAATGATTCCGACCACCAAAGCACTCATCCACATAGTTCTTAAAAAAGCCATTCCAAAGGCATCGGGTACCGGGGCAATCGTCAAATAATAGAAGAGTTGAGCGAGAGGAATCCCCACCGTAATGAGTAACAGCACGCTCGCACTAAAGCCTGCGATCCACGGGTGTTTCAAATGTTTACTGACCGCCTGAGCCTTTTTAATTCTTCCTGTTCTTGGTCGTTTAAAGCGGTCCATGACCATCGATAAAACAAAGGTAAAGACAATGAAATACCCCCCAATCCGTAAAGCGGTGGTCAAATCTCCGAGTCGAAACCATGCGTCAAAGATCGCAAATGAAAACACAGGAATATTAAAATATGCGACCGTCCCGTAATCATTTAAGACTTCAAACGCTACCAGCGAAGCTCCCGCAATAATCCCAGGCGCAATCAAAGGAAGCGTGACGGTTCTAAACACTTTGAACGGAGACGTCCCTAAATTTAAGGCGGCTTCTTCATAGTGGGTGCCGTGATGACGAACGGTCGTTTCAGTGAGTAAAAATACATAGGGATAAAGCGCCAGAGCAAACATCACACTCACCCCAGGGATGTTCATCCATGACAGAGAAAACTGAAAGCCTAATTGAGCGATATTTCTCCCAATAAAGCCGGTCACGCTAAATAAATCCGCATAGATCATCGCATAGACATACGACGGAATCGCTAGCGGTAAAATGAGCGCTAAACGCCAAAATTTTTTTCCTTTAAACGTGTAGCGAGCAAAATAAATGCCTAAGGCTGTGCCAATCAGCGTTGCTAACCCCACACTGAGGATTAAAACACCGGTGGTATGCCAAAGATAGGTGGGCAAAAGCGTGTCTTGGACATGTTCCCAGATCCGGTTAGACGGGGAAAAAAGCGCCCCAATGAGGGCGCTAAATGGAACCAGTAAAAGAACCGAAAGAGCGAGGGCTAATCCGGTGACACGCTTGGGAATTATCACTGATCAAACCGACTTTCATCGACTTTGATGGAGACCGTTTGGTACCAATCGCCCAAGGTCGAAAGATTAATGGGTTGTTCGTTAAAATTGCCCCATGCATCAATGTATGGATGCACCGTGGCCGTTTCAATGACCGGGTATTCATAATTGGTGGAGGCAAATACATTTTGCACATTTTCACTGAGTAAATACGCCATTAAGGCTTCTGCCGCTTCTGGATTATCCGCATGTCTGACCAACCCGAGTCCCGTGATATTCACGTGCGTCCCAGTCGTATCTTGATTCGGGAAAAAGACGTCTAAAGCGGCCGCAACTTCGCGTTCGTAAGGATCATCGCTGAATGCCATTTTACCCATGTAATAGGTATTCATAATGGCGATGTCAGCTTCCCCGGCAAATACGGCTTTGGCTTGGTCGCGATCATTGCCTGCGGGGCGTCTGGCTAAGTTATCTTTGAGCCCTGAAAGCCAGGCATCGAAGGCTTCTTCTCCGTTGAGCTCGATGAGAGAGGCAAATAAGCTTTGGTTGTAGACATTTAGCGAACTTCTTAAAACAATCCGACCGCGCATCGATGGATCGGTGAGGGCTTCATAGGTAGAAAGTTCCAGAGGGTCTACACGGTCTGGATGATACACAAACACTCGGGCCCGCTTCGTCACACCGGTGTAATAATGTTCAGGATGCCGGTAACGATCAGGCACGGCGCTTAATATAGATTCATCCACCGGCGCCAAGATATTCTCATCCACGGCCCGTTCTAAACGGCCAACATCGGTCAAGAAAAGTAAATCGGCGGGGGTATTGACACCTTCGGATTGAATGCGCTGGATCAGTTCATCGGCGCTGGCCGATAATATTTCCACCTCAATCCCAGTTTCTAAAGTAAAAGCATCATAGATGGCATCATCGGTTTCATAATGCCGGTCGGTATATATGACCAAGGCTTCTTGGCCGTCACATCCAGTGAGAAAAATACTCATCACTAGAAGACTCAAAAGGGCGATTTTCATAGACCACTCCTTGCTTAACGCTAGTTTATAAAAATTCTAAATAAGCCATTTCAGTATAACTTGTCATACATCTTTTGTCCACGCATATCATAAAAAAAACACCCAAAACCGGGTGTTTATTCGTGCATGATTTTAAAGCGTTCATAGAGTTGGTCGACGAGCCCACCGGTGAAGGGGCCTTGCCTGGTTTCAATCCATGTGATTAATTTTTTTTGAGAGGCTTCTAAGACATTTTGAAGCGTTTCAGAATAGTGCATTTGTTCGAGATTACGCCGGTATTCTTTACGGTCTAACAGCTTATACGTAAAGTCTTTGTTCACTTTGATATCGAGGTCGTAGTCGATGTATTTCAAAGCTTCATCGTCGATCACATAAGGGGAAGCAATGTTGCAGTAAAAGTAAATGCCATTCGGCCGGATGATGCCAATCACGTTGAACCATTGGTCTTTGAAAAACCAGGTGACGGATGGCTCTTTGGTGTACCAGAAGCGGCCGTTGGCTTCGATGACTTTGGTGCGTTCATTCGCTAAGATAATTTGGTCTTGAGTACGATCAATAATGGTTGCTTTCGCCCAAATGCGATGGAGACGTTCATCGTGCTTATAACTTTGCACGACGATGGTTTGGCCCAAGGCTTTTTCCATACGCATCACATCCTTATTGCCTATGATTATAGCATAGATAAAGGCGCAGGACGTGAGGATTACTTGATTAAATAATCTTTCCCTTTGTAATACTCGGGTTCAAAGCGCTCAAGGCCCGGATAGTTTTGTTGACGCATCACTTCGTACATCACAATGGCGACCGTATTGGCGAGATTTAAACTGCGAATATGACCCGACATGGGTAATCTAAAACATTTTTCAATGTGCGGCTTTAAGATGGCTTTTGGGATGCCGGTCGATTCAGAGCCAAAAAAGAAATACCGCACCGTATCCGCACTTGAAACATCTAATGCATCGGGGGATTTCATTCCATAGCGCGACAAAAAGTAATAGTCCCCTTTTTCCGCGGCAAAAAAAGCCTCAATGGAATCATGCACCACATAATCAAGATGTTCTAAATAATTAGCGGCGGCCCGTTTTAGATACTTTTCTTCCAAGGAAAACCCCAGGGGTTTAATCAAATGAAGCTTCGCATTAATGGCCACACAGGTACGCATGATATTGCCTGTATTTTGCGGGATTTCGGGTTGGTATAAGACAACGTGATTCATGGGCTACTCCATATCTTCTATGATTAACCTGACTGTGGATTCAAACCACGGCACATGGGCGTAATCGGCATACACCGATTTGATGAGATCTAAATGCTCAGTAAGTCTTTGATTGTACATCAACATGATGGCATTGCGTTTGAGTAAGAGTCCCCCCCTAAATGAGAAGGCATAATCTTTATAACGCCTTTGGATCTCTCGGTTGGAAAGCGTTAAAAGTTCCGCCAGATCAATCCGTTCAATGCCGTCAGGTTCAAACTCGGGATGTTTTTCCGGCATGATGTTCGTGTTTTTAGGACAGACGCGTTGGCAGATATCACAGCCGAAAATCATTGCTTTAAACGGCTTCACTTCATCGATGGTAAAGGGTAGTTTCATTTGGTTTTGATACGATAGACACTTGTTTTCAATGTAGCCTTCGGTGCTTAAAGCATCGCCAGGACACGCATCAATGCATAACCGGCAATCGCCGCATGAATCATCGATGGTAACCACGTGTTCGGGTAAGGATTCTTGAATGAACACGGTCCCGAGCATCATATACGTCCCAAACTTCGGATGAATGAGTAAATCGTTATAGCCAATAAACCCGAGTCCGCTGATGAGCCCGAGTTGCCGTTCATCCACAGGCGAGATATCCGCTTTTCCATCGATGTGATACCCCAGTTTAAGCGCTTCTTCTTTGAGAATCGCAAAGCGTTTTTGAAAGGTGATATGATAATCTTCACCATACGCATACCGGGCGACAATCCCGTGACCCTTCCCCCCGAGTTTGACTTGATCAGAGGGAAACGATAAACAGACGATGGCTAAGGATTGATAGGGTTCAAACACACTTAAATCTTCGTCTTTGTGGGCGAAGTGAGTTTGGCGGTGTGCGATGTATTTGGCGGTATCAATGATGCGAACATCATCGAAGTATTCGTTTAATAGCTCACGCATGCGTTAAGACTGACGGATGGTTTCGATAAAACTCGGGTCAAATTGACGGGATTTCACCATCTCGATTTCAAACTTATAAGGCGGATAGATCCGTTTTTTAGAATCCTCATCTTCTGTTACATAAGGGGTTTCTAAGATTTTAGGCACATCTTTGAACCGTTCGGTTTCAATGACTTTTAATAAGGCGTCAAAGCCGATATGACCCATGCCTAAATTGGCGTGGCGGTCTTTGGCCGCACCCATCGGATTTTGCGAATCATTGACGTGTAAAACTTTAATACGGTCGAGTCCAACGATGGCATCAAATTTTTTTAAGACACCGTCAAAATCATCTTTGATGGCATACCCTGCATCGTGCGTATGGCACGTATCAAAGCAGACCGAGATACGTTCATCATGGGTAATGCCCTTAATAATGGCGGCAATTTCTTCGAATGAACGGCCGATTTCAGTTCCTTTTCCAGCCATCGTTTCTAAGGCAATTTGAACGGGACTGCCAGATGTATTTTCGATGACTTGATTGAGCCCATCGATGATGTTTGCAATCGCAATCTCAGGCCCTTGCCCCACGTGCGCACCAGGGTGTAAGACAATCTGTCTAGCCCCCATCGCTTCCGTGCGACGGATTTCTTCCGATAAAAATTGGACGCCAAAGGCTCTGGTTTCGGGATTGGGATTGGCGAGATTCATGATATATGGCGCATGAACCACGACATCTTCAGGGTTAATGCCCGCTTCTTTCATGGCCTGATGTGCGGCCATTATATTCATCTCTTCGATGGGTTTACGGCGCGTATTTTGAGGAGCCCCGGTGTACACCATAAAGACCGTGGAACCATAGGAAAGTGCCTCTTGAACACTCCCTAAATACATGTCTTTGCCGGATAAACCAACGTGTGAACCAAGTTTCATGGACGGACTCCTTTCAACGTAACACTGTAGCCATACGGTTTGAGTTTTTCAAAAAAGGGTAAATCATTTTTTTCATAAAGCGTCATCTGCATGCCGGGTTTACCGATGCGCGCAGTCCTTCCAATCCGGTGAATAAAATACGATGGATCAGACGGTAAACTGACATTAACCACATGCGAGACATCGGGTAAATCAATGCCCCTGGCGGCAAGGTCTGAAGCTACCAAGATTTGATATTCAAACTTCCGGGCTTTTTTTAATATTTGTTCGCGTTCTCTAGGGGGTTTATCCCCGTGTAAGAGTGCGATGTCTTTATAGATGGGTTTTAACGCTGCATAAATGGCTTCGGTTTCTTTTTTGGTGGACCCAAAAACCAGCGCAAAAAACGGTTGAACTTGCCCCATCACCCTCGGTAATTCTTGAATGCGACGGGCTTTTTCTACGTAAATGTATTTCGAGGTTAAGGCTTGATCA
Organism: Candidatus Izemoplasmataceae bacterium; assembly: GCA_965656585.1. GTDB lineage: Bacteria > Bacillota_I > Bacilli_A > Izemoplasmatales > Izemoplasmataceae > JAGYII01. The sequence continues at coordinate 6,203 of CBFHLD010000006.1, read as the reverse complement.
TTCAGCATTTCCGGATTTAAATCCACGGTTTTGATGCCTTGGAACGATTTATCCAGGAGTTGTCTGAGTGCTGGATGCATGGTGGCTGAAAAAATGCCGACTTGGGCGTTCGGTGACAAGGCTGAAAAGATTAGCTCTAAATCATGAATAAAGCCCTGATCAAGCATCATGTCGGCTTCATCTAAGACGACAGTGTGGACGGATTTTAAGCCAAACAAGCGTTGTTTAAAAACCGCATCAATCAGTTGATAGGGCGTGGCGATGATGATTTCATGATCGCTGGCTGATTCTATCTTTTTATGAATGTGGCGGACGTTGACCGATAAATTAAGGGCTTTAATGACGGATTCAGTCACGGTGAAAAGTTGTTTGGAAAGAATACTGGTGGGCGCTAAAATGATGGCTTGAGTTTTACCACTGGCCTTTACTTTTTCCAGTAACGGAACTAAGAAAGCGTGCGTTTTCCCGGTTCCTGTGGGCGAGGTAACCACAATATTTTTACCACTTCTAAAAATGGGCATGACCCGTTTTTGTACGATGTTTGCTTCTTTAAAGCCACAGGCTTTGACCCAATCATTCATGAAGTCTCCTTTTATTCCAGTGAGATGGGGCTGGTTTCTACCGTATTATAACTGTTTGAGGCATCCAGGTAAACCACGGCAATGGTGCTATCGATTTGTGTCATATACATGGCTTCTTTGAGTTCATTGATATTATTGATTTCCACAAAATCTACCAGGCGGTCATTTTTAAACTGCAAAATGATATCTCCGCTAGCAAGTCCTAATTCCTCGGCATAAGAACTGGCGGTCACCGTATCGATACACACGCCCACTAATATATCCGTATTGCACGTGTAGGGATTAGCCTCAGCGGAGATGCCAAACGTTAGACGGGTCTGGGCTTTATTTTCAACCACATCTAAATAGACGCGCTCCACAATGAGTGAAGGAATGGCAAACGCCAGCCCATCAATGTCGCGATCATCCGTCGTACTTTCTGTCCGAATGGTATTAAGCCCCAACAAATGACCGTTTGAGTCCACAATAGGACCCCCACTATTACCAGGGTTTATAAGCGCGGAATGTTGAATAAAAAATGAATCAATTTGTTCGATGTTATCAAACAAGCGTTTATCGGAGACCAACAAACCCTCGGTGGTCGTATGGAAGAATTCAAACCCAATTGGGCTTCCCAGGGCATACACCGTTTGGCCCGTGTCAATATTAAACGAGTTTCCAAAGGCAACGGGGGTTAAAAGATGCGGCGTGTCAAATTCAATGATGGCCACATCATTGACTTGGGAGCTCCCTAATATCGTCACATTGGTGATTTCATACAGGTTTCCCCCGCGGTAAAACCGGATGTCGATAGAATTGTTTCCTTCAATCACGTGATAATTACTCACAGCCGTATACCGGTAAGCCCCACTGATGGAAGTTCTTGATACCACGGCACCACTGCCTAGTGCTCTACCTCCGGCGGAGAGATTATTTTCAACGGTAATCACGCCCTCTAATACCTCATTGATCATCCTTATACGATCTTCTTCATTGCGCACATCAAAGCGCTCAATGACTTCAAACGAAGGTCTGAGTGTAATGCTCCTGTCCGTTAAGAAGAGAGTGTCTAACGGCATCCCATCGTACGCGGGGACTTTTTGCCCATTAATCAGGCGGTAAAATCCCGCAAACGTGTAGCCTTCTGGGGCGGCCGGTGTGGGTAAGTTTAACGCCTCCAATGCCGTCAAGGTGAGGGCGCTTTGCCCATCCGTAAAATTGACGGTGAGGGTGTCATAAGCAAGCACCGTCTCAATGATTTTCGATTCGGTAATATTCGAAAGCGGCGCAGTGAAGCCTGAGACCGTTGCATACGAAACGGATGGAATACTGCTTGGGGTTGTCACATCACCGCCACTGGCCACAATCTGCATATCAAATATAAACCCATTTGGGTGTTTAAAACTGACATTCAATAAGTTTGCCAAGGTCCCTAAATTATCACTGTTGCCATCGGTGTAGGTAATGATGAATTGATTGGATTCATCAATGGCGACACTGGAAATCCCGCGCCCTTCGGGACCCACAGGGCCTTCTAAGGCACTCAGACTAATCACAAAAGTATAAGGATCGGTGGAAAGACCTCTTGAATAAATGGCTTCCCCGCTGACAATGATTTCAGCAGGCGGCGCTTTAAGGGATTCAAAGTCGACCAAAGTTTCATAGTCGATGGCCCCATCGCTGATGCCCCAAACAATCGCATTGCCTGAAGTACTTAAGCTTAAATCATAGCCTCTGGGTCCTTGGAACGTCGCTTTAGAGGCGATTGAAGTCCATGTGGTTTCATCGGTGTATTTGGTCTCGATTTGTTCATTGGATGAGTTGTAACGGATTTCTAGTTCAGCGCCGTCAGCGCCATCGGCTCCGTCACTTCCGGAAGGACCTTGAGGCCCGGCAGGTCCGGTGAGTTCATCGGCCGTAAATAAAGTTTGAAATGAGGAATCGGGTTCTTCATCGAGCTTCCATTGGAGCGTGTCACTGGTCGTTCTTAAGACGACACCTGGACGTGTGACAAATGTAAACGTCTCACTTTCGAGCGTTTGAAAATCAAATATATCGCGCCATTTAGTATTATCTTCAGAGGGATATTTATATTGCATCATCACCCCATCGATGCGGAACTCGGGGGATTCTCCGGGAGCGCCTTGTGGCCCGGTAAATCCTCTTGGGCCTTGAATCCCACGCGGTCCGGTTGAACCTCTTGGACCGACTGGGCCAATGACACTGCCCACGTTAAAACTGCGGCCATCGGTGAGTACAATAATCAGCTCGCTGCGGGAATTGGTGTAGATGGTGTCGATGGCAAGCGTATCTAAAAAGGCCGAAAATGACCCTAAATTATTTTGCGTACCGTCATCAAAGGTGACGACGAGCTCTTCATCGTCATTAAACGATAAATCTTCAATGGAAGTTCCGGTGTCTCCTTTGAGCGTTGAAAGATCAAATAAGACTTCACGGTCCTCCTCATCGACGTAATTCCACGTCAATAAATCCCCGTCGACATCCAGTTCGATGAGCGGGGCGTCTTCCCCGGTAATTCGGCCTAAATTGACGCTGGTTTCATCGGTATAAGTCACGACGAGTTCACCGAAGGCGTTGATAAAAAGTTCATCCACCCCAAGTCCATCTTCCCCGGCAATGGATGCTTTCCAAGTGTCATAGTCGGTCCCGATTTGCTGGTTTTCTGAACCGAGCGTGTAAATATTCGACAGTTGCATCGATAGCGCGTCCGATTCTAAGACGAGGTCAAAGACCGTTTGAATGCCGGCTTCGGACACGGTGATGACGTGATGTCCAGGCCGCGATAGTTTCTCCACATCCCGTGTTTCAACCCATTCCATGGCAAAAGGCACGCGTTCTTGCGTGCCATCTTCATAGATAAAAGTGGTTTCAATGGCGCCCGGGGTAAACGATTCATACGAAAAGGTTTGATCGTTTATCTCGATGGCATCCACGGGGTTTGACTGACACCCACTTAGCATGAATACGAGGACAAATAGAAATAAAAGTTTCTTAGTCACGGTCATCTGGGTGGAGCACAAGGGGCGCGTAATCGGTGATCAATGTTTCACCATCACGAATGACTTCCACGCGGGCATCCTGACCCACACGGGAGTTGAGAATGGCTTCTCTGAGTTGTTCAAAGTTGTTGGTGCGTAACATTTCGTCCATCGTATCGTTTTGGAATCCAATGATGACATCCCCTTCTTGAATGCCTAAACTTTCGGCGCTGGAATCGGCCACAACGGCTTGCACACAGACACCAAAGTCTTGATCACACGATGAGACTAATACGGCCGATGAAATACCAAAGAAAGGCCGTCTAATTTCACCAAATTCTTCTAAGTCCCGGGTGACGCGGGTGATGGTATTGGAAGGGACGGCGAAACCTAACCCTTCTAAGTTTCTCCCTGTGGGAGATGAATCAATTTTAAAGGTATTGATGCCGATGAATTCACCAGCACTGGTGAATAAAGCCCCCCCACTGTTACCGGGGTTAATTGCCGCATCGTGTTGAATGACGAATCCCGCAAATTCACCGAGTCCATCGGAATTTTCAAAGAACCTTGAAAGACCTGAAATGATGCCTTGGTTGACGGAGTTGAAATACTCAAAGCCCAAAGGTGAACCTATCGCATACACGTATTGACCCAGTTCTAAATCATAATAATCTTTGAATTCAGCCACCGCAAAATCAAGCTCAGAGGTAAACGTTAAAACCCCAATATCAGTGGTTGGATCGGAGCCAATGAATTCAATGTTTTCGTTATCAATCGTAAAAATGAGATCATTGCGTTCATAAATGATTTCTAATTCGGTGAAATCTTCCAAGACGTGATGGTTGGTTACGACCCAATACGTATCGCCTTCGCGGCGGTAAATGACCCCACTCCCAGAAGAGCCCGTCCCTAAATCCGCATCGATGATGTTGGAGATACCCAGCACTGAAGTTCTCACTTCTTCAACCATATTAATGATCGATGTTTCATATTCTAAAATATTCAGACTAGTCGAGCCATCATAGCGCCAGTTGGCATAAAGCGTCGTATCTTCACTGACTTCAAGCGGAAGTTCAGCGCGTGTTTGAAGGTTTGGGTCTAAAAACCATCCTTCAAATACGTAATTCAACCGTGATGGCGTGGGCAGTGTTTCTAATGGTTCACTGACCACCGTGGGTTCAATGTAACCGCCATCCCCGCGGTCATAAAACACACGGATCGGCGATGTCTCAAATAAAGCCACGAGCGTCACATCTTCAAAAACGGGGTCAAATGACGTCAGTTCATACCGGGGATTATCCGCATCAAACCAGCCTAAAAATGCCCCATCACCTTCCACTTCAGGAAGATCGGCAGGTCTTCCGGCGGGAATTTCCAGGGGGTCTAGACTGCCTTCGAAATCACCGGTAAAGGTGAGGGTCACGGTACTATCAGTGAGTGGGTCTTCAATGGCTTCACAGCCCAATAAGCTGAGGCCCATAAAACCCATTGCAATAAATATTAATAATCGGCGCATCGTATCAACTCCTTATATAGTAAAGAGGCTTGCGTTATGCAAGCCTAGATGACAAAGTTTCCTTGCACCATGACGGGAACTTCTTCACCGTCATGGGTGACGCCTGTGACGTCTAAATCGGCCGAGCCAAACATGAAATCGACGTGGGTCATGGAGTTATTGGCGCCGGCTTTATCGAGTTGTTCTTGACTCATCGACGTCCCGCCTTTGACGTTCATCGGGTAGGCACGGCCTAGGGCCATGTGGCAAGAGGCATTTTCGTCAAAGAGTGTGTTGTAAAAGAGTAATCCCGTATTTTGAATGGGAGAATCGTGTTGAATGAGGGCGATTTCACCGATATACCGAGCGCCGTCATCAAATTCTAATATATTGGTGAGCGCATCTTTAGCGGCTTTCGCGTCGTAATCCACGACTTTACCATCTTTGAATTCTAACCAAAATCCATCAATCAAGTTGCCTTGATAATCTAAGGGTTTGGTGGCGTATACTTTTCCGCGTGTGCCGGGTTTATTGGGCATCGTGAAGGATTCTTCGGTCGGAATATTCGGGTTAAAGGCCACGCCTTTGGTGGAGTGCTCCTGGCCCCCGGCCCAGACGTGATTTTTCACAAGTTCAACAATGAGGTCGGTTCCTAGACTGTTTTTAAAATGTAAATGTTTGAATTGATAGTTATTTAAAACCTTATTGTGTTTTCCGAGCGTTTCGTTATGGGCTTCCCAAAGGGCTTTAGGGTCCCGGTCTTCATAGACGCGAGTCGCGTTGAAAATGGCTTCCCATAACTTTTCAGTGGCCTCTTCTTCCGGCACATCCTGGAAGATTTTTTTTGCCCATTCAGGGTTGGCAGCAGCCACAATGGTCCACTGAGTCCGGTTGCCCATGGTGTGTTCTCTAAAGAAACTCATTTTTTGCATGGCGGCCATGGATGCTTTTTGCATTTTTTCTGCGGGCACGCCTTTATTAATTTCTGGAATGGGGGAGGTAATCGAAATCAAGCATGCGCCAGTATCAACGTCTTCTTGATATTTTTTCACCAGCCACTCAGGCACTTCTTGTAAGGTTTCTACACTCATGCCATCATATCCAATACGGCCAGCGTAAGGATCGGCATAATCAATGCGGACGCGTTTC
>CBFHLD010000005.1:26760-34057 GCA_965656585.1 Candidatus Izemoplasmataceae bacterium | reverse complement strand
TAGTCGGCCGAGAAGGCAATCGACGGGTACCCGAGATACTGAGCTTGGAATGCTGCGCCCACTGTTCCCGAATAGTAAATGTCGATACCTAAATTAAACCCATTATTAATGCCAGAAACCACCAGGTCCGGTGTTTCTTTGAGACCTTCCAGTGCAAAGTTTACACAATCAACCGGCGTCCCTTCCACGGCATAATGAGTTTCATCCATCATCATATACTCAACGCCACGCGTGGTCATCGCCATACTTTTTGCTGATTGTTCATAAAGCGGGGCAACCACCATCACCTGGTGACCCATATCTAACAATGCCTTTTCAGCAATCTGTATTCTTAAAGAGCGAATCCCATCGTCGTTCGTGAGTAATATTTTCATCATTAGTCCTTAAGTAAATTGAATTCTTGAGGTCTTCGTGGATCTTCAAATAAATATGTAATCAAATAATCCACGAAAAAATCAATGTTGGTTTCATTATACATGATATGCTTTTCAATCTTTTTCCCCAGTTCATACTCGGGCATACCGATAAATGCATATAAAAAAATCTTATATTCTTGGGGTAAATAGTTCATCATCAATTCTTTGTAAATCACTAATTCAAGTTCTTTTTTTTGCCACATCGCACTTTGGTTTGGAAAGGTTGAGGAAAGTCTAAATTCAAAAAGTAAAAGCTTTTGGTCGACTTGAAAAATAATATCGACTCGCCGATTTTTTGAGTATGGTATCTTGTATTCTAAAAAGATTTTTAGGGATGTGTATTGTTCTTCACTGAGTTGGTCTTTTAATCGGTGTAAAATCCTTCTTAGTAAATGGTATTCATCTAAGAAAGAGACGATCTCTGCGATGGAAACCATCCGTCTAAATAAATTCTTCTCTTTAAACAAATGTCTTAATTTTTGTGTATAGCCACGGTTCTCAATGCGACTTCCACGATCATTCATTTTTCCTGTGACAATTTTCCATTCATGTAAGATGCCAAGCGACGTATAAAAGTCATAGAACTCACCTGGAGAATCAAAGCCAATCATAGAATTATTTTTAAAGTTCATCGTATCACTCCTTTTTTCGTGTCTATATAAACTATTTAGTGAAAAGGAGTTTTTTCTTAAAAAAAAGCAAAAAAAAATTAAGCACGAATGCTTAATTATTGGGGGGTGGTGGCTCAGGACAGAGTCGAACTGCCGACACACGGAGCTTCAATCCGTTGCTCTACCAACTGAGCTACTGAGCCAATGGCGGTCCCGACGGGAATCGAACCCGCGATCTCCTGCGTGACAGGCAGGCATGTTAACCGCTACACCACGGGACCTAATTGGTTGCGGGGGTAGGATTTGAACCTACGGCCTCCGGGTTATGAGCCCGACGAGCTACCAGACTGCTCCACCCCGCGATATATGGGTCTTAAATTTTTATGGCGGAGGAAGAGGGATTCGAACCCCCGCGACGGTTTCCCGCCCTGACGGTTTTCAAGACCGTTCCCTTCAGCCAGACTTGGGTATTCCTCCGAGACGATAATTCATATTTGGTGGACCCGGCAGGATTCGAACCTGCGACCAACCGGTTATGAGCCGGCAGCTCTGACCAACTGAGCTACGGGTCCATACTTGGTAGCGGCGAAGGGAGTCGAACCCCTGACCTTTCGGGTATGAACCGAACGCTCTAGCCATCTGAGCTACGCCGCCAAACATTTAGGCGCTGGGTCTGTCATGCCTAGCGGAATCACCGCTGACCTAGAAGCTTTTGGAGCAGGCGCTCTCCCAGCCGAGCTTAGGCCCCCGGTTGATGCAATTAACTGAAATGGTACCTGAGGCCGGAATCGAACCGGCACGGTCTCACGACCATTGGATTTTAAGTCCAACGCGTCTACCTATTCCGCCACCCAGGCAAGAAATGGTGTCCTGTAGAGGATTCGAACCTCTGACCCACTGATTAAAAGTCAGTTGCTCTACCAACTGAGCTAACAGGACCCGTACTGGTGCCGGAAACAGGAGTCGAACCCGTGACCTACTGATTACAAGTCAGTTGCTCTACCATCTGAGCTATTCCGGCGTGGTGGAGGATACCGGGCTCGAACCAGTGACCCCCTGCTTGTAAGGCAGGTGCTCTCCCAACTGAGCTAATCCTCCAAAAAAAGGGATGGTGGAGCCTAGCGGGATCGAACCGCCGACCTCCTGCTTGCAAAGCAGGCGCTCTCCCAGCTGAGCTAAGGCCCCGGGAATTAAGTTTTAAAAATGGTGGGCCTGAATGGACTTGAACCATCGACCTCACGCTTATCAGGCGTGCGCTCTAACCGGCTGAGCTACAGGCCCCCGAACCATTTTGAAACGCGAAACTTATTTTACACTTATAAAATACGACTGTCAATGCGATAAACGCGTCTTTGTGCGAAACGATGGACTTTCATGTAAAGATGGCTGGGCTGGATGGATTCGAACCATCGATGTCGGAGTCAAAGTCCGATGCCTTAACCACTTGGCGACAGCCCATAATGGTGGAGGGGGACGGATTCGAACCGCCGAACCCTGAGGGAGTAGATTTACAGTCTACCGCGTTTAACCACTTCGCTACCCCTCCAAAAGGCGCATAAAAGATTATATTATATCGCCATTTTTATTGCAAGGTTAATTTTTACTTGGATACTTTACTTCATTCTTTTTTAATTTGTTATGAATGATATCTTTAACATTTAGCCCAAGATCATGCGCCATCGCAATGGCATATATGAGGACATCTGCCAATTCTTCTTTAACGTTTTCTTCGTCATAAGAGACGTCCCCCCACTGAAAGTTTTCTAAAAGTTCAGCGGCTTCAATGATAATTGACTTGGCAAGCTTTTCTGGATTGTCGGATAAGTGCCAATCACGATCATTACGGAATTCTATGATGGTCGATACGATATCTTTTATGGAATCACTCACTCTTTACCCTCTTGATTCGTTTAATTAATTTAATTCGTTCAAGCATCACAACACGGTCGCATCCCAAACACCGAATTTTCACATCCGCACCTAAACGGATTACTTCCCATTCTGTTGACCCACACGGATGGGGTTTTTTCATCTCAAGCACTTGGCCAATTTTTAGTTCATCGCTTTGCATTAATTTGATCCTCGATAAACTCATCAAGGGCATCATTGGATTGAAAGCCCAAAATGATTTTATTTCCTTGAACTTTGATATTGGCTTTTTTTAAATTAAGTTTTTGCTTAATAGCAGTCGCTGCTTTGGATGTTTTAGTTTGATTACGATTGCTTAAGTGGTTTTCTAAATCACGAACTGACCAATGTTCACTGACTATTTTTTCAGCCAATCCTCGAACTTTTTTAAAATCATTTAATTTACTCAAAATTCGAGCATGACCCATACTTAGCTTGCGATTAAGCACGAGTTCAATCACGTCTTCAGGTAAGTGAAGTAATCCAATGATGTTGGTCACATAAGAGCGACTTTTCCCAATCTTTTTAGCCAATTGCGCGTGCGTGTATTGATAATCTTCAACCAATTGCTTAAAGGTCGCAGCTTCTTCGACCGATGTTAAATCTTCACGCTGAATGTTTTCAATGAGCGCAAGCTCAGCCGCCATTTGCGCATTGTAATCTCTCACGACGGCTGGGATGGTTTGTTTGTTGGCGAGTAACGATGCCTTAAACCGACGTTCACCAGCAATAATCATATATCCTTTTGAAACGGGTTTGACAATAATGGGTTGCATCAACCCATATTGCATGATGGATTCTTTGAGTTCGTGAAGTTTTTTTTCGTCGTAATAAATGCGTGGTTGATCGGGATTTGTCTTTAAATCGGCGAGATTGATTTGAATCACTTTCTCATCGGCTGAAATCTCTAACTCATTTTCATCCATAAGTTGGCTCAGCCCTCGTCCTAAATTCGATTTACTCATTGTTTTCTACGACCTCTTTAGCTAGACTTTTGTATCCCAGTGACGCTTTAGATCTCGGTGAAAACTCTGTAACCGGCAGACCATAACTCGATGACACCGCTACCTTTACATTTCTCGGAATAATGGTTTTGAATACTTTTTCCCGGAAATACGTTTTAACCTCATTGATAACTTCGTACCCGATATTACTCCGGGTATCAAGCATCGTGAGTAAAACTCCTTCAATGACCAATTTACGCTCAGCATATTGCTTTTTATTTTGAATGAAACGGATGGTATTGAGTAATTGAGTGAGCCCATCCATGGCTAAGAATTCACATTGAACAGGAATCAACACTGAATCTGCCGCAATTAAAGCATTGGTGGTAATCAAACCCAGTGAGGGGGGACAATCGATAATGATGTAATCATAATTATCTCGTATCGGTTCTAGCGCATTGGCTAAAATATAGTTTTTGTTGTCATCACTGAGTAATGCACCTTCCACATTCGAAAGGTCAAATTTCGCAGGAATGATATCGATTTCCACTTTAGGAACACGGATCAACACATCTTGCACAGGCACTTGATTCATAAATAGATCGGTCGATGAAGCCTTTAAATTAGATCGGTTGACCCCTAAGTTTGTGGTTGCATTGGCTTGATAGTCAATATCCACTAAACAAACTCTTTTTTCGAGTTCAACAAGAGCACTTGCTAAGTTTACCGATGTAGTGGTTTTACCTACACCACCTTTTTGATTACTCACTGCGACTATTTTACCCATGTGAAACTCCTAATAAAGTAAGCTAATTTTATCACAGCCGTGAACATCCATTCGGTTAAATCAAAAAAAGTTTTCCACGTCTAATGTGGAAAACTTTTTAGTTAAAGCTCTTTTGTTACATTTTTTTATAAATATCTTCGTTGTCTAAAAAGACCCCAATATCTCGGTCATTAAAATATTCTTTAATTGCCTTTGATTGATAGATAGCCTTAATATCTCCGTGTTCAAGTGATTCTGCGACGCGTCCCCATTTATCTAGCTGTGTCACTTCTTGTTTTAAATAGCGATAAATCATGGCGCCAGCAATAATTCGATCTGTTTCAAATCGTAAAATAGAATCCAATGAAGTTTCATAATCCTCAATGTTTGAATCTAAGCCTTGACGGGTTTGGGCAAGTAATTCATACGCAAGCTCAGTAAACTCATTGTTTGCATTCAAGAGGTATTTTTTTAATTGCCTCATTGTTTCTTTGGTTTTATACTTTAATGATTTATTGTTCATTGCCTCATCGATATCAAGGTCATGAAGCACCATATAAAATTCAACAAGCTCTTGCATTTCTTTCGCAGGATGACCGTTCATTTCCCCGAGGAACGTCGAGATTTCAGTGAATGCTTGTTGAAAACTTGGCGTCTCATAAACTGGTGTTGAATCATCGGCCTCAATTTTGGTTCCTTTTAAACGGACGATGTTTTCCAAGTATTGCTGTGTATATGTTTTTGAAGATAAGAACTCACGGTAATACCTTTCATTAGCTACTTCTGAATTGATGAAATAGAGGAGAAAATACACGTAGAAAATGAATAAAGTGACTTGGTAGATAATGATTTGTAAGGTTTCATTCGTTTGGGTTGAGGCTCCACCAAATAAATCTACATTAAAAAGCATGTAGGCAATCCCAAATAAAGTAAGTAGCGTCCCATAGACAAAAAATGGAAAGCCTTCTTGGTAGTAAATGATTACACTGAGAATGGCAAAGACAAATAAATAGATGTAAACAGGATTAGAAAAACTCAAAAAAGATCCCATTAAAACAAAGAAACTTAAAATGCTAAAATGCATGGCGGTCCGAGGCGCATTCGAGAGTAATAAAACCCATGCAATTACATAGGTGATTGCAAATGCAGCCGGCACGATGACTTGAATCACTGTGGTAGCGGTCACGATTAGACTAAACGGAATACTGACTGCACTCACTAAAAATAATGCGATTAACAAAAAAGTGATTTTGATCGATAAAATCTCATTATGTGACAAGAACTCACTGTTGCGGATTTTCAGTAAAAGACTTTTCATAATGGAACCTCCGCACCCTCTAAGGCATCATTTACAATCGTCTCCAAAACATCCTTGTACGTGTGAAATGATTTTAAAATTTTCGGTTCCACCAGTTTGTCTAAACCGCTTTTTTCTAACCATTCCACAAAAACCTCATGAGACATCGCAGGTCGGTCAACATCCGGATGCCTAAAATACGTATAAAACGCACTGAATACTAAAATCTTAACGGTATTAGAGTCGTCATAATGGCGAAATGAGTTAAAGGCATCGCGCGGATCTGTAAGCGGTTTTTGATCGGCATTTGACTGAGAGATACGGTAGGCAATGTAGCGTAATTTTTGATGAGAGTTTAGGGATAAAACTTTTAATTCTTCGATAATCTCTTCGGGAATATCTTTATATTTTTTCTTTAGCTTGCTTTCCGTTAAGGTCTCTAAATCTTGAATGAGCTCAAGCCTCTTCGAAAAGATGTTTTCCATCTCTAACTTTTCCGTAAAACTCTCAAAAAAGGTATGAATGTCTTGATAGAAAACATCCAAATTAAGTGGGTCATTTAAAACTTCGTTTTGCAACTGAAATAATCCATCAATGATCCGGTATTCGTTCTCTTTTGACTTCGCTAATTTTTCGTAATTAAAATGTTTGGTCCGAATGTTAAATAGCGCCGATAAAAATAAGAAAATCATAATGACTGCAATTGAGGCGTTGATCACGGCTAACTGCGCAGTCGTTGATTCTTCAACTGCTAATATTTCAGGAAAAATCCACAATACCAATGAACTTGTGAATGTCATCAAAAGGTGATTAATGGAGGCAATTTTTACATCCAGATAAATGAATCCAATCGTAAAGGCGATAAACAAATTTGCAAAAATACCAGGTAAATTTTGATTGAAAAGAAGATAGGTAATGAAGGTATAGATAAATACCACATTAAAAATTCCAATAAATCCCATGGTTTTGAATGACCACTTTGCAGTGATGGAGGCCACATTCAATCCGATGACCATGATAAATAAAAACACATATAATATCACTTCGCTTAATGGAATGGATTCAATGATAAAAAGGGTCAATAAAAAAGCACTATAAAGGGCTAACATAGTGGTCGCAATAACAGCACTAGATTTAAATGATCGATATTTTTGCTTTTGAATTTCACGGCCGATGCGTTGGAGAATTTTAGAATCCATTTTTCACCATAGGGGACTTTTTTTAATAGCCCCATAAGGGCGTTTTTTTAAGGGGAATTCGTACGTTTTATGAATGAGTAAAATCATTCGCTCATTTTCATCAATTTGGATGGGGTAAATTTCTAAGTTGAGTCCCAACTTCTTGAAGGAGGGTTT
>CBFHLD010000005.1:0-26662 GCA_965656585.1 Candidatus Izemoplasmataceae bacterium | reverse complement strand
TTGATCCTTCAAGTTCTTGAACATACTTAGGACCTTTGAGAAATATCATCGTGCCTCCTACCTTAACGAATGAATATGTCAACTCAATTAAGATGCTCAAACGAGCCACGGCTCGGCTAGTGACATAATCAAACTTCGTATCGGTGGGTAGTTCTTCTACACGCTCATGAATGGGCATCACATTATCTAAGGCTAAGGTTTTAATCAATGCTTTTTGAAATTCCACTTTTTTCCCGGTAGATTCTACAGAAGTTACTTTTAAGTCAGGATGCATAATAGCTAATGGAATTCCTGGGAAACCACCTCCACTACCAACATCGCATAGCGTCTTATCTTTGAAAGAAAGCGGCAAACTTAAGATACTCAAAGAATCTAAAAAATGCTTGATATAAACATCTTCCTCATCTGTAATTCGGGTTAAATTGAGGCGTTCATTAACTTCAACGAGTTGCTTAAAAAACTGTTGAAATGAATCGGCTTTTTCATCATCCCATGGAATCTTATTTTGGGAGAGGTATTCAGTAAATTTTTTGGGTATCATCATAACGTTATTTTATCACTCTTTGAAGGATTAAAAAAAGTTCGACTCAATCGGTCGAACTTTTAGTCACTTGATTCTTTTGAAATTGTTTAAGATAAACACTTATAACAGCAATGTCATTGGGATTTACACCACTAATTCGGGCGGCTTGACCCAATGTGAGAGGTCTCACTTTATTGAGTTTATCTTTGGCTTCACTCGCCAAGTTTTGAATGGCATCGTAGGGAAATGTATTGGGGATTTTAACGTCTTCTTGCTTCGCTAATTTTTCCGCAATTTTTTCAGCTTTAGCGATATATCCTTCGTATTTCACATCGATTTCAACTTGCGTCAAAATCTCTGAATCATACATAGGAAAGTCCATAAAGTCATAGATATTTTGAGCCTTAATTTCGGGCCGGCGAATCAACTGGTAGAAACTAATTTTATCCGTGATTGGCGCAGAACCTAGGACGCTCAATTTTTCAAGAGTCTCGGGGGTCGGGGTTAAGAAACTATTTTTCAGTGCGGCTTCTAATTCTTTAACTTGCGCATCTTTTCTTAAAAAATGCTTGTATTTATCTTCGTGTAACAAACCAATTGCATGCCCATGATGCATAAGACGACGGTCAGCGTTATCATGTCGGAGTAAAAGACGGTGTTCGGCTCTTGATGTTAGTAAGCGGTAAGGATCTAACGTTCCTTTATTCACCAAGTCATCGATTAATACACCGATATACGCTTCGTGTCGCTTCAAAATGAACGGTTCTTTTTTCTCTAATTTTAAGACCGCATTAATGCTCGCCATTAACCCTTGGCAAGCGGCTTCTTCATACCCGCTGGTTCCGTTAATTTGGCCCGCAAAATATAAACCCTCAACCGGTTTAGATTCTAATGTAGGCCAGAGTTGTCTTGCATCAATGGCATCGTACTCAATGGCATAAGCATATTTGGTTATCTTGACATTTTCTAAACCTGGAATGGTTTTGATCATCGTTTCTTGGACATCTCTTGGCATCGAGGTTGAAAACCCTTGAACGTATGTTTCATCGAGCTCGACACTCTCAGGCTCTAAGAAAATCTGATGTCTGTTTTTATCTGAGAAACGTACCACCTTATCTTCAATGGACGGACAGTATCTAGGGCCTACACCCTCAACCATCCCTGAAAACATGGATGAATGGTCTAAATTTAAATTAATGATGGAGTGGGTAGAATCATTGGTGTACGTCAAATAACAGTCGTATTGAGCATTGATATCATAGGGTTTTTTCTCCCCATGTGAAAATTGACGATGCACCGGATCGCCCGGATGAACTTCGGTTTTTGAATGATCGATACTCTCAGTCAGTATGCGGGGTGGTGTCCCAGTTTTTAAACGTTTGAGTGGGAACCCAAGCCCCTCTAATTGGGGACTCAGTCCCATCGAAGGTTTTTGTTTGTTCGGGCCTGAAGAGGTTTTTTCATGACCAATGAGTACCGTAGATTGCATGTAAGTGCCCGTTGTCAAAATCACACTGGCCCCTTCAAATGAACGTCCATCTTCAAGTAAAACCCCTTGGGCTTTACCATCTTCAACAATGATTTTGTCCACATAAGCTTCAACCGCATCGAGATTGTCTTGCGCTAAAATCAAATCACGCATGCGTCTTGAATAAGCGACTTTATCCGACTGGGCCCTTAACGCCTGAACGGCCGGGCCTTTAGAGTGGTTTAAAAGACGCATTTGGATTTGAGTGGCATCGGTATTTTCCGCCATCTCGCCGCCTAATGCATCAATTTCTCTGACCACAATCCCCTTGGCTGGTCCGCCGACTGACGGATTACAAGGCATGGTCGCTATCATATTAATATTGCCAGTCACCAACAAGGTTTTTTTGCCTAACCTTGCGCTCGCCAAACATGCCTCACTGCCTGCATGCCCGGCGCCGATGACGATTACATCATACATACTATCACCACGGTCATTTTATACGTTTGTAAGGAATTAGTAAATAGATTAACTTTAACCCCACCGCAAGGTAATATATAATGGGATAAATAGAAAAGGGATAAACGATGAAAAAAATATTGCTGGTTGAAGATGAACCGACCATTAATCGAATGATTTATAACTATCTAATCAAAGAAGGCTACGATGTGACCCAAGCCTTTGATGGAAAAGCCGCCATTGATGCCGTTAAAAAAGACGCCTTTCATTTGGTTTGCTTAGATATTATGCTGCCTAAGATGAGTGGGTGGGATATTGCAAAGCACTTAAGGGAAAATTCTGATGTCCCCATCATAATGATGAGTGCATTGTCGGATGAAGAAGACATCCTCAAAGGCTTTGATTTAAAAGTCGATGACTATATCACTAAACCGTTTAATCCTCGCGTTTTAGTGGCCAAAATTAACGCACTGTTGGCTCGCTTTTCCCATGAAAAAACCGTCCCAAAACACCACTTAAACGTCCCTCATTTGAATGTGGATACCAAACGTAAAGTCATTCACTTAGACGACCAAGAATTACCCCTCGCTCGGAAAGAATATGAATTATTGACGTATTTCATAGAGCACCCTAATGAAATTTGTTCCCGCGAACATTTATTCAATGCTGTTTGGGGAAAAGATGTCGACGGGGATCCGAGGCTTGTGGATACTTATGTCAAAAAATTGCGCAAACATCTAGCGGATTACGCAGACTTCATCAAGACCATTTTTGGAGTCGGCTATCGATTTGAGGCGTATGATTAATCGCTTAAGAAACTTTTATTACCGTCAATCTTTAACCGTTCAAATCTCCGTGTTGATCATCTTGGTGTTCATCACGTTTTTTGTCATTCAGTTTTTACTGAACGCGACCTTCTTTCCAAACTTTTATGAACAGCGACAAATCGAATCATTTGAAGAGGCTAATAGCCGATACGTTGAGAACATGAATGAAGTTTCAAATGATGACTACTACTCCATCATGTATACGTTCATCCAAAACAATAATGCTGTTTCTGTGATGCTTGATGAAGACTTTACCTTAATGGAATCTGTCCCTCCAAGAATCAGTGTTAACATCAATGATTCTTTATCGGGTGAGTTGATTAATGTCACGCTTAACGATTACCGATTATTCAACCGGAATGATAGTGTATTTGGGGTCATTCGTCCTTTGCAAGATGAAACGTTTATTTTTACGACGTTGTTTATAAATCAAGTCCGTATTTACGAAAACAGTTGTAATGACCCTGCCTGTCAAAGTGTAAACGGATTTGTGGTCAATCAAGAAATCCCTAACCACACCAATCACGCTTATGCGAATGACATTAATATCAATTTTGAATCTACGAAGCTATCTTCATCCTTTCTCGCCCCATTTGAACACAATGATGGATGGCGTTACCCCTCAAACTATGGGCCCAGGAACACCCTCGTTTATATCAATCCTGTGGGTGATGATTATATTCTGACGGTTTTTAATCTTGAAAACACCACCAACATCGTATCGATTCTTGCGAATTATCAAAATTACGTATATTTGAGTGCCTTGATTTTGATCTTACTTTACAGCTTTAGAATCGGAAAAGTCGCCTCAAATCCAATTCTCAAAATCGAACGAGTGGCCCAAGAAATTTCGAGTTTGAACTTTGAAGCCGAGGCCATTGAATTTAAAAGTAAAGAGGCCACATCGCTATCTAAAAGTATTAACTCATTATCCAAAAACTTGAAAAATGCGCTCGAAACACTCAATCAAAATAACCAAGAATTGATGGCGTTATATAAAGAGCAAAGTCAACAAGTGGATCTAAAAAAACAACTAGTTTCCACCATTTCGCACGAGCTCAAAACCCCATTAATGATTGTTCAAGTTACCATTCAAGGCATCATCGATGGCATCATCCCAGATGATCAAATCGAAACTGAATTCGAAAACATCATGGGGGAAGTAAACCGGTCTACCTTACTCATCCAAGATTTACTGGAAGTCTACCGTTTAGACTCCAAAGAACTTCCTTTAAAAACCCAAGCGTTTGATTTTTCCACGATGGTCAAAAATCTTAGAAATGAGTTCAACCCCATCATTCAACGTCGTTCGTTTAACTACATTGAAGACGTCCACCCTGACATTACCATCATTGCGGATCCGAAACTGATGCAACGAGCCATATCAAACTTTATGACGAACGCCATCAAATATTCCCCGAGTGGTGAAACCATTGAGGTACAGCTCAGAGAGACCGATTCAGAGATCACCTTTAAACTCATTAACTATGGCATCATCTTAGAAGACACCGTCATTGCCAATATATGGACTCCCTTTTACCGCGGTGACAATGAATCTTACGATGAAACGACCTCAAAAAGCTCAGGAATTGGTTTATATCTTGTCAGCGAAATTCTCAAAGCCCACGGGTTTAATTACGACATTAAAAATTTGAGAAATGCCGTTCAAGCCACCATAACGATAGAAAAAACGCCGTCTGATATCATTTAATCAGACGGCGTTTTTTAAATTAATTGGTAATGTTTAAGGGCTTTAAAAAGTCCATCATTTTCGACCCGGTCTGTCACATAATTAGCGACAGCCTTCGCGGGTTCTTGGGCGTTACCCATCGCAATGCCAATGTGGGCGTAATCAATCATCCCGACATCGTTCATCCCATCGCCAATGGCCATGACTTGATCATCTTTTAGGTTCCACAATTGTTTCAGCTGGGCAATCCCAGCCTCTTTATAAAGGGCGCCTTCGATGACATCATATCCATTGAAACTGGCTCTTAAGAAATGAAAGGGTGAGGCTTTTATAATAGATTCTGATAGAGCGTCTTGAGAAAATATATTGATTTGAAATATCTGTTTATAGTCGTTAAAATCCGGGTCGATTTCGGGAGGCCGCATATTGAAATGTTCCGAAAAGCCTAATATGTCAGACCCCACCATCTGGTGGGTTACATAACGGTCATGCGTCGAAAAAGTGTAGTCGATTTTTTCGGCTTGCAAGGCTTTCACCAAAGCCGTAATTCCTGATTCATTCATCGGTTTCCCATAAATGAGTGCACCGTTTGAATAAATGAAAGCGCCGTTTGAACCAATGACGTGGTCGATGCCAAGTTGTTCTGGGTAGTCTTCCAACAAATAAAGATTCCGGCCTGTCGCAATGACGGGCACATGCCCATTTGCTTTTAAGAGGCGAACCGCTTCCGCACTTGATTCGGGAATGGTCCCCGATTCTGAATGCATGAGCGTACCATCAAAATCAATGCATACAATCATGGGTATAACTCCTTTAAAAAATCTCCCATTAAGCATCCCCACTCACATAGATCATTTACTTAAGGCTGCTTCATTTCTGACCTGACCTGGTTCATAAACACCTATTGAATGAGGATGCTTAATGGGAGATTTAGCGGATGGTTTGAAAGAATGTTTGGAGTAAACGCTCTGCCTCTTTTTCCTGAAGGCCGGAAAAAACATCCATGGGATATGAGGCACTGTCAAAGACATGAGCGGTCGATACATGCGCCCCATATTTGGGCTCTTTAGCCCCATAATACACGGTTTTAATGTGACTTTGCATGATTGCACCCGCACACATGGCACACGGTTCTAAGGTGACATAGATTGCGCAGTCATCCAGTCGCCACGACTTTAAATGTTGCGCAGCATCTTGAATGGCGTTGATTTCAGCATGCCCGGTGACGGATTGATTTTGCTCTTTCGTGTTATGTCCGCGGCCAATGATGACTCCATCTTTGACAATGATGGCACCCACGGGAACTTCGCTTTGATCAAACGCAATATTTGCTTCCATCAAGGCTTCTTGCATGAAGCTCTCGGGCGTTTTCACCACGGTAACTCAAGTTTGAGTTTGGGTTTATAGTAAACTTTATGGCATGACCGGCAACGTGCTTCATACGATTCACTGGCGCCAATTAAAACGATTGGATCATGATACTTGGCGGGTTTCCCGTCGACAATCCGTTGCGTTTTGGTTGCTGGGGCACCACATTTCACACAGACCGCTGAGAGTTTTAACACATTTTCGGCTTTCGCTAACAATTTAGGCATGAAGGTGAAAGGTTCACCGCGGAAATCAGTATCAAGACCACTGACAATGACTAAAATACCATGGTTCACCATAAATTCAACCACTTCCAGCACATCTTCGGTGAGAAATTGAATTTCATCAATGGCGACGACATCGGTGTGTTCATCGATGTGTGCGAAGATTTCACTGGGGCTGACAATGTTGACTGATTTGGTTCGACTTTTATCGTGGGAAACCACTTCGTTTAATGCATAACGATCATCGAGCGCAGGTTTAAATACGACGATGTTTTTCTTGGCGAATTGGAGTCTTCGCACCCGTCTGAGTAATTCTTCAGTTTTCCCTGCAAACATGGGGCCAGTGATGACTTCGATGCCCCCGTTTTTATTTGATTTAGCCATGCTTCACCTCACACTCATATATCTTATATCAGTTTTTAAGATAAAAAAAGGGCAAAAGAAAAAAGGTGCTTTTTTAAGCACCTTCTTCGGGGTTTTCTTCGTCATCAATACCGTAACGTTTATTAAAGCGATCAATCCGACCATCCGCTGCTTTATATTTTTGTTTACCTGTGTAGAAAGGATGACAATTAGAGCAGGTGTCGACACGAATTTCACCGAGAACCGATCCGGCCTCAAATTCGTTTCCACATGTGGTGCAGACAATTTTAGCTTTTTTAAATTCGGGATGAATGCCTGGTTTCATGATAAACTCCTTCCGCCATGGGATGTCCCATAGTAAGTGTTTAAAGCACGTTGAATTATATCAAAGGGCTTTGGCTTATGCAACCATTTTTAAGGATTGGGGAAAAACACCGTTTTTTGACGCACTTCAATATCGTCTAAATCGGTTACTAAGAAGCCACCGGGAGTGAAATGAATCAACCGATTTCCAACGGCGATGGCCCGGTACGCAAAAGGTGAGCTAAAAGCGCCCAATGATGACATATTGAGTGTTTCTAATTGGGGCGATGAACCGATTAAACGGTATCCTTCAATCAAACGATTAGGACTCGAAAGCGTTTCGGGATCGGTAAACCGGTAGGTAGGAATGAGTAGTAATGATTCATTTGAAACATACTGAATGGAGGCATTAACTTGTTCCTCGATGGCCAGCTCAAACTGCGAGTAATCGGCCCGTATCAAGTAGCTTAAATTAAACAGAGAACTTCCTGAGAAATAATCATATATTTCATAATTAATCCGATTATTATCAAAATAGTTGAGTGCCACGTGCCGCGAGATGTCGAGTGACACATATTGATCTCCAAAGTATCCATTGTTGGCATTCGCCACTTGAATGGTTTCACCATTCGCAAAATCTTGATAGACAAAATAATTTAACGTCTCGGCATTCGTTCTTAGATAGAAATAGCCATGTTCAAAGACCACATATTCAATGATATCTCTAAAATCAAGGGCTTTTTCTAAATCATAACGGAGCATGTCGTTAAAATAATGAACCCGCGGAATCGCATTGTCATCTTGGGTCCAAACTTTCAAGCCTTCTTCGACAAAAAAGACTGATGTCCCTGGGACACGTTGCCCTTCAATGACTTGGGTTCTAAAGTAATAGACATCATCATCAAAATGATTAAACTGGACTACCGAGGTATCGGTGGAATCTACGGGATCTCTAAATTCAAATAAATCACTGGCTTGGTTAAAGTTGATGTGATCAACCGCCACAATGGCCGCATTGTCTCTAAAGGTGACTTGATTTTGGTAGTCTGTTAAAACACTGGATGCATCAATGATGCCCGTATTTAAATCGACTTTCGCAATCGTTACAAATGTGTTTGGCGTTGAGGATTCAATGTATGGAATGTTTTGTAAAAGTGTGACCCGCGTCCGTTCGTCTTCAACCACATAAGGTAGATATTCCTCGATATCAAACCCATTTTCCGCAAAAGGAATCCATGTATTAGTACTAAGAAGTATTGCGTCTTCTTGCGCATTCAAATTCGTTAAATGCCCGCGTACCGTGAATGTTTCATCCAGGCGTATTGCACCTGATACATCATACACTTGAATGATCGTTTCGGTTTCTCTAAGCGAATACGGCGCAGGGTTGGAGACGCATTGGCCCAACGACCTAATACTGACAACTACCAACGATTCTCCAAACAATGCAAGTCCTTGAGGTTCCGCTCTTTCGACTTCGCAATTTGGATTATCAATAATGGTGCTTCCTTGGTACGAGACTCCTTCGGAATCTTTGATCAAAGTTTGGATGCCTGTTTGATTGAGGACGTAAACGTGTGTGTCACTCTCAGCGATAAAATCAAAGCCTTCAAAGCTGATTGCTTGAACGTCTTGAAATGCTACATTGTCTTCTTGTGGAGTTCTTAGATCGGCCGAAAATGGATTACTGAAGAATTTTTCATAGAAAGATTCATATACACCAATCGCATCGGATTGTTGGGTCACTGTAAGGGTGTTGGTTTGATAAGAAATCGGATCCCCATAGGCTCTAAATAAAATAAGTCCAATAAGGGTGATCGCCAGTAATATGGCTGATAATCGGCGGAAGGTAAAGCGTCTTACTTTGAAAGTTCTACGCTCTCTAAAAAGAATTTTTTTCACAGACAGTCGTTGATTAAATCGATATTCCAAATAGATCAGTCTTAACGTGATCGAAACCAAGCTTAAAGACGTCACAATAATGGCGACTGTGACAATGTTGTTGTATAAAAATTCAAGGATGTTAATGAGAAGGTTTTCCATCATGACACCTAAATGTTGAGCGTTTTCTTAAACGCTTTGTAGTACCGACGATTGACTTCTAACTGATCCCCATTTTTCATGAGTAACGTCAGCTTTGAGTTCAAGGCTGGTTTGATGTATTCGATCTGGTTGATATTGACCATGGCGTATTTACTGACACGGATAAACGCACGACTTTCGAGAAGTTCTTCAATTTCATAGAGTTTCATTTTGACAAAATACTTGGTGCTTTCTACCATAGCCAAAACATCGTCGCTTTCCACGATAAAATAATCGATCAAACTCGACTCGATGTTTTTTTGTCCATTTTTGTCAAAGACTTGAACGAGAATATCTTCACTGCGAATGATTGTTTCAACCATCTCGGCAATCTTCTCTAAGTCTTTTTCCTGAAATAAAATATTAATCTTATTGGGTTCGGTTAAAGACTTATCCGTTGTCAAGACGTATTTGTAATCAGCGCTATCGACAATTTTAAGTGTTTCATTGATGCGGGCTTTTTGCGATCGAGGCGCTTTTAGCTTAAACATCTTGACCTCCTTTCAAACATCCACCTTCCATCTTATTTTACATGGTTAAGGCTCAGAAACAAAATAGAATCTCTAAAACAGCCAAGCCCTTTATTTAAACGTGGATATGCTACACTATGGAATATAAAGTGAGTCTAAAAAATGACATTAAATGAAGCCATTTTACCTTATCAATCACTCAAACATTTTCCCATCGTATGTGCCGTCAGTGGCGGCGTGGATTCGGTGGTTTTATTGCATGTTTTAAAATCAGCCGGCTTTAATATTGTGGTGGCCCATATCAATCATCAATTACGTGATGAAGCCCATGAAGACGAAAAATTTGTAGAAACATTAGCCGCGGCTTATGGTTCGCCTTTTGAAGCCAAAAGAGTTCATATCAATCATCAAACCAATATCCAAAACGAAGGCCATCAATTGAGGCTTTCTTTTTATCAAGAAGTGGCAAGGAAACATAACGCTCAACACGTTTTTTTAGCCCATCATCAAGACGATCAATTGGAACACTTTTTTATTCAAATTGCGCGGGGGTTTTCTGAACTGGCTTGGGGAGGTATGACCCCAACATCTAAGATTAACAAGATTCAATTGATTCGCCCTTTATTAGAGTTGGATAAAAAAACACTCGTTAAGTATGCAAAGAATCATCAATTGTCTTTCCGTCATGATGCGTCGAATGATGCGGACTATTATCTCAGAAACCGAATCCGACACACAATTATCCCCAAAATCAAAGCAACATCACCCGATTTAATTCAGCGTATTATCCCGGCTTTAAAAGTCTTGAAAACGTCCATTGAATCTGAAAAAAAACATGTTTTAGACTTTCAAAAAAACACTTATTCATTAGACATAAATCGATTTAAAAACGCCTCTTCCATCCAACAAAAAAGATGGTTGCATTATCTCTTTGAATCCTCAACACACTTACCCCCTCGCTCAGACCGTTTATGGGAGATGATCATCAAACGTTTGCAGCACGATACATCCAATGTCCATTTCCATTTGGTTGAGGAATGGTATATGTCCTTAGATTATGGCGTGCTTTCAGTTGTTCAGTGGCAAAAACGTGTGGACGAACCCATCCTCATTCGTGATTTTGGAAAACATTTGATTGATGACGGTGTTTGGCTCGATGTTAGTCCACAAAAAAAGGCACCCGTTAGCGGATTAAGCCTTGAGTTATGTTATAATGTATCCACGTTTCCCATTCAGGTTCGGACGGCTAAAAAAGGCGATATTCTTAGCTTTGATTATGGCCATAAAAAAATCAGTCAGTGGTTTAAAGACGTTAAAATCCCTTGGGGATTAAGACCTCAAATCCTTATCGTAAAGACCAATGATGGGCGACTGGCTGTCATGCATCCGTCGTTTCCTAAACCGAATGAGAAATGCGCGTCAAAAGTATATATATACGAGGTAAAAAATGCTGAACAATGATATCGATGATATCTTAGTCTCGCAAGAAGAAATTGCCCAAATCGTCAAGACACTGGCGGCTGAGATCACCGATGATTACAAAACCAAAAACCCACTCATTGTGGGGTTATTAAAAGGGTGCATCCCTTTTATTAGCGACTTACTCAAAGAACTGGATTTTTTCATCGAAGTTGATTTCATGGATGTTTCATCGTATCACGGTGGAGTTGAATCCACGGGTGATGTTAAAATTAACAAAGATTTAGGGACTGCCGTCAAAGGGCGCCATGTCATATTAGCCGAAGATATCGTGGATTCAGGACGAACCATTCAAGCGATCCGCTCAATGCTACTTTACCGGGGCGCGCAATCGGTTAAAGTCGTCACATTGCTCGATAAACCTAAAGGCCGCGTGGTCCAACTGCAACCCGATTACATCGGCACCACCATTCCCGATGCCTTTGTTGTCGGATACGGTCTTGATTACAAAGAGCTGTACCGTAATTTACCCTATGTTGGAACGCTCAAACCAGCCATCTATCAAACTGAAAGTGAGGAGTGAATTTGAACCCACAAAAAAAACCGAACAAACCGAATAATTTCAAATTTAATCAAATCGGCAATATTGTCGTCATGGTCCTATTCCTCATATTTGTATTCTCAATTATCTGGACGTATACCCAATCGGGTGAAGAACCCAGAACTGTGAATGTAACCACACTTTATGCGGAACTTGAATCCGGCAATGTGGCAGAAATCGAATCAACCCCTATCAGTGGTGAAGCCAATGTGGGGTCATTTTTAATTAATGGAACCTTCGATGACGGAGCTACATTTGTCGTTGAAATCCCAAATAGTGCAACACTTGATGAAATTCGGGTACTGGCCACTGAACAAAATGTGCCTTATACCCATCTAAGAGCTTCCACTTACAACTTTTGGAACGTTATAATTATTCTCTTACCTATCATATTGATCATCGTATTCATCGCCTTCTTTATGCGTAGCAATGGCGGAAACAATAAAGCCTTTGACTTTGGTAAAAGCCGCGCTAAACTCAACCGGGGTAAGACCACGACGTTCAAAAATGTCGCAGGCCTCGATGAAGAAAAAGAAGAGATGGCAGAGATCATTGACTTCTTAAAAAATCCGAAGAAATATATCGCTTTAGGCGCCAGAATCCCTAAAGGGGTCTTATTGATTGGGCCGCCTGGAACGGGTAAAACCTTACTCGCAAGAGCGGTTGCGGGTGAAGCGAATGTGCCCTTCTTCTCAATTTCTGGGTCTGATTTTGTCGAAATGTTTGTTGGGGTCGGCGCCAGCCGAGTCCGTGACATGTTTAAAACCGCTAAACAAAATTCTCCTTGCATCATCTTTATTGATGAGATTGATGCCGTCGGTCGCCAACGAGGAACCGGGCTTGGGGGCGGACATGATGAACGTGAACAAACCTTGAACCAACTTCTTGTTGAAATGGATGGGTTCGGCACGAACTCAGGCATTATCGTCATGGCAGCCACCAACCGTTCGGATGTCTTAGATCCAGCCTTGCTGCGTCCTGGACGTTTTGACCGTCAAATCACAATCAACCGTCCCGATATCAATGGACGGAAAGCCATCTTGCAAGTTCATGCAAGAGGCAAACGCATCCACAAATCGGTAACGTTTGAAGAAATCGCTCGCCGTACGCCTGGATTTACAGGGGCTGACCTAGAGAACTTACTCAACGAAGCGGCGCTTTTAGCCGCCCGTGCGAACAAACCTGAGATTAAAATTTATCATATCGATGAAGCGGTGGACCGGGTCATGATGGGCCCCGCCAAAAAATCTCGTGTGCTTTCTAAACGCGAACGTGATTTCATCGCTTACCACGAAGCTGGCCACGCCGTCTTAGGCATCAAATTAGACAATGCAAATATCGTCCATAAAGTCACGATTATTCCTCGTGGTCAAGCCGGTGGATATAATTTAATGTTGCCAGAAAAAGAAGAATCTTTCTTAATGACGCGAAAAGGCCTGATGGATCAGATTACCGGTTTACTCGGCGGCCGTGTGGCCGAGGAAGTTACTTTTAATGAAGTGACGACGGGCGCCCACAACGATTTCCAAAGAGCCACACAAATTGCCCGGTCTATGGTCACTGAATACGGAATGAGTTCCTTAGGAACCGTCCAGTATGAACAACGTTCCGGCAATGTTTTCTTAGGACGTGATTACACGTCCGATAAGAGTTTCTCGGATGCTGTAGCTTTAGAAATTGACAATGAAGTGAGAAAAATTATTGCTGAGGCTTATGACCTCGCGACCGATACGATTAGAGAACATAACGGTTTACTGGAAACCATCGCTCAAACACTTCTAGAAGTGGAAACACTGACCAAAGAAGATATTGATCAATTGGTCGAAACCGGAACCATTGACTGGCTAGAACGTAAACGGGAAAAAGATAAGCTCGACGCACAGTCCAAAGACGATGCCAACCCCGAAGAAACTACTTTAGAACCAACACCTGAACCTGACTCGAACGAATAATAAAAAGGGTGATTTCACCCTTTTTATTTGAATGAGGACTCTATGCGAATCGATAAGTATTTAAAAGTTTCTAGGCTCATTAAACGAAGAACATTGGCCAAAACCATGGCCGATAATGGCCGTATTCAAATCAATGGAAAAACGGTCAAAGCATCGGCCACGGTCAGTATCGGCGATCAACTTACGCTCCAATTTGGCCAAAAGATTGTTAAAATTGAAGTAACCAATGTCTTTGATTCAACCAAAAAAGAAGACGCAAAATACATGTATAAATATTTAGAATCACACAACGAGGTGAATCATGAGTGAATTAAACGATCAAGAGATTGTCCGCCGGGAGAAACTGCAAGCGCTCATTGACGCGGGTATTGATCCTTTTGGAAAGCGGTTTGAAGCCAATGCAACCTCCGCAGGCCTGCAAGAAACCTTCCAAGACCACACCAAAGAAATGTTGCATGATCATCCGTCGGACACGTTTAAAGTAGCAGGCCGTTTGATGACCAAAAGAGGCAAAGGAAAAGCGGGTTTTGCCCACCTTCAAGACGCCTCTGGACAAATTCAAATCTATGTCCGTAAGGATAGCCTCCAAGAAGGTGAATACGATTGGTTTTTAAGTGCTGATTTAGGCGATATTGTCGGTGTTGAAGGTACTTTAATGCGAACCAATATGGGAGAACTTTCTATTTGGGTCGAACGTTTTACACCCCTTTCCAAAGCGTTAAGGCCTCTACCGGAAAAATTCCACGGCCTGAAAGACGTTGAAGAACGTTACCGCCGGAGATATTTAGACCTCATCACCAATGAAACCACACGTCACACCTTCATCTTACGGTCGAAAATCATAGCCCATATCCGCAGCTTCTTAGAAGGCCAAGGCTACTTAGAAGTGGATACGCCCATCTTGCATCCCATCTTGGGCGGTGCCACCGCAAGACCTTTTATCACCCATCATAACGCACTGGATATGCCGTTTTATTTACGGATTGCCCCAGAGCTTTACTTAAAACGTCTCTTGGTGGGTGGGTTTGAAAAAGTCTTTGAAATTGCCCGTACCTTTAGAAACGAAGGTATTTCTACCCGTCATAATCCTGAATTCACCATGCTTGAGCTTTATCAAGCGTATGGAGATGTCTACTCGATGATGGATCTCACCGAATCCATGGTCGCAAGTTTGGCTGAGACCTTACTGGATTCCACCTCGATTCCTTACGGGGAACATACCATTGAACTCAAAAAACCATGGCGCCGGCTGCACATGGCAGAAGCTGTCAAAGAAGCCACTGGCTTAGATTTTTTCAGTCATGATTTAACGTTTGATGAAGCCTCACAATATATCAAAAACGAAGGGATCCACATCCCATCGCATAAAAACACATTAGGTCATCTCTGTGATTTATTGTTTGAAGAAAAAGTCCAAGATTCTCTCATTCAACCCACCTTTATCTTTGGCCATCCCGTTGAAATAAGTCCACTGGCCAAAAACAATGCAGATGACCCGCGTTTCACTGACCGGTTTGAACTCATTATTGCCGGCCGTGAATATGCGAATGCCTTCAGCGAACTCAATAACCCGATTGAACAAAAGAAACGGTTTGAAGCCCAACTGAAAGAAAAAGACTTAGGGAATTTAGAAGCCACCGAAATGGATGTCGATTACGTAGAGGCTCTTGAATACGGGATGCCTCCAGCCGGGGGACTGGGTGTAGGGATTGACCGGTTGGTCATGCTGCTTACCAATGCTCCTTCCATTCGGGACGTGATTTTATTCCCTCACATGCGTTCTAAAGGAACTCTATGATCGTTTCGCACATCGATGAACTCATCGGAAAGACTCCAGTCATTCACCTCAGGGAGTTGTCAGCGTCTATTCACCGTAACATTTATTTGAAAATGGAATTTTTAAACCCTGGGGGAAGTGTAAAAGACCGTATCGCCAAATCGATGATTGAAGATGCGCTTTCCAAAGGATTCATTCACCCCGGTGATACTATCGTTGAACCCACCAGTGGAAACACGGGGATTGGACTGGCCATGATGGCTGCAAGGTATCATTTAAAATGTGTAATCATCATGCCAGATTCCGTCAGTATTGAACGGCAAAAAATTGTTCAAGGTTACGGCGCTCAGCTAATTTTAACCCCGAAAGAAAAAGGCATAAAAGGGGCTATTGAAGAAGCAAATCATCAAGTAAATTCGCACGGTTATTTTATGCTCAAACAGTTTGAAAATCCGGCCAATCCTAAAGCCCACGAAACCACTACAGCTGTAGAAATTATCGAAGATTTTAAAACGTTAGACGCCTTCGTTGCGGGGTCAGGAACCGGTGGTACCATTACCGGCAACGGACGCGCTTTAAAAAAACATTTCCCAAGTATTCAAATAGTGGCGGTCGAACCGATGGATTCTTCCGTCATCAGTGGACTGAGCCCAAACCCCCATAAAATCATGGGGATCGGACCTGGATTTGTGCCTGAAAACTTAGACAAATCCATCATTGATTCCATCGTTCGCGTAGAAAATGATGATGCGTTTAATACCGCTCGCACACTTGCTAAAGACACAGGTATTTTTGGAGGCATCTCAACAGGTGCCAATCTTTTTGCGGCGATTCAAGTCGCCAAAAGCCTGCCTAAGGATGCATCCGTTTTAACGATCGCCTGTTCCAACGCCGAACGGTATTTATCAACTGAACTGTTTTCACCTTATCAATAAAACGAAAGCCCCACATACGATGTGTTCGTATGTGGGGCTTATTTTTTATTCTTCTTTGATGGTGAGTGAACACTCTAAAGGTGTGACCACTTCTTTTTCGATGAACCGAGCAGGAATGCCGATTGCGGTTGCACCCGGGGGGACATCTTTTAATACCACCGCGTTCGCACCCACTCTTGCATGGGCACCGACTTTGACATTGCCAAGTACTTTCGCCCCAGCTCCAATCATCACGTGATTACAAATAGTAGGGTGCCTTTTTTTATCACTCAAGTTACCCGTTCCACCTAGGGTGACGCCTTGATAGATTAAAACATCATCGCCAATTCGTGTGGATTCACCGATGACGACTCCCATGCCGTGATCAATCACAAAGCCTTTACCAATTCGCGCAGCCGGATGAATTTCAATCCCCGTCAAAAAGCGTGTCACATTCGCGATGATACGCGCAATCAGTTTCAAGCGAATCATCCAAAAGAAATGGGCGATGCGATACAGTGCAATCGCATGCAGCCCAGTAGATGTCACTAATATATCTAAAACATGTCGTGCGGATGGGTCGTATTTTTTGATGTTTTTAACACTTCGTATGATTCCCATATTTACCACTCTTTTCCAATGATGCTCATCGCATCATCAGAAAGTCCAATGCCCATCGTCCGGGCAATTTCATAATAGATATCCACAATACTGGTGTATTCGTAATCTAGAACACTCACTACGTGGTTGACGATTTGGTTGAAACGTTTTTCAGCGTACTCTAAATCCTTGTCTTTTTGGGCAATCATATCTTCGATGCACGTTTCTAATTCATCGATTTCATCCATCTCAATGGCATTTTTATACTTCTCAATGTCACTTCTAAAATCGTGAATGAAGAGCAAGTAATTGACTAAGTCCCCAAATTCCTCAAAGGCTTCGCAGCTTTGATTAAAAAGCGTCATGTAATATTCTTTAATGACCGAAAATTGATCGTTTAGATAATTTAGTCCAACTTGAAAAATGGTCTCTAAATCTTCGTTTAAAGGCCCCTGATGGATCGCACGCTGATAGGTGTAATTGAGCACCGCAATGACGGGCTCTAAACGCCTGTAGACCTTAGAGTCAATCGAGCGAAAGCGATCGATGATATCATCGTTGTCAAGTTTCCAATTGACAAAATCTTTGAGGATTACATCGAATTGTTGCAAATAAACACATCCTACGCTTGATTGATAGAATTGAATAACGTCATTTTTTCTTTGACGGTTTCTTTAATGGCTTCAAAACCAGGGGCTAATAATTTACGTGGGTCGTATCCTTTGCCGATCAGGTCAAGTCCATCTTCAATGTACTTGCGGGTTGCTTCCGCAAAGACGAGTTGGCATTCCGTATTGACATTAATTTTAGAAACTCCATATGATATGGCTTCTTTGACCATGGCATCCGGAATCCCAGTTCCCCCGTGTAAGACTAAGGGGATTTGGTTGGTGGTTTCGCCCACTTCTTTTAAGACATCCATGTTGAGTCCTTTCCAGTTATCCGGATAAGGCCCATGAATATTTCCAATGCCCGCAGCGAGCATACTAATTCCAAGTTTGGCAATCTCTCGGCATTCGTTTGGATCGGCAATTTCACCTTCACCCACGACACCATCTTCTTCGCCCCCAATACCTCCGACTTCAGCTTCTACTGATACGCCTTGGGCGGTGGCGAGTTCCACAATTTCTTTCGTTTTTTCTACGTTTTCAGTAAAATCAAAATGCGAACCATCAAACATGACGCTGCTGAAACCTGCGTCCATCGCTTTTTTAGCCCCTTCAAAACTTCCGTGGTCTAAATGGATGGCTACCGGCACGGTAATGGAATAATTTTCCATCATGCCTTGAACCATGTTGACGACGGTTTTAAAGCCCCCCATATATTTTCCAGCGCCCTCTGAGACACCTAAAATGACTGGGGATTTGTTCTCTTCAGCGGTTAATAAAACAGCTTTGGTCCACTCTAAATTATTGATGTTAAATTGACCAACACCATACCCCTTTTTACGGGCCGTTTCGAGCATTTCTTTTGCAGATACAATGGGCATATAAGTCCTCCTAAATTTTCATATTTATTATAGTCTTTTGCGGGTTACTTTGTAAACTAACTAGCGCTTGAATCGTCGCCTCCAATGGATAATTCAGAAACATAAACACTGGGGCTTCCCACATTGTTCAGACCAAATTTTAAATCGGACCCAATGCCTTCAATTTGATTAAGAAGTGTGAAGAAATTGCCAGATAATACAATCATCTTTACAGGGGTTGTTACTTGACCGTTTTCAATTTTAAAACCCCCGGCTTGTAATGAGAAGTCTCCCGAAACCGTTTTGACTCCGGCATGCAAACCCGCCAGTTCTGTGATATATATCCCATTTTTTATCGGTTGAATCAGTGATTCAAATGGCGTATTGGAAGGTTCCACAACTAAGTTAGTCGGGGAAATACGGCCTGAAAAACTATGTCCGTTGGGAGCTTCTTTAAATATACTTGCCGTTTTTAAGTCGTGTAAAAACCCTTTAAAGACACCTTTTTCGACGACAGGCATGACGTGAGTCGCAACCCCTTCATCGTCAAAGGGGATTTGGAAATAGGCTTTGTCATGGAGGGGATCATCGATGATGTTTAATCCACTAATCGCAATGGATTCGTTCACTTTGTCTTTAAGCGGGGATAAATTTCGGTAGGCCGACTCACCTGAGAATATGGTACTGAATGTGGCCAATAATTCTCCGAAACGCTCATTGGAAAAGACGACCGGTTGTTTAGCTGAAGGGACACTTTTCCCTCCCAATTTAGCCCAGCCTTTTTCCAGTGTGGTTTGAACCATTTCATTGACGTTAAAATCACTGTAATCTTTGACGAGTGCAATGTCATAGGCGGTCTTAATGTCATCGTCTTTTTCAAATACACCAATCGCGTAGGCATACGCAAAGCTATTCGATCGGTACAGTTTGAGTCCTTTTGAGTTGATAAGCGTCGTTTCATTGGCGGTTTCTTGATAGGTGGTGGTTTGAACTTGTTTCACGTTTTTTTGACCTAAAATTCCCGCTTCTAAGTCCTTAGCCAATTGAATCTTATCGGCCATATCGATGGTCGAAAAATCAAATGATTCTACCTTCACTTCGGGATAGCTTTCTGACCCTTCAAAAATGATCGCCGGTTCATTAGCGGTTAAAGCTTTCGCATTAGAAATAAGCCGATCAATCATCGCATCGATGGCAACATCGGTTTCGTTTTCGAATTTTACGGAAGTGATTTTACCGTTATATATACCCCGGAGTGTCACGGATTCAACATCGCTTTCAACGTGCTGGTCAATCCGTCCTTGGTAGATGGTGAGTTTTAAAGACTTATTCCGGGTCGCAAATATTTGTAAATCTTCAAGCCCTTTTTTGAGGCCAAGATCTAACCATTTTTCATAACTCATTTTTGACCTCCTGCGCCACCGACTGTCATGCTTTGAACTCGGATGGTTGGTTGACCTACATCCACCGGAATGGACCCTGAAATGGATCCGCACATGCCTTGACCAAATTCTAAGTTATCCGCCACGCGGTCAATCTTAAATAAGATATCTTTACCGTGACCAATCAATGTTGCCCCTCTGACAGGACGTGTCAGTTTTCCATCCTCAATCATGTAGCCTTCTTGAACCGCAAAATTGAATTCACCCGTCGCAGGTTGAACCGATCCACCACCCATTTTTTTCGCAAACAATCCATATTTCGTATCTTTAATGATGTCTTCAACTTTATCGGTACCCGGTGCAATGTAGGTTGAATTCATCCGGGAAGTTGGTGAGAATTTATACGATTGTCGGCGGCCTGAGCCGGTCGGTTTTGCATTCATCATACGGCCTCTTCTAAAGTCTACAAGGTAGCCTTTTAAAACACCTTTTTCAATCAGTAGATTGTTTTGGGTCGGACGTCCTTCATCGTCATAAGACAAGCGCCCCCATGCATTATCAACGGTTCCATTATCGTAGGCGGTGACCACATCAGATCCAATCTTTTCACCCACTTTATCCACAAAGGGGGATAACCCCTTAGCCACGGCCGTAGCTTCTAAGGGATGACCGCACGCCTCATGGAAGATGACACCGCCAAACCCATTGTGTAATACGACGGGCATCACTTGGGATTCAATGTCTTCAGCCGACAATAAGGTGATCGCACTTTTTGCAGTTTCAAGCGCAAGTTCATTGAAATCAAGCGCCTCAAATATCTCAAATCCCATGGAGCGTCCTGGGCCTTCATAGGCTTGTTGCATACTGGTTTCATCTTTCGCGACTGCCATTAAAATAACGCGAGCATAATGGCGTTCATCTTTTTGATACACACCTTCTGAATTCACCACTAAGATCTCTTGTTTCATATCTGAAAGCATGGCAATACTTTGAACGATTCGCTCATCATGGTCCGCCATAATTTGAGTGAGTGGCAATAATTTTTCAGCTTTTTCCTGGGTGGTTTTATCTGCCATGGGAATGGCCACTTGAGGGTCGTAGGGTTTGGACTCTCCTAAAGGCTTCGCTTCATACGCAGGCCCTTCAAAGGATGCTTGAAGGTTTTTTACGATTTTCTCGATGGAAGCTTCATCGACTTGGTTGGTGTACCCATACACCTCGTCGTTCCCTTGAATAAGGCGAACCCCGGCTCCATACACATTACTTGAACTTGCATCCGTCACTTCTTGGCCGGTAACCCTGAGCATGTTTGAATGCGTATCTTCAAAAAATATTTCACAAAAGTCAGCCCCTTGGCTCACCCCTTCTTGAAGTAAACGTTCCAAGATTTTTTTATCTAACATAAGACGCTCCTTTCATCTTTTTCAGTATAAACCATTCAGGCTTTAATTGCTTTTGATAAGCCAAAAAAAAGCATGCGACTAAATCGCATGCTTGATAAATTCTCTGAATAATGGGTGTGGTTTGAGCGGTCTTGATTTGAATTCCGGATGGAATTGAGTGGCCACAAAAAATGGGTGATCTTTAATTTCAATGATTTCTACTAAGTCTAAAGGTGTGTACACACCGGCAATCACCATCCCGTGGGATTCAACCAGTTCGCGGTAGTGATTATTAAATTCATACCGGTGACGATGACGCTCATCGACGCTATCTTGTTCATAGGCAAATCTTGAAATGGAACCTTCGATGAGATCGCATTGATACGCACCTAGCCTTAAAGTTCCCCCTTTATCCATCCCTTCGGTTTGGTCGTCTAAAAGGTGAAATACTGGCTCGCTAGTCCCAGCATCAATTTCGGTACTATTGGCATCTATCAATCCGCAGACGTTTCGGACAAATTCAATGGTCGCAAGCTGCATGCCATAACACAGACCTAAATACGGGATTTTATGTTCTCTGGCGTATTGAATGGCTCGCATTTTTCCTTCAGTCGCGCGTTCTCCAAACCCGCCTGGGACAATGATGCCTTGTGCATCTTTTAAGACTTCGTCAATCGGCTGATCAGCATACTCCGTGGCATCGATGAAATCGATTTCTACCGTGCGATCATGATAATGGCCGGCGTGATTGAGTGATTCGATGACCGACATATAGGCATCTTGTAAGGCGGTGTATTTCCCCACTAAGGCAATTTTAACGGTCTGATTGATTTGATCTATTTTATTGATGTAGTTTTGCCATTCTTGCATGTTGGCTTCCGGGTAAGTCCACCCAAAATGTCGCAGAACTAAATCATCTAATTTCTGTTCCTGTAAGGCAATCGGCACTTGATAAATGCTAGGTTGATCGATGACTTCAATGATGGCTTCTTTTGGAACGCTACAAAATAGAGCGACTTTTTCTTTCATTTCTTCGGTGATGGAATGATGTGTTCTTAAAACAATGACATCAGGATTAATCCCTAGACTTCTTAACTCTTTAACACTGTGCTGGGTGGGTTTGGTTTTTAATTCACCCGCGGCCTCTAAATAAGGGACTAAAGTGTTGTGAATATACAGGGTGTTTTCAAAGCCAATATCGATACGGTATTGACGGATGGCTTCTAAAAATGGTAACGATTCAATATCGCCTACAGTCCCCCCAATTTCAGTGATAATGACATCGGCGTCAGAATCTTGTTTGACGGCATTGAGTTTATCTTTAATCTCATTGGTGATATGCGGGATGACTTGTATGGTCGCGCCTAAATAATCGCCCCGGCGCTCTTTATGAATGACCGTTTGGTAGATTCTACCTGTTGTAATGTTTGAATTTTGTGAGAGGTTCTCATCGATAAAACGCTCATAATGACCAAGGTCTAAATCCGTTTCCGCCCCATCTTCAGTCACGAAAACTTCTCCGTGTTGATACGGCGACATGGTTCCTGGGTCTACGTTAATGTATGGGTCAAATTTTTGCATAAATACTTTTAGGCCGCGATTTTTTAGCAAGCGTCCGAGTGATGATGCAGTGATCCCTTTCCCGAGGGAAGAAACCACTCCACCCGTCACAAAAATATACTTGGTTTGTTTCATCGTTTGCCTCCAAATTAAATAAAAAAAGGTCTCCCTTTTGTGGGAGACCTTATTTGAAGAGCCCGATTAAATTATATCAAAAATTCGGATTTGTGAAACGGTTTTTTTAATTATCGTCGTATTGATCTTCGTAAGCATCCATGATTTCGTTGTATTTTTCTTCGTCGAAATCCTCTTCGTATTCAGGCGCCGTTTGAGTGGATTCAGTCGTATCTTCCTCAATGACTTCTTCCATCCCAAAGATTTCAATGTCTTCTTCAATGTTGCCGAGTTCTTCGGCTAAATCCGCCGTAGAAATCACCACATCTTCAGGTTCATTCATTTCCAAGGCCGGGGAATCTTGCGATTCACGGGCGGCTTGAATCATGGCTTCTTTTTCGCGGCGAGCTTCAAGCATCGCTTGATGTTGTTCTTCAAGTTCTTTGGCCCGTTCTAAGCGTGACTCTAAGAAGGCATCATAGACTTCTTTATATTCGTTGTAGTAAGATCCATCTTTTTCCCAAAGGTCCCCGTGATTATTTTTAAGATCCCATTGATTTTGGCCAATATAAACAAATTTAGCGGAGCTTGTTAAGTCCGCATAAAAAACCGTAATCAGTTGGGCAAAATCTTCTTCCGAAATCTTACTAGCACTTTTTTTAACCACCGCATCAAATAACTCATATAATTCCATGGGTTTTTGGGTGTCGTTAAGTAAATGTTCGGCTAAATCAATATAGCTCATTTCTTTTTCTTGCACTAAAATCACGCCTCCTGAACTCTATCTAAGGTGATAGAGATGGTATGAATGGATAAGGGTTTTGAACTTTCAATCAGTTGATAGGTGATATGTTTGAAATCTTTTTGATTAATGGATTTTAACGTTTGAACCTCAAAGATGATGGTTTGACCCGCAATACGGTATAGTCCTTCAGTAATATCGTCAGAAAATGTGAAGTCGAGATACGCTTCTCCCCATTTTTGATACCGCCATCCATCACTGAGCTTTGTGAGGCTATGTGTTTCACCTTTCGGACTTTCAAACGACAAGGTTGAGGCTGTCTCTAAAGCGGTCGTATCAAACGACTCAGTCACGTCTTCGGTTTCGATTTTGACATGACATAAAAGGTTTTTTTCCATAAGCCCACGTATTATATCTTATTCGCTTTGTCCTTGCAAGTGAGGACTTAGATGGGAAGCAATAAGGTAAAAGTTGTTCCTACGCCTTGGGTGCTTTCTACAAATATTTGACCGCCATGCTTTAAGACCACATTTTTAGTGATGGAAAGGCCTAACCCAGAGCCGCCAGAATCTCTGCCTCTTCCTTCATCGATACGGTAGAAGCGTTTAAAGACGTAAGGAAGATGCTCAGCCGCCATGCCGATACCAGTATCTTGGACAGTGATTTTATAATACTCACCTTCTTTATTGCCCGATACCGTAATGCTGCCATTATCTGTGTAGGCAATCGCATTCTTGATCAAATTAATCAACACTTGATGGATGCGGTTTTTATCGACGTAGATTTTTTCATCGTTAATCGTATCGTTTAATGTGAGTCCTTTGGCTTCGATGAGGGGAGTCAATAAACTTTTTACATCTTTAAAAATCTTAGAAAATCGCACCATTTCTTTCTTAAGAACATAGTCAATCCGGTCCATTTTTGAGATGGTCGTTAAATCGTTAATCATCACTTCCATTCGGACGGCTTCACTGTGAATGGTTTCAATGAATTCCTTACGTGTGTCTTCATCGACATCTTTATCTTTTAGAATCTCACTCATTCCAATGAGGGCACTCAAAGGGGTTTTTAGCTCATGAGAGACATCGGCAGTGAACTGCTTCTGATAATGTTCAGCGTTTTTTAAAGTCGTGATGTCATTGATTAACACCAATAATCCTTGATAGCCTTTATTGGATATCAAAGGCGTCATAATCAGGTCATAAAAATGCTCATCATAAGCGATTTGAGCTCGCGCTGATTTTTCCGCCATGATGGCTTCAAGGATGATTTGATACATAGGCTCAATGGATTTTAATTGATGATAGGTTGAACCTTTTAGATCTTTAAATTTAAACGTTTCATAAAAGGTCGCGTTGACAATTTGAATGGTCTCATCGGCCGCAATTAGTAACACGCCAGACCCTAAGGTTTCAACGAGTCTTTTTAAGCGCAAATGATCGGCTTCGTACCGTTTTTTTTGACGGTCTAAATAATACGTGATTTGCTGTTGGGTATCCACTTTTAGGTCGGCTTGTTCATCCAACCATTGGCGGACAAATAAAACGAAATAGATGACCCATATAAAAACAACAAACCCCTCGTAAAAGGGGTTTGAAAGTACAACGATGGTTACCCCCGTGATGAGGGTGATTATTAATAACCAAACATAACGTTTCATCGACTTATTCCACCTTAACGGTAGTATACCACTGCTAATTTAAAGTGATGCGTTTGGCTTTATGTAAATAGATGATTTGTTCAGAAATATTGGTTAAATGATCCCCAGCACGTTCTAAGTTTTTAATCACGAATAAAGCCCGGGCGGCTTCTTCGGCAGGCGCATCCGTTTCGGATTTAGCAATTTTTATCAATTTCTTGACGTGCTCATCAAATAGATCATCCATTTCTTCATCTTGTTTAGCGACAGCCAAGGCAAGCTCTACATTTTCATTGCTGTAGGCTTTTTGGATATCTTTAAACATTTTGAGTAATGGATCAAAAAATGCATCAAACATCACGTTATGATCTGAGTTTTCTTTCGTGTGAATAATATACTTGGCAATGTTGCACACATAATCCGCGATGCGTTCTAAATCGTTAGAAATTTTCATCGCGGTAATGACCATTCTTAAGTCGCTCGCTACAGGCGCTTCTTGAATGATGAGTGACACAACTTTTTCGTTGATTTGATCTTCTTGTCTGTTAATGGTCTCATCGACTGCAATCAATTTCTCAGCCGATGATTTATCCATTGATTTTAGGGCATTACGAACTTTCTTATATTGGCTGGTGACATCATCCATCATGTCGATGACTAAATCTTGTAATTCTCTTAATAAGGTTTCAAACTTTATCCGTTCTCTCATGTGAATCTCCTAACCAAACCGGCCGGTGATGTAATCTTCGGTTTGTTTGAGTTGTGGGGCCTTAAATATCATATCGGTTTCTCCGATTTCTCTCAGTTCACCCATGTAGAAGAATGCGGTGTAATCAGAGATACGAGCGGCTTGTTGCATAGAGTGAGTCACGATCACAATGGTGTAATACTTTTTAAGCTCATTAATGAGATCTTCAATTTTCTGGGTTGCAATCGGGTCAAGCGCCGAGGTCGGTTCATCCATCAAAATGACTTCCGGTTCCATCGCTAAAGCTCGAGCGATACACAGTCTTTGCTGTTGGCCACCTGAAAGTCCCATCGCCGATTGATGTAGACGATCTGATACTTCATCGTATAAGGCCGCTTGTTTGAGTGATTTTTCTACCAACTCATCCAGTTTGGCTTTATCTTTGAGTCCTTGCTGACGCGGTCCATAAGCGACGTTATCATAGATACTCATCGGAAAGGGGTTGGGATTTTGAAAGACCATCCCGACTTTCTTACGGAGTTCAATCACATTATAGTCATCCCCATTAGCTTCTTCACCTAAGTATTCAATGCTGCCTTCAATGCGGGCCACATCGATGAGATCGTTCATCCGGTTTAAACAGCGAA
>CBFHLD010000004.1:16542-41324 GCA_965656585.1 Candidatus Izemoplasmataceae bacterium | reverse complement strand
AGCGGCCGCACAGCTTGCGGCGTACCATTCAAATCTTAGACATTCCCCGAAAGCGGAGGTCGATTTGACCCGCATTAAAGATGTCAAAACGATAAAAGGGCAGCTTTCTAGCCGGGTGAAACTCAAAAATGAACGGGTCATCATCGTCCCGGGGGATCTTCCCAATATTCCTCAAAAAAAAGGCTCGTGAGAGCCTTTTTTTATTGGGTTCTTGATTTTTTAGCCACGTCTTTAGCGAGATGATCCATCCACGCTTCCACTGAGACGGTATGCTGTTCAGTGGACCCATAGCGTCTAAAGGTCACGGTTTTATCGGCCACTTCTTGATCGCCGATGACGAGTTGATAGGGAATCTTTTGGGTCTGCGCATCCCGAATTTTATAACCGAGTTTTTCATCACGGACGTCCGTTTTAACACGGTAGCCCGCATGCAACATGGTTTGATGAAGCTCACTCGCATACGCCCCGTGAACGTCTTCATTGACGGGGATGATGATCATCTGAACCGGCGCTAACCAAGTGGGGAATGCACCTTTGTATTGTTCGAGTAAAATACTCATCAAGCGTTCAAAGGTGGAAATATATCCGCGGTGAATGACCACAGGGCGTTCTTTTTCACCGGATGCATTGATGTAGTTAAGATCAAAGCGTTCGGGGAGTAAAAAGTCGAGTTGGATGGTCGACATGGTAATCATATGACCGAGCACGGTCTTCACTTGGAAATCAATTTTAGGGCCATAAAAAGCGGCCTCACCCGGGACTTTTTTATACGTGATCCCTGCATCTTTTAAGACATCTTCTAAAATCGATTCCGCAAGATTCCATAGAGTTTCATTGTCATGGAATTTCGCTTTTGAATCATCGCGAGTCGCAAATTCGATGTAGGCAATCTCTAAGCCTAAATCTGCAATCGCGGTTTCAATCAATTCATAGGCACTGATCACTTCTTGTTTGATTTGATCGGGGCGTACGAAGATATGCGCATCGGTCAAGGTCATCGCCCGGACCCGCTCTAACCCGGTTAAGGCCCCACTCGCTTCATAACGATGTTGGGTGACGATTTCGGCGTATCTTAAAGGAAGGTCACGGTAACTGCGTAAATCGGATTGGAATATTTTCATATGATGCGGACAACTCATCGGTCTTAAGACAAAGGTTTCTCCGTCTTTTTCCATCGGTGGGAACATGTTTTCTTGGTAATGATCCCAGTGACCACTCGTTTCATAGAGGTGTTTCGTTCCTAAGACGGGGGTGGATACGTGTAAATAACCCGCTAAGCGTTCTTGTTCATAGACATAATCTTCTAATACTTTGCGGATGGCATAGCCATTCGGTAACCACGTTGCCAAGCCTTGGCCAACTTCACTGTTAAGCATGAATATTTTTAACTCTTTCCCGAGTTTCCGGTGATCGCGCTCTTTGCGCTCTTCTAAGATGGCTAAATGGGCTTTTAAATCGTCTTCTGAATACCAAGATGTTCCGTAAATCCGTTGCATCATCGGGCCATTTGAATCGCCTCTAAAATACGCCCCAGCGAGCGAAAGCAATTTAAAATGTTTAATTTTTCCGGTAAAGCCGATGTGGCCCCCCCGGCATAAATCAATGAAATCCCCTTGTTGGTAAAGTGTGATGGCATCCCCTTCTGGGATGGCTCCAATGAGCGTGGTTTTATAAAAATCATTTTTGAATAAATCAAGGGCCGCTTCACGGGTGACTTCTTTTCGCACCATGGCATGGTTTTCTTTCACGTGACGGCGCATTTGATTTTCAATTTTGCGTAAATCTTCTTCTTTTAACGATTCATCCAAGGCCACATCGTAATAAAAGCCTTCTTCTATGGCCGGGCCCACGCCAAATTGGGCGTTGGGGTATAGCGTTTTGATGGCTTGAGCCATCAAGTGAGCCGTGGAGTGATTGAGTATTTCAAAGGCATCTTCATCGCTTTGAGTAATCAAGCGGATCGACCCGTCTTCTTCAATCGGCCGGTTTAGATCATAAAGCGTTTCATTGACGTAAGCCCCGACCACTTTTTTGGCTAAAGACGATGATATATCTTTGGCGACATCTAATGGACTGCGCGGTGATTCATACGTTTTCTTTTGACCATCGGGAAATGTGAGTTGCATAAATTCCTCCAAATAAAAATCGCCCTCATTAAAGGACGAATAGTTTTCGTGGTACCACCTTTATTCTCAATAAAAATACTGAGCACTCTTGGGTGTGTAACGGACACGACCGGAATGATTATCATTCGCCCAAAAGGAAGTAAGGATTCGACATTCGTAGCTTCCACCATCCTACGTCGCTTTAAGGATCGATCCCGTTTGCCCTTTTGTCAGGCTTAAATGTAGTGTATAAGGCGATCTATGCCTTGTCAAGTTAAAACGCCAAGGGCTCGGCCAAGGCTTGAATGCGTTCGATGATCCTAAAGGCTTTGAGTTGTTCATTTTCACTGCCCCCGCCGGTGAAATGATCGATGAGTTTTTTGGGGGGGATATTGGACGTGAAATAGGTCAATTTTTGATCGAGCAAGCGGTGTTGCAAGATCGGGCCTAAGACTTCATCTCTCACCCAGGCGGAATACCCTTCGCCGCCCAAATCATCCAGCATGAGAATATCGGTTTTTTTGAGCGCCGCAATGCGGATTTCTAAAGTACCTTGATCGATGGCACTTTTGATTTCTCTGGCAAAATCCGGGTAATACATTAAGGTGACGTGATACCCCGCCAGTGAAAACTGTTTAGCCGCTGCGGCCAACCCATAGGTTTTACCCGTCATGTAAGGCCCGTATAAATAAAGCCCTTTGGCGGTTTCACCCAGTTTAAGGGCATGCATCGTCTGCATGATTTTAAGGTAATATTTTTGCCTAGACTCACTGTCTTGACGGAAATCTGAAAGCGTCGCATTGAGTAAGGTTTTAGGCATGGTAGACGCATCCATATTCGCCGTTTGGCTGGTTCCAGCTTGATGTTTTTGTAAGGTTTCACAGGGGATATACGAAAGGGTAATGCGGCCGTTTGAAAATCCTAATACCGGCTGGTACGCTTTTTCAGGATCTAACGAGTTTTGCTCACAGTTGTGCATGTCTTGTTTGTATTGAATGAGTTCAGAAAGGCCCGCTTTAATGGCGTCATACGATACATCATAGGCCATAAAGAAAGGTTTGAGTGACGCGTCTTCAGACAGTTCGTCTGCACGTTTTTCCACAAGCGATTCATCGGCTTTAAAAGCGTAAGATTCCATATTATGACGCATCCTTTTCTTTGAGATAATCTTTAAACCAGTCAATCGTAGCAGCCTCTTTAGGCTTCGTTTTGGCCGTGGATTTTTTCTGTTTAGTGGTTTTGATGTGCGCTACCGCCATCTCCGCGGTGGTGATGCCGTTGCGGTGCCACTGACCACTGACTTTTTCAAAGTACTTGTAAACCGGCATTTGACCGTTGAGTTCGGTAATCACGTAGGCAATTAAAACACTGATGACTTCCAGTTTGAGTCCACTTTCCCGGATGATTTTGTCCACGATTTTGAGTTCTGAGGCAGGCACATGCGAGCCTGTCATCATTTTTAAGACATCCGCGGGATGCATTTTTTTAAACGCATCGACATCCAACGTTTGCGGCGCATCCCCGCCCACATAGAGGGTTGATGCTTGATCTGAGAGTTGGTCAAACTCAAACGGATGGGGATGTTTGAGACTTTGTTCAATGACAGTTTTTAAACGGGATTCATCTAAGTTATATACATAGGCTAGATGCGATAGGGTTGATTTCAAGGCTTCGCTGCGCTTGGATTCGGGAATCCATGTGGTCGGAATGCGCGATAAGAAATCGTTGATATCGATGGTGGGTAAGTTGGCAATAAACGTCAAATCCGGTTCTTTAAAACTCCCTTTAAGCGCGCCGAAGGTCGATTCAAAGGACGCCGATATTTCGCTTTTTTTAGGGAATGACGCACGTTTCGGTAACAACCGCCTTTTCAGATCGGCGATACGCTCTTTAGGCAGATGGGTTTTTAAGTGCGCAAGCAACGGGGAATTAA
This sequence comes from Candidatus Izemoplasmataceae bacterium, assembly GCA_965656585.1. GTDB lineage: Bacteria > Bacillota_I > Bacilli_A > Izemoplasmatales > Izemoplasmataceae > JAGYII01. Next base: position 37,286 of record CBFHLD010000004.1, on the reverse strand, counting down.
AAAATCCTTCCGGTTTTAAAGGCGCAAGCGGCACAAATGTCACAAGATCCGTATCATAGGTTTTAAGTAACTGCGCGCCTTCTAGGCGTTTACGCACATCTAAAAAGCGTTCAGGGTTCACCGATAAGCTGTCATAAATGAAACTGATGGGATAGGTCATCGATTGGTGCGCTGGTTCATCCACGAGGCGCGATAAAAAAAGGTAAAGGGCCAGTCCGTCCGGTTTAATGAGTGGTAAATAAAGATGCGCAAGTGTACTGATATCTTGCGTTGAAAGCGTTGGGCTTTGGGCCACGACAAAAGAATCGGACATCATTAGGCTTTTAACCCCGTGCCTTTTAAAGGGAGCGCATCTTTAAGAGCTTTAAAAGTACTTTCGATGATTTTTTTAGGGCGATTAAACCCCGCGATGTAATACGTTTGCACTTTTAAATCGACCGCGGTTTCCGCGGGAGACGTTTGAATGACAGTGGCAATCACATGGTATTTTTTCCCGGTGAAATAAAGTTCACCATACGTGTCATTGGCACTTTTCAAGGCTAACCCTGAAGCGTTAGCCACGCTTAAAAGCGCCGCTTTGGTTTTGGCGTAGTTGGTTTTAAAGTAATGGGTTTGATAGACTTTTTTTTCGTGACGCTCTTTGGTTTCATAGAGATTGGAGAATACACTAAAAAGTCCCATCTAAGCCTCCTTTAAAGCCTTTAATACCTCGTTGAATTGGTTTTTTGTATCGAGGATAGACCCTCGGTTATCGATGACAAAATCCGCCCGCTTACGTTTTTCTTTGAGGGGCATTTGCGCGTTGATTTTCTTTAAGGCATACGCTTTTTCGATGCCATCACGGGCCATTAAACGCTCGATTTGTATGTCTTTCGGCACACTGATGACGAGGGTTTGGTCGACATCTTGATCAAAACCGGCCTCGAATAAGAGTGGCACATCAATCACGATGATGGCATGACCTTCTTTTTTAAGCACGTCCGCTTTACTTTGCGTAATGATGCGCACTTCCGGGTGAACGATTTGGTTGAGGATGTCACGCTCATGTTCGTCTTTAAAGATACGTTCGCCTAAAGCTTTACGGTTAATGATGCCTTCACTGAGTAATATCTCTTCGCCAAAATGCTTGACGACTTCGTTGAACGCATCACTGCCCGGTTGCAAGATGGTTTTGGCAATCTGATCGGTTTCAATCACCGGAATACCTTCATCTTTAAAAAACGATGCGATGGTGGATTTGCCGGAGGCAATTCCGCCGGTGAGGCCAATGATTTGGGCCATAAGAACTCCTAATGTTGACAGGTCTGGCAATAATACGTCGACCGGCCTGAGAGTTTAATGCGTTTAATCGGCGTGTCACAAATGCGACACGGTTCATTTTCTAAGGTATGCACGTACAGTTCATTTTGGAACATGCCATCGATGCCGAGGGAATTTTCATAGGTGCGAATGGTGGTCCCGCCCATGCGGATGGCTTTTGATAAAATGTCATGGATGCAAGTGGCTAAGGTATTAAGACGTTTGAGACTGATCTTTGAGGCGGCCCGTTTAGGGTGGATGCCGGCGCAAAACAAGACTTCATCGGCATAAATATTCCCCAGACCCAAAACGACGGTCTGATCGAGTAAAACCGGTTTAATCGGACCATGGCGCCTTTCTAACTGCGCTTTTAAATACGCTCCGTTAAACCCTTCATCCCACGGTTCAAGCCCGAGATCTGCTAACGGTTTCAGCGTCTTGATGTCCTCGGGTTTAGCAAATAAATCAAACGTCCCAAAGGTTCTCACATCATGATAAATCAGTTGTCTTCCACTGGTAAATAGTATTCTAACATGTTCGTGTGACATTTGCGGGACATCTTCTTCCACGATGTAAAACTTTCCTTCCATTCGTAAATGGGAAATTAAGACATCCTCATCTAAGTGCCAAATGAGATGTTTCCCGCGGCGGCTGAGCGTGTGAATGGTTTGACCGATAAGACGCGAGCGAAATGTGTCCGCGTCATGGGTTCTAATCATCCGGGGCAGATGAATTTTTACATCTTCAATCGTTTGGGACTCGACAAACGGGGCGAGCGATTTTCGAACGGTTTCGACTTCTGGAAGTTCGGGCATTATTTGGCCTCATATAAATTAGCGCCATGCGCCATATTGACCGTCAAAGGAACGCTGAGTGCCATCACGTTTTCCATGGTGCTTTGGACGATCGACTGAACAACTTTGAGTTCGTCATTGGGGACGGATAAGACGAGCTCATCGTGAATTTGTAAGATCATTTGGCTTTTGAGGCCTTTATCTTTGAGGGCTTGGTCCAAATCAACCATCGCTTTTTTAATGATATCGGCTGCACTGCCTTGCAAGGGCGCATTCATCGCCGTCCGTTCGCCAAAACTCCTAACCATGTAGTTGCTTTGGGAGAGTTCTTTAATGGTTCTTCGGCGTCGCATTAAGGTTTCGGCGTAGCCTGTTTCATACGCACGGGCGACAAAATCATCCAAGGTTTTTTTGATGGCTCCAAAATCTTCATAGTAGCGGGTGATGAACGCTTCCGCTTCTTTTTTGGAAATACTGAGTTCTTCCGACAAGCCAAAACTGGACTGGCCGTAGATGATGCCGAAATTGACCGCTTTAGCCATCCGGCGTTCGCCGGATGAAATATCAGATTTCCCGAATACTTTTTGCGCGGTGATCGTATGGATATCTTCCCCGGCTTTAAACGCTTCACTCATCGTTGGGTCACTCGAATAATGCGCCAGTAAACGCAGTTCTATCTGCGAATAATCACTGGCCAAAAGCACGTGGCCGGGTTCACTGGTAAATACTTTTCTCAGTTGTTGGCCGATTTCCGTGCGAATCGGTAAGTTTTGTAAGTTGGGCTCAATTGAAGATAGCCTTCCTGTTTGGGTGAGGGCTTGTTTATATATGGTATGAATCCGACCCTCTCTTGCGGCTTCTTGCAAGCCTTTCACGTAGGTGGATTGGAGTTTAGTGAGGGTCCTATAACGCATGATATCGGCGATGATAGGATGTTTATCTTCCAGTTTTTTTAAGACATCCACATTCGTTGAATAGCCGGTTTTCGTTTTTTTAATGACCGGTAAGCCGAGGCGTTCAAAAAGGATTTCACCGAGTTGCTTGGGAGAGCCAATATTAAAGGGTTCACCCGCTCTAAAATAAATGGCTTCTTCGAGCGAAGTGATTTCACTGAGTAAGGTTTGATTAAAGGTTTCTAACGCTTCTAAATCAATCGCAATCCCGGTCATTTCCATGGTGGCTAAAACGCGAGCGAGCGGCATTTCAATCGATTCAAATAGTTCAAATTGCTCGCGTTCTTTGAGGGTGTCTAAAAGTTTAGGCATGGTTTCAAAAAGCGCCTTGGCTTTTTCTTGGGCGTGCGCTTTTAACGTAGGTTCATCCGGGATTTTAGCTTTGGCGCCTTTGCCGTATACTTCATCGTCATAGCGCATTTCACTGTCCCATTCAAAATACGAAAGCATGGCTTTCAGCCCATCTTGCGTGGCTAAAGGATCGAGCACATAGCCCGCTAAAAAAGCATCCAATAATGGCCCATCGAGCGTCACATCATGCGCCGCTAAACTGACGATTAAGCGTTTGATATCGGCCGTAATTTTGGGCTTTTCACCGTTTAAAAACGCGATGAATTCAGGGGTGTTTAACGCCTTTTTAAAGGGTAAATACTTCGCCCCTTGCGTGTTATAAAATCCAAACCCTAAGGGCTCATGAGTATGATAGTTATCGCCAAACGCTTCGAAGCTGAGTGCGGTGGTTTCATTGAAATAATCGGTCCACTCACTGGCCGCTTCTTTTAACTCTACGGGTTTAGGCTTGGGGGCCATCCGCTTAAGCAGTGAGTGAAACTCCATTTTTTCATAAAACGATTTCAACGTTTCTTTCGGTCCGGTGTACGCCAGTGTGTCTAAATCAAAGTCCATCTGGGCATCCGTAATGAGCCTTGCCATATCGCGCCAACGGAAGGCTTCGTCCCGGTGGGCGATCAACCGGTCTTTGAGTTTACCTTTGACCTCATTCACGTTTTGATACAAAGTTTCTAAATCGCCGTATTCCACAAGGAGTTTTAAGGCCGTCTTTTCACCGACCCCCGGAATCCCCGGTAAATTATCGGAACTATCACCCATCAACCCTTTGAGATCCGGGACTTGTGCTGGGGTGATGCCCCATTTTTCATAAAGCGCCGCCGCGTCAAAAAGAACGTCCGGTTGAGCTTTCCCGGACGGCCGGATTTTTACTTTCTGGTTAATGATTTGATACAAATCTTTATCGGATGACATGATTTCGATGGCGTCAAATTGGTCGTAGTATTGATGGGCCGTAGCTGCAATGATGTCATCGGCTTCTAAGGCTTTGTGCTGAAAGGCAAAAAACCCAAGATGTTCGATGAGTTCATTGATGTATGGAAGTTGCATCCGGAATTCTTCGGGCATTTTTTGCCGGCCCGCTTTATATTCGGGATAGGACTGGTGGCGGTAGGTTTCTTTCCCATCATCAAAGGCGACTAAAACATGCGTAAAGTCATCTTTCATGGCTTTATTTAAGATATTCACAAGGCCATATAGCGCATTCGTATAAAGCCCATCCGAACGTTTCATGAGTTGGTTGGAATAGGCCGTTCCATAATAGGCTTTAAACATCATATTGGAGCCATCAATCAGCAATAATCGAGCCATAAAATCTCCTTTATTATCGCCTTTAATAGTACCATAATTGGGGTAAAAAAAATACTCAGCAGGCTGAGTATTATTTCGTTTTCGATTGGATGTAATCGATGATGGTTTGAACGGTGACTAAGCCATTGGCGGACTCGTCGTCAATTTCGATGTCAAAGGCCTCTTCAAAGGCCATAATGAGTTCAACCGCGTCGAGTGAATCCGCATCTAAATCATCGATAATGTTGGAATCTTTTTGAATCGTGGATGGGTCGATGCCCAGTTCATCGGCGATAATATCGCGCACTTTTTCAAACATGTGTATTCTCCTTATATTGTAAAAAGAGTTCGGTTAATTATAAAAAAACGCATCAGACTTGTCAACGCTTATTACTTTCGGCCATCCGCTTGAGTCCCCAATGAATCAGGAGCGGATCTTGGCGGTAATTCTCAGGTAAAAGACTGCCAATGTGTCGCATCGCTCCACCGGTGACAAAAACATCGGTTGCTCCAGTTTTTAAAGCGTCTACAAAGCCCATGATTTGATACGCATGGCCATATAAAAATCCCGCATTTAAAGCTGTGACCGTGGAATCTCCCAGGGGAGACTGGGGAATTAAGAAGGGAAATTCAGACAGTTGTGAGGCGCGTTCGACCAGGCATGACCGGGCAGTATCTAACCCAATCATGATGGACACCCCGCGCAAGGCACCGTCTTCGACCAAACTCACAGTCGTCGCCGTTCCCATGTCGATGATAATGGCGCGCTTAGACCCATACGTTAAAGCTCCCGCCGCGGCACTGACTAAATCCGCTCCCACTTCTTTGGGATTGGTCACGGGCAGTTTCACGCCCGTTTTTACCCCTGGCCCGACAAATATCGGAGAGATCTTATAATACCGTTCGAACAAGGTTTCAAACGTGGGCGTTAACGCCGGCACAACATTCGAAATGACCACTTGATCACACTCGGTCAAAAGCTCCTTGAAGCGTTGATAGTATTCATCGCTGGAACGGTTTTTCACCGTTTCAAAGCGAAACGTTTCCACGGGATCTAAGTGCCGGGCGATTTCAATGTTAGAGTTGCCGATGTCGATCGTATAAAGCATTTTAGTCTCCTAAACGTAACGCGTCCTTCACGCGGACGGCGATGGGGGCGGCTAATAAAAGGGCTGCCGCGATCTCAAAAAAGCCGTTGGCAATGAGTACGCTCCATAAAAAGGGTAAAAAGCCACCGACCGCATCGGTGAACTCAGCCAGGGGATTAAAGAGCGGACTGAACACATAAAAACTTCCGAGCACCAGTACCGTATGCGAAAGCGTGGCGATGGCAAAAACGATGGGGACATTCAAATAATCCGATTTAAAGACTTTAAAACGAATCGTTAGCTCCGCCAAAATGACCCCAAATAAAAAGCGAGGTAACACCGAAATGAGTGGGTTTTGAAAGAGTAAATCGACCGGTGTGACCGGCCGAATCAAGGCTTGTGAAAACGAAGCGAGGCCGAAGGCTAAGCCCAGGCCAATGGCGACGCGTTTTCCCCCAAAATACCCGCCGATTAATACCGGGATATGAATGATGGTAAGCGCGATGAACCCAATTTGGATGAAGCCTAGTTGTGGCACCACAGCCATGAGAAAGATGATGCCAGAAAAAAGTCCAAGTATCGTAATACTCTGTGTGCGTGTGCGCATAAAATCTCCTTATTTTAGGCCTTTAAAAAGGTCCCCTATAATGTCTATGCGTGACTTTAATATTATACGTTGTCTTGAATGGTTTGGAAACTTTTTGCATTGATGGAACGAATGAGCGTGAGTAGCATCTTTTTGACGCTTTCGTAATCATCGGTATGAATCATTGAGGTGTTGGAGTGAATGTAGCGAGCAGGCATTCCAATGGTGGCTACGACTACCCCAGATTTCGAGTATTGAGCTTTCGCCGCATCGGTGCCGCCTTTGGACTGATAATATTGATATTTTATATTGTGTTTTTCGGCGAGTTCTAAAATGTGTTTTTTCATGCCTTGATGCATGAGGGCGACGGGATCGTAAAAGCGAACCAAAAAGCCTTGACCTAAATGCCCTGAGACCTCATCCCCATCAAAAACATCGGCACACGGAGAAGCATCAACCGCAATGAAAATATCTGGGTCAATCATATACGTGCTAGTTTGCGCCCCGCGCAGGCCCACTTCCTCTTGGACGGTCGCGCCGACAAAGAGTTCACAGTCCAAAGTTTCATCTTTTAGTGTTTTTAATAGATCCAGCGCCATACCAGCCCCAAAGCGGTTATCCCAGGCTTTTGAAAAAATCTTTTTCCCGTCTTTGGAAACGGTATATTGATTTTCTGAGATGACTTGTTGACCAATCTTTACGCCTAATGATTCCGCATGCTCTTTGGAATCGGCTCCAATATCGAGTCTCAAGTCTTCGAATTTGACCGGTTTTTCGGCGGCCGTTGACCCCCGAGTTAAATGGGGAGGTTTTGAAGCGGTCACCCCAGGAATAACGTCATCACCCGTGATGATGTTCATCCGTTGAGATAAAAAGACATCGCCTTTCATCCCCCCAAGAGGCATCATTTTAATTAAGCCGTGTTTGGTGATGCCAGTGACTAAACCTCCGACTTCATCCATGTGCCCTGCGACCATGACCCTAGGGCCTTGGGCCCCAGGATTCACATGAGCAAACAGACTTCCCAGTTTATCTTGGATGATGGGAACGCCTGAGTCTTCCATGACTTGACGCATGTAATCGCGCACCGGTTTTTCAAAACTGGGTGCGCCTGGTAAATTGACTAAATCTTTATATACTGGATCCATATTAACCCTTCTTTCTCGCTTTTAACGCATGGATGGGGAAATCTTTCCCGTAACGTATTTCGAATTCGGTGAGGGTGTTTTCCCACCCAGAACCGGCTAAGTCTTTCGTCCACTCTATGATGTCAAACCCACTTTTTTGAAGCGTCACCAGGGAATAAAAAAAGAGGGACCGATTATCGGTTTTTAAGTGAATGATGCCGTCATCTTTGAGTAAGTGATGATATTTTTTTAAACGCTCAGGCGTGGTTAAACGCCGTTTTTCATGACGCGCTTTCGGCCAGGGGTCGGAAAAATTGAGGTAAAAAGCATCCACGGACTTGACCGGCAGTAACGCATCAATCATCGTCGCATCCCCACTGACAAACGTCACATTAGGGGCGGGATTGCGGTCGTATTTGTTTAAGGCTTTGACGAGTATGGTTTCAAACTTTTCAAAGGCAAAAAAATGGACATCTGGGTGTTGAGGCGCCAGTTGGGTAATAAATCCGCCTTTTCCACACCCCAGTTCCACCGCCACCTTAGGGTGCGTGGCGTGGGGCATTAATGGGGGATTAGCCTTAGGGTCTAAAATGACCACACGCTCAGGGCGTGCGGCCAATTTTTTTGCGGCATTTTGATCGGTTCTCAGTCTCATAATTAACTTTCTGAGAGGCGCTTAATGGCCGCCATATAAAGCATCGTTCCCGCTAAATAATCGGATTTCAACACATGTTCATTGGCTTGATGGGCCACTTCAATGCGCCCTGGGAATGCCATTCCAAACGCCACCCCATTCGGGATCGAACGGGCATACGTGCCCCCACCAATGGTGATCGGTTGGCTTTCCATATCTCCCGTGCCTTCCCGGTAAACACTTAATAATGTCTGAACTAAATTCGCATTCGGGTCGTTGTAGTGGACGGGGCGGTTGCTTTCAAAAACATATTCAAGCCCATATTTTTTAGCTTCTTTTTTGAGGGTCGCTTCAGCTTTGGGTACGTCATAGCCTTTCGGGTAACGGCAATTAAAATGAATCGATACGGCTTCTTTGGAGTAGCGGAAAATCCCATTGTTCATCGTTAAGTTTTTCATTTCTTCATCGTAGTAATCGATGCCTAGCTTTTCGCCCAGTGCATCAAAGAGCAGTTTTTCCGCAATGACTTTGATGAAACCACTGTCAATGTGCTCACTCAGGAATTGCGCGAGTAAATACCCAGCGTTTAACCCTGAATCCGGGGCCATCGCATGGGCGGCTTTCCCTTTGACGATGTATTTATTGCCTTCCACTTGCCCGCGGTAATCGTTGTTCGCTAAGAACTTTTTAAAGGATTCTTCCAAATCCACATCTAAGATGGCGTAGGCTTCATCCGGGACCACGTTACTTCTTAAGCCGCTATAAAATTCGACCAAGGGCCCAGGTTCATACGTCCCTTCAAAGGTGAAATTGAAAAATCCTTTTTCCCCGTAAATCAAGGGGAATAAGGCATCGGGCGCAAAGCCGATGGTGGGCATTTCTTCGGTTTTGAAATATTCTTTAAGCCCGCGCCATCCCGATTCTTCGTCGGTTCCTAAAATGATACGGATGCGTTTTTTCGGCGCGAAATCTTCCACGTGATCGCGGAGGAATTTAAGGGCCATATAGGCGGCCATCGTGGGGCCTTTATCGTCCATAGCACCGCGAGCATATAATTTTCCTTCGCGAATTTCTGGTTTAAACGGATCGGATTCCCACTTTTCAGAACGGTTGGCCGGCACCACATCAATGTGGCACAAAATGCCTAAAAGTTCTTCCCCTTCGCCAAATTCGATATGGGCCGCATAATTATGAATGTTTTTAGTCACAAATCCATCTTTTTTCGCCAAATCCAGCATGTAATGTAATGCCTCATTGACCCCTTCGCCAAAGGGTGCTTCTTTGCTTGGGTCATACCGATCTAAGACACTTTCAATTTTTAAAAGACCATTCAGTCTTTTAATCAGTGTGGATTCATTTTTTTCAACGAGCTTCGTAAATGCGTTATTTACAGACCAACTTTGTTCTTTCATGATTCACCTCACTATGCGATATAGTCTATCACTTGGGGCCCAACTTCACAAGGTATAAGGCATAAAAAAAGGCATCCGAAGATGCCTTTTTGATTGCGTTTAATTAGGCTTGGATATCGATGAGACCGTAGGCTTTTTTACCTTTTTTAAGAATGATGTAGCGGCCGTGATAGGCCTGATTTGGGTCAATCATCACCGCATCATCGGTGACTTTAACGCCGTTAATCGCAATCGCATTTTGCTTAATTAAGGTGCGTGCTTGTGATTTGGAGGGGGCGAGTTCGGTTTCAATTAAGGCATCTATCAAGCTGGGGGGTGTTTGGGTTTTAAACGCTTTAACCCCGTCAAAAGCCGCCTTGAAATCGGCTTCACTCAGCGCCGCAAAATCACCTTCAAATAACGCCTCCGTAATGCTTAAAGCTGAAGCAACGCCGGCTTTTCCATGCACCAATTCGGTGAGTTCTTCGGCGATGGCTTTTTGCGCATGTCTTAAGTGCGGGGTGTTTTTCATGTCTTGTTTGATGGCTGCAATCTCATCCAATGATTTGAAACTGAACCGGTCGAGCATGACGAGACTATCGTCATCGGCTAAGTTCAGCCAGTACTGGTAAAACGCATAAGGAGACGTTTTTTCCCCGTCCAGCCAAATGGCGCCATCGGCGGTTTTGCCGAATTTCGTTCCATCCGATTTGGTCACAAGCGGGAAGACCATGCCGTAGGCTTTGGCTTCATTGCCTTCGACTTTTCGGATTAACTCCAAGCCGGCTGTGATATTTCCCCATTGATCTTGGCCGCCAATTTGGAGTTGGCAGTGATGGGTTTGATAAAGCACTAAAAAGTCGAGTGATTGAATGATTTGGTACGTAAATTCAGTGAACGAAATGCCAGTTTCTAAGCGTCTTTTAACCGTGTCTTTTGCAAGCATTTGATTGAGGTTAAAATGTTTCCCAACATCCCTTAAAAATGGAATCATCGAATAGTTTTTTAACCAATCATAGTTATTGACTACGGTGGCCCCAGGTAAAAGCTTTTTCACTTGTTCAGTTAACGCTTCAGCGTTTTTTAAAGAGGCTTCTAGGGTGAGTAAATTACGCTCTTTACTTTTCCCCGATGGATCGCCGATGAGCCCAGTGCCCCCACCGATGACTAAAATCGGATGATGGCCGGCTTCAGCTAATCGTTTGGCCACTAAATACGTGCTTAAGTGTCCCACATGTAAGGAATCCCCCGTGGGGTCGGCTCCAAGATAAAAGGTTAAACCGCCTTCATCGAGGGCGTTTAAAAGTTCAGGATCGGACACGTCATAAATCAGTCCGCGCTGTTTGAGTTCTTCTGATAATCGCATAATCTCATCCTTAGAAAAGCCTCAGCCTGGGGGCTGAGGCTTGAAAAGTTTTTATAGCGTTGAACCCCGGGCAATCACACTGTGATCGAGTATCACTTCGGGGATAGTCACTTCTTCTTGGTTCATGAGTTTCGTTAAGAGACGCATGCCCACCGCGCCGATGTCATAAATCGGAACGTCTACGCAGGTCAGTTGCGGTCTGGCTAAGATGGCATACTTCGTATTTTGGAATCCGGCGACAGAAATGTCTTCAGGAATCTTCACGTGATTTTGTCTGGCGACGTTCATGAAACTGACCGCGATGGAATCACGGACGGCGACAACGCCGTCAACTTTATGGTTTCTAAAATATTCATGGAAGTGTTCGGTGTTGACATTCACACGCCCTGAGGTGCGCATAATGTGCGGGGTGAGTCCGGCTTCTTCAATGGCTCTTAAATAGCCGGATTCTTTGAGATCGTTGACCATGTATTTACGGACGGTAGAAATCATGAAAATGTTTTTCCGACCTTCGTCGATGATTTTTTTAGTCATCTCATAGGCGGCGTTCTCGTAATCGATGGAGACCGATGGAATATCATCGTGGTCGGGATACATCGTATTGGTTAAGACGACAGGAATCCGGTATTCATCGCGCATTCGCTGTAAGAATTCATATTGGTCGGGGGTGACTTCATCGTTGAGGTATAAAATCCCGTCGACTTGTGCGGCGATGATTTCTTTTAAAATCTCTTCTTGATTGAGTTCATCTTGATCGAGGATATACAGTAAAATCGAATACTTATAGACCCGCGCGATATCCGCAATCCCGTTCATCATCTCGGCGATGGATGCCCGGGACATATCCGGGACAATAACTGCCACCGTAGTTGATTTACGGCTCGCAAGACCGCGCGCAAACGCATTGGGCTTGTAACCCAAATCTTCAATCACCCTCAACACCCGTTCACGGGTATCGGGTTTGACTTTTTCAGGATTGTTGATGGCTCTGGAAACCGTCGCGAGCGATACTTTCGCTCTGAGGGCCACATCATAAATCGTTATTTTATTCATAGAACCCACCTCTGAAACCTATTATACAATAGGATGAAAATGTTTTCAAAAAAAGTGTTTATATTTTCAAACCCAGATAATTTTATTTTCATAAGGCGCCATAAAGCCAAAAAAAAAGCCCGAAGGCTTTTTTTACCGGCGCTCTTTGATACGCGCTTGTTTGGTGGATAAATCACGAATGTAATTGAGTTTGGCACGACGTACTTTTCCGCGACGGACCACTTGAATGGATTCAAGCGCTGGGGTATGAACGGGGAATGTCCGTTCGATGCCGATGCCGTAAGAGATTTTACGGACGGTGAAGGTTTCGGACACACCGCCACCTTGGCGTTTGATCACGAGGCCTTCAAAGATCTGAATCCGCTCTCTTTGACCTTCTTTAATGCGAACCGCACATTTGACCGTATCTCCCGGACGAAATTCAGGAACATCCGAACGAAGATTCGAAGCGGTCACTTGATTCAAAATAGCTTGAGACATATCGATTTCTCCTTTTCTTTTTCTTCGCATGTTCATGATTCTTATTGTTCAGCGGAACACACTGTTTATGCTGTCAGCTTGAAAAGTATAGCACAGTTTAAAAGGGACTTCAAGCGTCTTTTTTGACCCATTTTTCATACAGGTCGGGCCGTTTTTTCTTCGTTTGCTCGATGCGTTTCGCATGCCGCCACGCTTCGATTTTGCCATGATGGCCTGAGATTAATACATCGGGGACCGTTTGGCCTTCAAATTCAGGAGGTTTGGTGTATTGAGGGTATTCGATTAAACCATCTTCATGGGATTCTTCATGGAGTGAGGCTTCATTATGTAAGACCCCAGGGCGTAAGCGAACGACGCTTTCAACGATAGCCCATGCGGCCACTTCCCCACCATTTAAGATGTAATCTCCCAGGGAGATTTCTTCATCCACATAGGCTAACAGACGTTCATCAAACCCTTCATAATGCCCACAAATCAAAATGAGATGATCTTTGTGTGAAAGGCTTTGGGCTTTCGCTTGATGATACGGTTGACCTTGCGGACTGAGTAAAATCTTCTGGGCTTTTTCGTATCCGGGAATGGATCTGATGGCCCGGACGATCGGTTCGACTTGTAAGACCATTCCCGCCCCGCCCCCATACGGCGTATCATCGACTTTTTGGTGTTTATCAAGGCTGTGATCGCGAAAATTAATCAGGTGGTATTCAACGTGACCGGTTTTCGCCGCCCGCCCCATGATGGATGTTTCTAAGACTGTTTTTAGCATGTCGGGAAAAAGCGTTAAGATGTCAATTCTCACAATAAGCCCTCCCATTCTCTCAGATAAATGGTCGGCCCAGTGATATCGACTTTTTCAATGAACACTTTTAAAAAGGGAACAAGGGCATCCTTGCCTTCGCGCTCAATTCTGAGCATCGTTCCTTGAGGATAATCATGCAAAGCTTTCACATGACCCACCAACGTTTCTTTAACGTAGACTTCGGCCCCTTCTAACTGATCAAAATAATACGCATCTTCTTCTAAGTCATCCCGCGTGGAAGGATCAAAATAAAGCGTCCCCCCGCGATAAGAAAACGCCTGGTCGCGGTCATTAGACTCTTTTACCTTTAATACTTCACCGGCCGATAAGTCATCGTATTTTTCCACGGTTACAGGATAAAGACCCGTGGCGGTTTCGATTTTCAATGTGGTCCCTGGCAGGTAGCGTTGGGCTTTAAAATCACTGTCGCTGCGGACTTTAAACGCGCCTTTGACACCGTGGGGTTTTAAAACCCGTGCGAAGGGCATCCAATCACTCATTTTTGAAAGACAATCCTCTCTGAAGATAGCATGGCTTTTACGACCCAGGCGAGTAATCCTGTGGTGATTAAGGATGACGCGACCACAATGCCCACCGACGTCCAGGTATAACTGCGCGCTAACACGCCGTTGATGACTTGAATCGACCCGTACAAGGGAATGGCATTTAAAAGCTCACTGGACGTGCCATCGGAAAATAAATTGAGCGCACTGATGACAATGGTAATCAAGTAAAGCGGAGAAGCAAGTGAAGCAGCTTCTTTGATGGATTTGGCGTACGTGGACACGACACTCATGATGCCGACAATGACTAAGGTGGTACTCAAAATGACTAAGAGTAATGCCACCATCCCGCCAATCCCATAAATGTCTATCACATTCACATTACCCGTGGACTCCAGTTGAAGTAAGACGGGAATCGATAGCGCCACGCCAATAAATGAAGATAAGGCTGACGCTAAACTGATGACCGTGATGGCTAAAATTTTGCCCAAGGCAAAAGAGCCTCTGGATATTGGGGTGACTAAAAGCGTTGCCAAGGTTCCGCGTTCTTTTTCGCCCGCAATGATATCGGGCGCAATCGATAAGGCCGCTGCAAAAATAAATATGACAATAAGAAGCGGCACTATGGATGAGACAATGGTCGCGAAAATTTCTGATTCATCTTGGTAAGCAGTAATGTTTTCTTGGAAAACGAGGCGTTCTTCTTCGGTGTAGTTTTCCGCTAAAATTTGATTTCTAAAACTGGATAGAATATTGCGAACTCTTGAACCCCCTTCACTGGAGGTTTCATTGGAGCCATCATAATAAAGGGTAATGGCTGGGAATGCATCGCTCGAAAGTTTTTCTAAAAAGTCTTCTTCAAAGATCAAGATGACTCCTTCGGTTTCATTGACGAGCGTTTCAGGGTCTTCACTGGTAAAAGGTTGAATCTCAAAAAGCGTTGGGTCAAAAAGGGGCTCTAAGGCTTCCGGCAAGTTTTCCACATACAACTGAGTCGTGGACTGCGTGATTTCATCGACTCGGCTGCCGACGACATTCCCCATGATGGTGTAAATCAAAAAGATCATAATCCCTGGGAGTAACACCGTGGTAAATAGGAGTTTTTTATCAATCCAAAAGCGTTTGAGTTCTTTACTCATAATCGTCAAAACGTCACGCATCATAAGCCTCCGCTTCCACCAAGTCAAAGAACAAGGTTTCTAAATCTTGATAATTGTCACTTTTTCTTATGGTTTCCATCGGTTCTAAGATTTTCATTTCACCTTGAATGATGATGCCCACTCGGTCGACAATTTTTTCCACCACCGACAAGATGTGGGTAGAGACGATAATGGTTTTACCTTTTTTTCTTAATTCCACTAAATAATCAAGAACCGTTTTCGCGGTTAAAACGTCGAGTCCGTTGGTTGGTTCATCAAAAATAATGACCGCGGGGTCATGAACTAAACTCATTGCAATGGATGTTTTTTGTTTCATCCCACTGGATAGATCCGCCACTTTGACTTCCGCAAACTTATCAATACCAAAGCGCTTAAATAAATCCTGACGGCGGGATTTCATCGTCGCTTCATCCACGCCATAAAGTTTAGAGAAGTACTCAAACAGAAAGTTCGGGGTGAAATAATCTTCCAGTTTGAGTTCATTGGTTAAAAACGCGATGGATTGACGCGTTTGACGCGACGCTTCAAGGGCGTTAAAATCCCCTAAAGTAATGGTGCCTGAATCTGGTTTAATCAAAGTCGAAATGGACCGCATGGCGGTGGTTTTACCCGCACCGTTTGGGCCCAATAGTCCGAAGATTTCACCTGGATAGGCGGTAAAACTGATGCCTTTTAAAGCATGTTTAACCTTGGCATCGGTTTGATTGATCTTTTGTTGCTTTTTGGAAAGCTTAAAGGTTTTTTTAAGCTCACTGACTGTTAACTGCATGGTTTCCTCCATAAAAAAAGCTGCTGAAAGCAGCAGCTTTAAAAGGCATCGATTTGAATGCTGATGCGCTTATGATTGCGCGCTGCTGACGCATGCGCTATGGTCCGAATGGCATTGGCAATCCGGCCGTTTTTGCCGATGACTCGGCCTAAATCTTCTTCGTTCACTAAGACTTGAACTGTGATTAAAGCATCATCTTCCGATAACACTTTCACACCGACGTCTTCAGGATGGATGACGAGCGGTGTAATAAGGTGCTCGATAAGCGTTTCGTAATTAACCGCCATAACGCATCCCTACTTTCTTTTTGGGTCTTTGAATTTAGCAATGATACCTTGTTTAGAGAGTAAGCTTTTTGCGGTATCGGTTGGCTGTGCGCCTTTTTCTAACCAAGCCATTGCTTTAGCTTCATCGATGTCGATGAGCGCTGGATTTTGATTGGGATCGTATTGTCCCACGATTTCTAAGTAACGACCATCGCGTTTAAAGTGCGAATCACTCGCGACTAAACGATAAATGGGATGTCTTTTTGAACCAAAACGTTGCAATCTTAATTTAACTGCCATGAAGGCCTCCTTGAATTAACTACGTGTAAGCATAGCATGAGCGTTCATAGGTGTCAAGTGTTTTTACTGTACATTCAAATCAAACGCATACATGTCGCGGTCTAAGTGACTTTCGTCCACGTATTTGACGCCTCTGAGATTACGGATATCTTTCATGATGGTTTCTTTCTTTTCCGCATCCACATAAATGATCGCATAATGCCGTTTGCGATGATAATAGGTTAAATTCCCCATTTTTCTCAGGAGTTTCACCAGTTTGGGAGAGCGGTAATAGACCACGATGGGTTCACGGTTAATCATAGGTATCTCCTAAAGCCGGACGTTTAAGTGTCCAATGCTGATTTGACTGGAAATGGTTTTGGCAAGGTCGTTGCTAAACCCATCCAGTTCGGTTTGTAAGGTTTGATAGGCCTTTAAATAAGTTTTCATGAATGATTGACTGAACAGGTCAGCCTTCGCTTTTTGAAACGCTTGCTGGGTCGCTTTTAAATCCGGATGATGCGATCCGTATTTTTTGGTTTCTTGATAGGCATGCTGAGCGGTTTGATAGGTATTAATTAATCGTTGATGGTCCGGCTGCTCAAACGCTTTTTCAGCGTTGATGACGGCTTGAAAGGCATCGCTATTTAAAAAATACGCAATGACATCATCCACCAATTGTATTCGTAAATCATCCATTAAATCACCACGATAAGTATAGCATAAATGGCCCCATTTGTTGTATAATAAACTCGGCAATAAACCAAGGATAAATATGACTAAAACCGTGATTTTTGGGTTAAAAATATGGCTGTTAATGGCGCTTTTTATTGGGCCGACTTTTTCGCCTGTCCAAGATGCGTTGGCAGAAACTACGAACGATCAAGGTCCGACCATCGTTTATTTTTATGAGACGCTTTGCACGGGCTGTCAAGCTGTGGATGAAGCAGGCGTCATCGATGGCTTAGAAGCCCAAGGTGTCACGATCATCATTAAAGATATGGTGGAAACAGCTTCGTTGGAAGATATGGCGCGCTATGGAGATTTTTACGGCGTTCCACCCAGGGACCGATCCACCCCCCTCATGTTTGCGGGCGATCAGTTCTTTTCAGGGCCCTCTGACATCATTGAAGCTTATGAAAACGGCACGCTTTTAGCCGCCGCAGGAGATCCACTTTTAGAAGTTCCGGAGGATTATCAAGGACTGAGTGGAATCTCAGGATTATTAAGTGTCATGGCCGCAGGGTTACTCGATAGCATCAATCCGTGTGCGATTGCCATGCTTTTGATGTTTGTATCCATTGTCAGTCCGATTAAAAATCAAAAAGTATTAATCAAAGTCAGTCTTTCATATATCCTCGGCATTTTTGTGATGTATTTCTTAATCGGTTTTGCACTGTTAGGATTGATGCGCCAATTCTCTGCCCAAATTACCGCCATTCAAACGATTTTATACATCGCTTTTGGTCTATTAAGTTTAGGTTTAGCCGCGCTCACGTTTAATGATTTCCTAGCGGCCAGACGGGCCGATTACGGTCAAATTAAAAATCAACTCCCTAGTCGGATAAAAAAATTCAATCGTCGTTTTATGGAACGCTTCACCCAAGTGTTAGAATCAGATGGTGAGGAGAAAAAGTGGTTACTGATTGGTATTCCCTTTTTCATTGGCTTGGTGATCGCCGTGACCGAAGCGGCTTGCACCGGTCAAGTATACGGGCTCATCTTGATTTCTATACGCTCCACAGAACCGATGACCGGTATTTTATATTTGTTACTATTTAATTTGTTATTTGTGACCCCGCTCATTATTATTAGTATCATTGCCGTACGTGCTAAAACCACCGCAGGGATTGCCATGTTTGTGAATGATCACTTAGCCACCATTAAGATTTTGACCGCTGGTTTCTTCTTAGCGATGGCGATTTACTTCATCTTGAACGCTTTATAATTTTCTTCTGGAGGACACCATGAACCCGAAAATCGAGGTCTTTCGCCTCGGCACGTCCATTTTCAAAGGGAAAATGTTGACGCTCCCATTTAAAAAAGCCATTATCCAAGCCAAAGGCCAAGAACTCTTTGGGGATGATGAGCCATGTGCCATCCAAGAATCCCAAATCCGCCGAACCCTCGTCAAAGAAATGCTCGCGCATTTTGACGATGAACTCTCCGGTGAACGTCACATTGAGTGGATGCAGTGGCTTGATTTTGAAGAACCTGAAGCCCTCACCATGAAAAGACGGTAAGATGATTTACTTGGATAATGCCGCCACCACATTTATTCATCCCGATGTCATTCAAACGATTCAAGAGTCGCTGGCGCAGGTCAAAGGAAACCCGTCCAGTGTTCATGAACTTGGGTTTGAAGCGACACGGGAATGGAACGCCGCCAAAGATACCATTGCGGATATTTTTCACGTATCCAAAAAACAACTCATATTTAACTCATCCGGAACCGAAGCCAATAATATCGTCATTCAAGGGCGTTACTATAAAACCCCCAAGGCTCGGTTTATCACCACACTCACCGAACATAGTTCTGTCTTAAATACCTTTAAAGCGTTAGAAAATCGCGGCGCGGATGTCGTGTACTTAGACGTGGATGAACAGGGCTTTATCGCTTTAGATGCTTTAGAAAACGCCCTTCAAGAAGCCCCCACAAGCTTGGTGAGTATTCTTCACACCAACAACGAAACGGGCGTCATCCAAGACATTGATGCGATCACAAAACTATCTCATCAATACGGCGCCTTAGTCCATTATGATATGGTCCAAGTCCTCATGCATGCCTCCGTCGACTTAGCCGCCATCAACTGTGATTTTGCCACATTTAGTGCCCATAAGTTTTTTGGGCCCAAAGGGGTGGGGCTAACGTTCATTAAAGACCTTGAGACCCTTGAACCCCACACCGTCGGTGGTTCCCAAGAATACCGCTTGCGGGCAGGCACACCGAATTTGAGTTTTGCGAAAGGCTTTGTCAAAGCCTTAGAAATCACCGAACAAAACCGCCCTGACTGGCACACAAAAATCAATCATCTTTCCAAGACACTGCTTGAAAAACTCGATCAATCCAGTCTCAAATACACGCTTAACGGACCGCCCATCGGGTCTTCACGTATTCCAGGGACGTTAAACATCGCGATCGATGGCGTGGATGCCATCGATTTACGGTTTTTCCTGAATGACCACGATGTGTATTTATCACTTGGGAGTGCGTGTGATGCGGATAGTATGCATGCCTCTCATGTTTTAACCGCCATGTTCAAAGGCGATGAAGCTAGGATCAACAGCTCCCTGAGACTCTCTTTTTCACCAGATATCACTGAAGCGGATTTAGACGAGTTCATCCATTTAATCGAAACGTATAAAAAGAGTGCGTGAAATTCACGCACTCTTTTTATTTAACTCATAGACACTGAAGCCCAGTTCTTTTTTAAAAATTTGATCCAATCGTTTTTCTTCGGCTTTATTCGCAATAATCCCTTTGTATGTCTGAATCCACTTCGGTAAGTCTGCGGGATAAATTTGTTTTAAGCTTGCGGCTTCAAACACGTGGACCGCCTGGATTAACGTGGCAATTTCATCCGGGGTGTAAAGCGTAAAGTCAAAGGGATAGTGAAACTCAGTCTCCAAAGGCAATCCCGATGGTTTTTGCGACGTTGACAATCTGTCCGGTCGCGTCCACATATTTCGCGCCACCTTTTGAGGTTTCTCCGGTTTCACCGCGGCCCACCACATCTTCTAAGCTTACAGTATCGACGTTTCCTGAAGTGTAACGGACCATCACGCCATGATCGCCTTTCATGATGGCTTCTAAAGCGTGGACCCCAAAGCGCAGGCCGATTTCGCGGTCAAATTGCGCCGCAATCCCGCCACGTTGAATATAGGATAAGTTGGTGTAACGCACTTCGTAGTCTTTAATACGCTCGGCGATTTGTCTTGAGACCACGTCCCCGACGCCGCCTAAACGGACGTTGTCGGCGGAATCTTCGATGAGTTCTCTGACGTGGACGTCTCCGTCTTTCGGCTTCGCGCCTTCTGAGACCACGACAATGGAAAATTCACGGCCCCCTTCAATACGGTTTTTGATTTTATCCACGACTTTATCAATGTCATAAGGTATCTCTGGGATCAAAATGACATCGGCACTTCCGGCGATGCCGCCTTCTAAGGCGAGCCATCCGGTATGGCGGCCCATTACTTCCACCACGATGATGCGGTCATGCGAAAAGGCCGTGGTGTGAATTTTATCCAGGGCATCCACAATGTTTTCAAGGGCCGTGGTGTACCCAAAGGTCATTTCGGTAGCAGGTAAATCGTTATCGATGGTTTTAGGAACCCCGACAATCGGAATGCCTTTGCGGGCGAAATCACGGGCACTGGTTAATGTCCCGTCTCCTCCAATGATGATGAGGCCATCCACACCTTCTTTTTTCATATTTTCAATGGCCACATCGGAAACATCTTGATAGGTCACATTCCCGTTTTCATCTTCCATCCGGTAATTAAACAAGTTATCTTTATTCGATGCTTTGAGCATCGTGCCGCCTTCGTGCATGATG
>CBFHLD010000004.1:0-16445 GCA_965656585.1 Candidatus Izemoplasmataceae bacterium | reverse complement strand
TACCGGATACCGCTTTTAAATCGAGCGGTATGAATTCGTTATGATAAAGCCCGTTATATCCCCTTAAATAACCGACCACTTCAAGTCCGTAACTGGTGATGGCTGCTTTCGTAATCCCGTTGATGACGGCATTCAGTCCACTGCAGTCTCCCCCGCCGGTTAAAATCCCTATTTTTTTAATCATTTCTGCCTCCATAATTTTAGCCGCGTTCATTATATATAAAATGCCGCTCATCTTCAAGAAAATAAGCGATTTAATCGGTTTCACACTGCAATTATTGGTATACTAATTTTAGAGGTGATGACATGTTAACCATGAAAGATATCATCCGGGAAGGGCATCCTTCCTTAGAAACCCCATCAGACCCCGTCAAAATCCCGTTAGATCAAGCGACTAAAGACACCTTAAAAGCGATGCGGGAATTCTTGATTGCCAGCCAAGACGATGATCTCCGGGAAAAATATGAACTCAGAGCCGGCGTCGGACTGGCGGCCCCGCAAATCAATGTGATGAAGCGGATGCTGGCGATTTACTCGGGCGATGAAAAAAACGAAACTTGGCACGACTATTTGATGGTCAATCCTAAAATCGTGTCCCATTCCGTCAAAGAGACATTCATCCCTTCCGGCGAAGGCTGTTTGAGCATCGACCGTGAAGTCGAAGGCGTCGTGCCAAGGTATCATAAAGTCACGGTTCAAACCCATCTTTTTGACCCCGAAAAAGAAACTCTTAAAGAAGCCACACTCAAATTCACGGGGTTTATTGCCGTCGTGTTCCAGCATGAACTCGATCATTTAAATGGCATCTTATTCCCGGAAAAGATCAAACCAGCTCCCCCGGGAGCCATTCCCATCACGTTTATCAATACTCTCGAAGAAGAAGGTGAAGAAGCATGAAACTATTTATTGATTCCGCCAATGTTGACCACATTAAAGAAATGAATGATTTAGGCATTTTATCGGGCGTGACGACCAATCCGACCCTCATGGCTAAAGAAGGTAAAGATGTCAGTCAAACCTTGATTCAAATTGCTGAAATGGTCGATGGTCCCATCAGTGGGGAAGTCATTTCCGTTGACGCAGAAGGGATGATTGAAGAAGGCAAAAAAATCGCTAAGCTTCATCCCAATATGATTGTTAAAATCCCCATGACTGAAGCAGGGATGCAAGCGACCAAAGCCCTCACCACTTTAGGCATCAAAACCAACGTCACTTTAATCTTTTCTCTGCCCCAAGCCTTACTCGCATGCACGGCCGGGGCGACTTTCATCTCGCCGTTTGTGGGCCGTCTGGATGACATTGGGACCGATGGCATTGAACTCATTGAATCGATCCGTGACATGATTGATGTGTATGGGTTTGACTCCGAGATCATCAGCGCGTCCATTCGTCACAATGAACACATTAAAGCATCCATTGCCGCTGGCGCTCACATTGCGACGGTGCCTTATGATGTACTTAAAAAAGCGTTTAAACACCCCTTAACCGATACGGGACTCGAAAACTTCCTCAAAGATTATCAAAAGGTGTATGGTTAATGGGATTTTACGACTTTTCGATGCCGCTCATTCACGGTGAAGAAAAAGCCTTCAAAGACTATGAAGGTCAAGTGGTCTTGGTGGTTAATACCGCCACTAAATGTGGGCTTGCCGGTCAGTTTGAAGGGTTAGAATCATTACATCAAACCTATAAAGCTCAGGGATTAAATGTCATCGGATTTCCTTCCAATCAGTTTAAAAACCAAGAACCTGGATCGAATGAAGACGTCGCCAAAGCCTGTGAAATTAACTTTGGAGTGACGTTTCCCTTATTCGCAAAAATCGATGTTAACGGCGACGATGAAGCGCCTTTATATACATTTTTAAAAGCGCAAAAAAAAGGCCTACTTGGCCGAGATATCAAATGGAATTTTACGAAATTCTTGATTGGTAAAGACGGGTCTGTCTTGAAACGCTACGCGCCGCAAGTGGCCCCCGAAAAAATCACCGCTGACATTGAAAAAGCTTTAGCGGCCTAAGTATTGGCTCTCAATATTTGTAACGTTTCTTGCGCCAAGTGATACGCTTTCTTGTATTGCTTGGCGTTTTTTAATGCCCGAATGGCCATCGGCGATATCAACATGATGGAGATGTAATCTTGGGAGAGGAGGGCACTGGAAAAAACGGCTTCTAACTGGCTGGAAAGTTGCTTACTATCATCGTGCGTTAGCCATGCATTGAGACACGCTATCAGTTCTAAGTGGACCCGGTTATTGATCGGTTCATCCCACGTGTGAACATCTTTTAAATGGGCGTTTAAAAGGTTCCACTGGGACGTTTCATAAAGGGCGACCAGCTTTAAAAAGTAATTGGTGGATGATTTAAAAGGGATGGCATCTAACACCCTTAATGCTTCTTTCGGCTCTAAAGAAAGTAAATAATACCGCGCGAGTGTCCCATCAATAAACGCTTCAAGCTGGGGCTGGTTATCATCCTGAATGGGGTGGGCTTTGAGCGTTTCATAATAATTAAGGACTTCCCCGTACCGATGGCCATGGACCCGGCCAATGAATTCAAACGCTTGACAGCGAATGGCCCGTTTATAGTTTGCAAATGTTAAAAACAACTGTTCGGATTCTTCAAGATAGCGCATGGATGTTTCAATTTTCCCGACTTCGTTGATCCCACTGGCCCCCAGTAAAAACAGGTTGATGGCTCTTAAATGATCATCGCCACTGGACTCTACACTTTTTATCCCAACATCAATACTTTGGGATAGCTCACCTTTTAAAAAATAATAGCCCGCTTTTTCCATGGTAAAAAGTTCTTTTTCATGCGGCGTCATCCAGGGGGTGAGTAATTGACATTCATGGTCAATGGATTCAATGTCTAATTCGGATGTTTGCGTATGAATGGCATACATGTATTGATACACCCACCAGGTAGTGGTGAACTTTGACATTTCAAGGTTCCACTCGGATAAGCGTGCATATAGGGTTTTAGCTTCGTCATAATTCACATATAAAATCGCATGAAAAAATTGACTTAACCAAGCCTCGATCTGCGCCTCTTCTTGCGGACTCAAACGGTTAACCCCCATGGCGTCAAACGCTTTTTGGTGGGAGCTTTTAGACGCCTTCTCCCCTTTTTCTAAATGGGTGAGGGTTTTTTCCGACATATTAAACAGCTCGGCCGTTTCTTTCAGGCTGAGCAAGTGACGTTTTCGGTAATAAGAGATGAGCGAAGATAGGTGCATAAAATACCCCCCGGGGCATATTGCTTTTCCTACAATTAATGTGTGATAATATGATGAGTAGGTGATTATATGTTGACATTAGTTTTGCAAAAACAAAAAGAACAAAAGTTCATTGGCCTCTTTGGAATCATGTGGGCCTTCATGTACGGACTGTATCTCTTTTTAGATTATTTATGGTACGGAAGCTTCCAAGAAATGGGTCAAACCCTCTCCACCAGCTTAATCATTGTCCATCAAATTACGAACTTGGTGGTGGCGTTTGTGGTGACGGTGATGCTTTCGTTTTCTCAGATTCAACTCTCACTAACGAAGACTGAGCCCGCTGGCGGAAATGCCATTCCCTTTTTCTCATTTATCTTTGGCCTTTTAACCTTTGGCTGTGCGCCATGCGTGATTACATTCTTAGGGGCCATTGGGATTGCCTTCACCCCGCTTGTGCTTCCCTTTGGAAACCTAGTGTGGAAGCTCATCTTGCTTGGGTTAATGCTTTTCGGATTAGGCTTCGTGCTTTACCGCATCCAAAACACTGTTTGTGACATCAAAATTCAACCAAAAGCCTCGAAATAGAGGCTTTTTTTATGCCTTTAAAATGGTCTGTGTGATCGATTCCATGACCTCCGCCGCGTCTTTATAACGCCGCGTTTTTTCATAGATTTTGGCCAGCTCAAATTGCGCTCTTCGGGTTTCTCCGTATAGCCGGTGTTTTAATCCTTCTTTTAAGTATTTTTTCAGGGCTCTTTCAGAAATCTTTGGGTCTTTTTCAAAGGTGGCTTTTAAAAACTCAATTCCATATTCAAACACGACCGGCATGACATACACCCTTGGAAACTTCTTGAGCATCTCATTTAAATGATCAAGATGGCCTGCTAAAAAAAGCACCATGGCCGCGTTGAAATAATGTTGCGGGTGGGTGAGGTCAAGCGCATGTAACAAGGGAATTGCCCGATCAAAATCACCGAGGTGTTGCGCTCTTAATCCTTCAATCATTTGCACTTCACTGATGACGTCATTCAGTAAAAACGTCTCAGCCTTCGCTTTGAGGGTTGAATAATCCACATTATCACTATGGATTTGTCTTCGGTGATACAAATCGCGTTTGATATCTGCTTCCGCCATACGTTTATAGTTATTGAAAAACCCAAAGGTTTGGCGGGCGTTTTGAAAATGATCAAGCGCGGTTTGCCTGGCAAACCGGTGGGATCCAATGTTCGCTTTTTCAAGTTTAATCCATGCTTTATCGTGGGGGTGTTGAGTCACTTCGTTGGCTTTTTCTAGCCACATTAAGGCATCATTCAGTTTCCAAAGGTGAAAAGAATATTTTGATAGCGCCATCAGTAAGATAAAGTTTAAAGGGTGCGTTACTTCCTTCCAAAGGGCTTGTGCTAGATACTCGCCCGCTATGGATGGCTCTTTAATTGCCGCGTTTGAGAATACATCCATCGCCCACATGAGGAGTGCATATTCCCCGTAAAGCCTAGACCCTTCATAATCTGAAGATTGCAGGATGAGTTTTTCTTTTAAGTTTAAAAGCTCATCATGATGCGCATTCAGCAATAATTGATGGATCGCTTCCACGGTTTCAAGCCAGGAAGAAGCTTCCACTGGCTCGCGGTGTAACGCAATATCATACAGGGATGCAAGGGTTTTAAGTAATTCATCGGATGCTTCTAAGTCCCCGGATTCAACCCGTGCTAAATAGGTGTGAGATTTTCCCACATCTAAAGCGAGTTGACGCAATGAAGTATGTGATTTTAAGCGTAAATATTTCAGCGTTAATCCAAGCAATGCCATCGGGGTTCCTTTTAGTCTTGGTTATCTTAAGTATACAAAAAAAGACAGTTTTTCTGACTAGAAAAATAGTTAACCCTGTTTTTGAATAGGCTGTAAACAAAAAAAGTCACGCCTCATGGCGTAACTTTTTAAAGTTGAATCACACAGCCCCTTCCCAAAAACTATGTAATTCTTAAACCTAACTATATTATCGCGTTTTTGAGAGGGGTTCTCAAGGGGGAAGTGTTAGTTTACACTTTGTTAAAAAATAGACTTAAAGTGTTTTTTATTCAAATTTCATGAGTTTTAAGCTCAATTTTTGGAGTTTATATAAGGCTTCACTGTCATGACGCTGATAGGCATAGGTACTTAGAACTTCAATCAGGGTTTGAACGACATGAAGATGAACGAATTGTTTGGGGGTCTTCAAAAGCTGATTAAAATCTTCATCTGATAGAGGCGTGTCTTCAAATTGGGTCATCATCATCCGGACCATGGCCTGTTCATGGGGCGCAAGCGCAAAGTGTGTCATTAATGTTTTATAGGCATCCTTTGCTTTAGCCATGTCTTGGGTGTGGACATAGGATTGGGCCAAAAGAACCGTTTGTAAAACATTTTTTTCTTCCAGGGTTGAAAGCATTTGGATGCACATTGGATACTCTTTTTTCCGGTATGCCACATAGGCTTTAAATGCTTGTAGTTCCGGCCAATACCGGCGGTTTGATTCCACCAAGACATATGATAAATTTTGGATGATCGATTCAGCATCCGAGAGTTGATTGAGTGTGATGTGACATTGAATTAAGGTGAAATCAACTTCAACTTTACGAAAAAGGTTGGAATACTGGGCGTGCAGTTGTGAGGCTTCTTTCGCTGCATGCATCGCGTTTAAGGCATCAAAATCACGTAATCTGAGATGGGCCAGCATCGTTAAAGCCACGGCATGCGCCCGTGATTTTCGGTGACATTTTAAGACACGTTCAAAGGCACCTTCGGCCTCTTTATACGCACCATCATGATAAGCGATATACCCTTGATTGAGATAAAGCCGTTGTTTTTGCACGGTGCTTAAGTAATTTTCGTGGTTAAAAAGAGCCTTAAAAGCGTCGGAAACAGGCCCATGCTCATAATGAATTTGCATGAACGCTTCAACTAAGATTAAATCCACGGTAATTGGCGAATATTTGAAGGTTTTTAGATGTTCTTTGATGCCGGCATAAAGCGGAGAAATCATCGCGTCATTTTGGTCATAAACGGCATAATAAAGGGCATGAATATTTTCCGAAACACTGTTTATATACGCATCGTCCGTCACAAATGAATGATGCAAAGCTTCAAATAAATACTTCAACGTATCTAAGTTGGCTTTGGATTTTTGGTTTTCAATGGCGCTGATTAAAGACGCGGCCACATTTGACCCACGGGCCAAGCCTCTTAATGAATAGCCTTGGGCCTTTCGTTCATACGAAAGCCACGCCCCTAAGATATAAAGGTTATCAGCGTGCATGTCAAACGCCTTAGTTTCATTCATGCGTGATCTCCGCAATAAGTGCGCGATAAACTTCCTGAGGATTCTTTTCATTGAGCGGTTCATGACGCATGCCATCGAACTGTTTATCTTGAATGATTAAATCCGGAAACATGGAGGCATATAGACTTTGAATTTGTTGATGCGAAAGACCTTCTTGGGTGACGGGGTCTTCTTTCCCCGCAATTAAATATAGACGCTTTAAGGATGTCTTTTGAATGTTGGATCGCTGAGTGATGGCATCCACCGTTTGGAAAAAGAACCGGTAAAACTTCGAGTTATAGGCATACCCAGTGAGTGGATCATTCAAAAAAGCGGTCACATTATCTGGATTCACAGACAACCAATCATGCGATGTTTTTGAACTTTTAACCGATGATTTTAAAGGGTGATTCATTATATTTGAAAGAATTTTATTGCGGCTATAGGCGGGATAAAACAAAGAAAAGAATCCCGCTAAAAGGCGGAAGGCTTTACGCGTAAGCCCATTATATAGCGGTAAGGTCCCCATCCAGATCATCCGGTCAAAATCATCCGGATATATTTGGGCGTAGCGTCTGGCTAGGACAGACCCCATGGAATGCCCCATTAATGTCCATGTGAGATCGGGGAACGCTTGAAGTTCTTGCATGTAAAGCCCGTGGAGATCGTCAATCATCGCCGAAAACGTATCACCCGGTTCTAAAAGCCCAATGGCTTTATTTTTTAAGGATTTCCCGTGTCCTCTGAGATCAATCCCAAGGGCGTAAATCTCTTCGGCTTCTAAGGCTTTTAAAAAGGGTTCATAACGCCCAATGTGTTCCCCCATGCCGTGAATGATCAAAAGCCCAAATCGGGGATTTTTGACCTCTGTTTTGAGACCGTGGAAGGTCCGCGAGTCATGCGTCCATTCAAATGATTTCATGAAAGACTCCTTGTGGAAAAATTAATCAATTTGCGCTTTAAATTCGGATAAATGAAGTGTTTCTTTGTGCGTTGATTCTCCCGTAAACCCAATCATCACACCGGTGTGTGCATCATTCAAATCACATGAAAGGAAACGTCCATCCATGGTCCAAGGTTGTGAGGCATTGACTTGAAAGGTATAGGCTTGACTTTGAATCTGTAAACGGACATGAAATATAGACGCTTGAGTGTCCCAGCGGTGGTGAACCATTTCCACACCGTGATCGACCGTTATAAACGCCACAGAACCTTGCTTAATCGCAATGCCTCCATACGTTTTTTCTGTGATGAAAGCGACGAATAAAGCAGTCCCGTCATAAAGATGTTGGGCATCAATAATCGCTTGATAATTCGCATTCCATGACGTTTGCCTAATGCCAAAAAACGAATGATCGAGTGTAGGGCGTAAGGTCAAAATTATGCTTTGATCCCTTCGACTAATATGGGCCATCGAATCTTGTTTGCGCGTCACCCATTTTGTTTGCACTGATTTTAAAGAAAAATCGAGGGGAATATCTTTTAAAGGGGCTTCTTCCAAAGTGTCAAACGAATAAGCAGCCTCAATTTTACCTGAACCGGGCGACAATAAAGGACCGTGTTCATCGTCCGGCCAATGCACGGGAAAAATGAAGGTTTCTCGGCCTAAATTTCGGTAATACCCACCAAATGAATACTGGGTATTGCCTCCGTCATAAAATCCGCCTTGAGGTCTCGACCCAAGACACACTCCGACGGTTTGACCGTCTTTCAAAAAAACTAAATCCGCATGACCCACGTTTTGGATGGGATAAGTTCGATGGAGATGCTTATGCGTCAATAAAGGATTGCGGGGGGAGCCCTGGTAGGGTCCCCATACCGATTCACTCGAGGCTACAGTCACCGTGTGATGATGCAAAGTCCCACCTTCGGCAATAAGCAAATAATAACGACCATTTTTTTTAAAAAGTCTTGGGCCTTCGGGGAAAATACCACCCGTGCCGCCCCAAAGTCTCTTTTTTTCTCCTTCAAGGGTAAATGTTTGAAGGTTCAGCGCCTGCATCCATATTTCGGTATCGGCGGGATCATTCGAACCTTCAACGGCACGATTGGCTAAAAAATACGCTTGATCGTCATCGAAAAAGAGCGCTGAATCGATGCCAGGAGCATCTTCAATAAAATGACATTGACTCCAGGGGCCATAGATATCTTGGGTGGTCACCACAAAGTGATAGTTTAGACGAGGCCACTCCGGATTAATCCGTGTACTTGTGACATAAAAGGTCCCTTGATGATACCTTAGTGTGGCCGCTTGTACGCCTCCAGAACTGTGAACTCTAGAGAGATCTAGTCCTTGCGAGGCCCGGTCAATCACGTGCCCAATTTGCTGCCAATTTTTTAAATCTTTAGAATGCCATAGCGGGATGGCTGGAAAATATTCAAAGCTTGAGTGAACCATATAAAAATCATCATTCACACGGATGATCGATGGATCGGGATAAAAACCTTGGATAATGGGATTGTCAATGCGCATTGCTTAACTCCATTATAAAACCACCACAGATTCATGAATGGATTGAATATGGTCCATCGACTGAACATCACCGATCACTGTTTTTATTAAAACTTTTAAACGGTTCATGTCAATGTCATCCAAAGACTTGATGTATAAACACCCCACACCTTGGGTGGTTTGTCCTAAATGACTTAAGTCATACTTTGACAGATCACAGTTAAGGTATAAAGTGATAGCTTTTTGCCGGGAGGCAAAAGAAAACACAGGCATTTCGCCTTGGTGGCCCGATGCATACTGGTAGCTCACATGGCCATAGCCTACGATTGAGCCCCACATTTTAGGTTTCACCAGGGTGATTTCTTTCATTAAACCCAACAGACCTTCTAGGTCTTTTTTACGTTTTGGAGATAGTGTTTGAATATAAGAATCCACGGAATGATCAGTGATTTTCACCCATAACCTCTTTGTTCGTAAATTAAGATTAATATAATCATATTATACGCTTTTTTGAACGATAAAAAAGCGGTGGATGACCACCGCTTATCGCTCAATTAAAACTTCTTCAATTTTTTGGTGATGCGCGCCATTCTTTCCGTACTTGAATACGTGAATCATGGATTCATCCACCGCAATGCCGTAACACTCATTTTCACTGACTACTACTTCCGTTGCAAAATACGTTTTAGATGGGGTGAGCGCAATGAACTCTCCAGGCATTTCTTTTAAAACATTGACCCCGTCAAAATGGGTGTTTAAACGTCTTATTTGCACAAATAGCGCAGGGTCTTCTTGATCGTCAAGAGCTAGGGTTTGGGTGGGGATTCCTAAGTACCTCATAATCAGCTTTATCAAGGCTGGATTCTTAAGGGTTTCTTTTACCTCGTTTAATTCAACGGATTGACCCGAGAGAATCCCTTGAATGATGAGTTCTGTGACAATCACCTCTTTTTGGGCAGGATCATTAAGGGCAGCCTCAATGTCCGTATTAAGCTTGGCATTGATACCTTCCATGGCCCCTTGATAAATCAGGGAGTCACGGCCTAAAGCACCTTTTAAATTATTGAGAGCGTCCAATCCTTCAAGAATATGAGCCACTTGCATCGTTTGGGTCGGTTTGATGACCACGGTGCCTCCGTGAAGTAACTTATCCACGGTGGTTTCTAAAATATCTGCGAGTTGGGTAAGTACCGATACGTCCGGGTAAGACTCTCCAGTTTCCCATTTGGATACGGCTTGAAAGCTCAAATTTAGCTTGTCTGCGAGTTGTTGCTGAGTGAGACCGAGTGCTTTTCTTCTTTTTTTAATGTACGGTCCCATCTTTAAATGTGGTTGCATTTAATCACCTCAACCCAAGTGTAATGGTAAAGCCATTATTATACTATAGGTTGATATTTGATATTTTTCTATTCAAAGTTGAAATAATAAGTCTCAATCCACTACTATCGTAATGATACTTCCAAGGGCGTGCCGCTCAGTGTGCGTGATGGTGATATTTTCATAGGTGACAAATTCACCTTCAAGCATCAATGCATCGGAAAAATCAACCGCGGTGGACCGCTCCGTTCGTAAAATGGTCATTGGACCACTTCCGTTCCCAATCGACGAATCAATATGGGTAACTAGAACATTTTGATTACATCCCCCTTGAGGTGAGGAAAACCCGACATCCGAGGGAACTTCGGTACAATACTTACCGGGATCTCGCAGTTCAATGGAGAGTGCTTCTGAGTTGCTGAGAGGAATCACAATCTGCCGGGTAGATGCTTGCGGTTGGTTGAGGGGTTCTAAGAAAATCTCATACGTTTGATCTTGAGTCACCGGCTGGCAGTGGACCTGGTCGTCCGTCATCCATTTTAAAATCCATCGATGCCACGCGTTGAGTTCGTTATCTGCGGCCGTCATAATATCCCAGTGTCCATACTTCGCCGTGATCGTATTCATATCCCCTTCAAATGCCCCTTCGTGGATATAAATATCTCGGAGTCCAAGGTTATGGGCCACCCCATGATAAACACTACGCGCGAGCTGACGAGGTTCATTAAAATACTTCGTTTCCATTTTTTTAACGCTGTAATTATAAATTTCACCGCGCTCAGTGGGAAGCGGCTCATCCACCATGGCTGAAAGCCCCCCGTACACATAATCCGGCAACCCAGCGGGCCAGTAAAAATTAATCATATCAATGTCGGTGAGATCCGTTTGAGTTTCCACAATTTCAAGGATTTGAACGATGTGCTCGTGGATCAAAATTTCATACTGAGGGTTCCAAGGTTGAAGCTCCGGAGTAATAAAAAACGGAACTTCGACTAACTCAGGATGCAAGGTCCAATTGAGATTCATTTGACCGTGCGATACCTCTTTAAAATAATCTTCGCTGATCGCATGGACTTCATTGAGGAACGATCTAAACGCTTCTTCCGATTGAACCATGGCCACATCTTCAAACTTAATCATGATTCCTAAAGCATTCACATCACCCAAGGCCGAAATGCGGTATTCAGGAATGAAGTTGGATACCGTCGCTTCATCCCTTCGACTCTCAGGCCCGCGGACATCTTCGATATAACACGTATCCGCACTCACAGGTCTAGGTGTTGGGACCACGATCCCTTCCGGTGGACTCAATGTCAATGAAGTCCTGCCAGTGATACCTGTTTCTACTCGGCGCACAAAATCCGCATAGTATTCATCGGCCCACTCACCGGTCGCGCGACCGACAATTAACTTTTGACCGCGTTCAAGCTCAATGACCGTGGCTGCTTGATCTAAGTTCATTAAAATATCATCGTATTTAGAAAAAGACGTTGGGACGCGGTTCCCGATGAATGCGTAAATAGTCTCGTTGAGTAAAACATCCGCCGTGAGTCCCGTGTCAACCACAGTGACCTCTTCACCCAATACGTCTTGAAGTATCATCGCATCAAAACGACTCGAGGCGTCGATGATGACTTGGCCTTCGATCGGATAGTAATCATAGACCGATTTAGACTCGCGAATATCAAATATCGACTTGTTAACGGTATCGAAAAAGCGTTCAAAGTCCGATTTTTCTTCCAGATACACCATCGTAACTTCGAAATCATCTTCTTTGTTAAATGTGACAAAATGATTTTCATCTAAGCCTGGTCTTCCTAGAAGCCGTGGCGGTATAATCCGCCTTAAGTTATCATCGTAAAGCACCAACATCCTTGAATAATCCGCATAATCCACATCAATGACCGTGTCAGTCATGACAAACGGATGATCTAAAAAGGGTGCTAATGTTTCTTCAAGTCCTTCGACATACGTTAAGACTAAAACCGGTCGGTCTTCTCGTGCGACCTCCGGTACTTCAGGCGTTTGATTTTTAGAGTCTTGGTTTTCAGATTCAGCGGTTTCTTCGGGTGCTTTTTCATACGTGGCCGTAATAATTAAATCAGCTTGAACTGAACTCGGTGTATCATCCCATCCTGAGAATATATATCCATCTCTAATAGGATCTACCGGTGGGACCACTGATTCACCGGCCTCCACGCTCATCTCTTGAATGATGGTTCCATCATAATCTTGATACGTGACCGTGTAAGTCTCAGGTTGCGTTTGGCATCCGGCTAAAAATACCAATAATAAAACCCAAACAAACTTCACATTTAATCGCGACATATTCCCTTCCCCCTCGTGTTAAAGTTTTAGTTACTAACTATTTAACTCATTATAAAATAAGTTTATTAGAAAACCAAAAACCTTAAAAACATTCTTTTAACCAATAAAAAAAGCGCTTCTGCGCTTTGGTTTGAGAGTTTTGGAGGTCCCGATCGGATTCGAACCGACGATGGCGGAGTTGCAGTCCGCTGCCTTAGCCACTTGGCTACGGGACCTTATAAAAAAGCTTTTCAATTCTACCATAGCTTTTTTTAAGGCGCAAACCTAGGCTTCAATCCCCACACTTTTCTCAAGTCGTTTCAAGATGAGTTTTTGAATGAATACAAAGATTAGCACGACCCCTACGCCAATGAGTGCGAGCCATAAGATAATATCGCCTGAACCGCCTAAAAAGACGACCGCATAACTGGTCATGAAAAAGCGTACCCCGCGGGAAAAAAAGATCGCGACCACATAAATGGGAAGTTTCATCCGAGCAATCGCGGCCACGAAGATAATAATGAAAAAAGGCAGGGGGGTCATGGCGAAGATAAAGATCGCCCAGACCCCATACCGGTCAAAGATTTTTTTGGCGTTTTCCTGGTTTTTCTTGGAGACCACGCGGTTATAAAACTTGTTGTCTTCTTTGGCCATAAAGAAATAGACAATCACTCCACCAATCGTATTGGCGATGATGAGGTTGAGTGTAATCAATATCCACCGTTCGGGATCGGCGAGTAAAAGGGGAAACAAAATAACCTCCACACCCGCTAAAGGCGTGATGGTTTCGATGACGGAATAAATAAATAATCCGATTTCTCCGTTATTGAGGAAAAATTCAAATATCGGAACAAATATTTCCGATAAAAATTCTCCC
Source organism: Candidatus Izemoplasmataceae bacterium (assembly GCA_965656585.1). Classification (GTDB taxonomy): domain Bacteria; phylum Bacillota_I; class Bacilli_A; order Izemoplasmatales; family Izemoplasmataceae; genus JAGYII01. The sequence continues at coordinate 2,978 of CBFHLD010000004.1, read as the reverse complement.
ACGCCCTTCGTGGAGGCCGTTAAAAGTGGCCAAAATGGCATATTCAAAGAGGTTCACTCCGTTCCCTTACATGCGTAAAAATCCAATCCATATTATAGCATAGTTCTATGATTTATTTAGGATCCTCGAGTGGGTTTTTCGCCATAAAAAAAGCCCGCAATGAAGGGGCAATCATAAATGGTCGGGAAGACAGGATTCGAACCTGCGACCTCCTGCTCCCAAAGCAGGCGCTCTACCAAGCTAAGCTACTTCCCGAATGTGTGGCGTGCCCAAGAGGATTCGAACCCCCAACCTCTTGATCCGTAGTCAAGCGCTCTGTCCAGTTGAGCTATGGGCACATATTTGACAGCGAATAAAATTATAGCATGACAACGCGCACTTTCGCAAGGTGCTTTAAGGCTTTATTTTTGCGTCGTTCAATCTCTCCTTAAAACCCATGCTTAGGAGTGCTACAATGAATATATAAGGAGACTTTTATGGCATGGATTGAAAGCTTAATGACCCCTACTTTGACCGGACTGGTCATCCTTTGGGTGATTTATGGCGGGAAGCACCTGCATAAGCACGAACATTTCTATTATCTAATTTTTGGCATATTTGGGCTCAGCTTGACGCTCTTTGCGGTACTCTTTCAAACGGGTGATTTGAATCGCCCGGATAATCTCCTCTATCCGGTATTCTTTCAAGGGCACCTCGCGTTGGCGGTTTATCTGCCTGTGATGTTTGCGGGGGCTTTTAAACATAAATCAAAAGCAAAGATTACCCTATTAAGAGTCCGCCGGGAACTCGCAGTGATTGGGTTTTTTATGGTCTTGCCGCATGCGACATTACTCATTATCACGGCCTTATCGGCCTTAAATCCCACAGGCACCATCGCGGTATTCTTGATGATTCCTTTAGTGATTACCTCATTTCCCATCGTCCGGCGTAAGTTTAGCCGGGAAGGATGGCTAGGTTTTCATAAATGGGCGTATATCACCTATGGGTTGATTTATTTGCATGTGGTCACCATTACGGTGATTGCGCAAACGCCCCCTGAAAATGCATATGAAGAGCTTTGGTGGTTTAGACTGATTATCTATACACTCATCTTCGGCTCTTATACTTATCTGAAATTTAAAAATTATTACTTTACGAATAAACAAAAGGCCTCAACTTAATGAGGCCTTTTATTATTTATTCGGCTAATTCATTTTGGGATGCACGAATAAGATCATCTTCAACCACGAATCCATCTGGGAATGAGTTATCTTGCAGAAGTTGTAGAAGTGATCCAGAGAAACCATTTGGAGCGTTTCCAACTTCTACGATGGATGCACCAACATCAATATTTTGGAACGTATTTCCAGAGATAACGTAAGTGGCATCTTCATGGGTATTTATAAAGTATACTCCCACTTTTGTTGTAGCTTCACTTAAAGAGGCGTCAATAAAGTTATCTTTGAAAACAACGTTTGGTTCGGTACCTTCTCCAGATGTACCATAATTACCAATATATAACCCTCGCCAAGATTCTTCGGTTGATTTAGAAGGGTTGATTCCACTTAAAGTATTGTTATGATAGACCCACTCGGCCGAGCCTTTTTTTGCAACATTATGATATATGTTTGTCCTAGTTGAATAGATTTCGTTATATCTTACAATGCCTCCAAACTCGTTTGAATAAGGTTGGACTTGAAGAGATTCGACTGCTGCACCCGTAAACTGGTTATACTCGACCACACCACCATAGTTTTGTAGGTATAGTGTGCTATATGTTTGCGAATAGCCTTCAAAAGTGTTGTTATGGATCGAAGCTCCTGAAATTCCGTTATATAACAATAGGGATACCATGTCATTTTTGTTGAGGATGTAATTATTGGAGAATGTAGTTTGTGCTCCGTCTATTCGAATCATTGAGTCCCAAGATATGTCATCATTATCTAGTGAGAATGTGAAGCCACTAAGTGTAAGATTATATACACTTGAATATAATAGCTTTGGAAATTTCCATGGGTGTTCAGATAAATCATAATAAATTTTGGCTTCTTTTTCTCGATTATATTCGGTTGAATCATGGTTGGGACCTAAAATCTCTAAATTATCTAAACCGTAAATATTTAAATACTCGTTATACTCACCGGGTTGAACATGGATTGTAGAGCCAGAGATTGCCGCATCAATCCCATCTTGAATCAAATCATGTCCTAATTCCTGCGTTTCATTCCACACATTGGGTGTTAAGTCATATGCATTGTCTTTTAGACCATTGGCTGAAACTTGTAGTTGGTTATTGGTTTGATTCACATCAACGGTGACGGTGAAAACTCCTGATGCGGAAGTAAGTGAAGCAAAGACATCTTCATCGTTCCATGTTAAGGCAGTGGGGGTTTTGGAGGCTTTGAAGCTTATTTCATCACCATTTGCGTTAAACGAGAGTTCAGAGAGAATAACGGGAACACTTGTGTTTCCCCCGGTAACTTCCACGGTTTTTTCCCGGTCAACGGATGTTGTTTCAATGGATGCTTCATTGCCAATGAATAATGATGTATTTTCATTGACCATTAAATCAGTGACTGTGCCATCCACTTGAACTGAACTGCCTGAACCATTGATCATTAACTCATTCACGATGCTTTGAACAGTGACATGGGCTTCATCTTTTTGAATGTCTATTTGTGCTTGCTGACCATCTAAGATAACCGCTTCAGTCGTATTAACAATGACCGAAGTATTAATCGCATTTGTCGTTGTAAGTAAACGACCAGTCCCCATGAAGACGATGGGGCCACCATGTATGGCTGATGTTTCAAAACTGGCTGTATCAATCGCACTGATGGTCGTCGTGCCAGTCACTTCTAAATCCGGTCCGAGACTAAAATTACCGTTAGCTAAGTCTACTTCTAATGACCCATCAAGCATCCCTGACCCCGTGATTGTAATGTTGATTGCACCATCGGTCACAAAGGAGAGGTTCCCTTTAGCTTTTAATTCATCAA
>CBFHLD010000003.1:23009-44854 GCA_965656585.1 Candidatus Izemoplasmataceae bacterium | reverse complement strand
AGACGTATTAAATACCGATGAAGCTTTGACCATTACCCATCAAGACCAAGGCTGGTTTGCAATGGAAACTTTAACGCTCGACGGTGAAGCCAAAACCACGTTTGAAAAATTACTGGCCATGCTGGATGATGTGGATGATGTTTCCCACGTCTATCACAACGTAGAAATGGACGCGGAATGAAAAAGACGCTTTACCTCATTTTTTCGTATTACCTCATCCAAGGCACCTTGCATAACTTAGGGCATCCCATTACTCCGACCTATGTGAATGACTTGGCATTGAATCCACGCATGTTTGGATTCTTTTTTTCGTTTATGTCTTTAGGCATCGTGGTCGGAAGTTTGTTTTGGGGCGTCTTGGGTGACCGGTATAAGAACCGCCCCCTGATTGTTTTTGGTTTGTTATTTTATAGCATCGCGCAAGTCGGCTTTGGCACCAGTGTCAATCCGTATGTTATGACAGCATTTCGCTTTTTAGCGGGCTTTTCTGTCAGCGCATCGATCACCCTTTTACTGGCGTATACGATTTATCATTCGCCCGATGAAGACCGGGTGAAAAACATCGCGATTACCGCGGCGCTTTTAGCCTTAGGGACGACCTTTGGATATCAGATTGGTGGCCTATTAGGAAATCTATTTATCCGCGAAGTCTTTTACATTCAAGCCGGAGCTAATGCACTTTATGCAGGGTATGTCGCCCTCACATATAAAGAATTTTCAGGGAAACATATTAATGGAGCCAAACTTACCGATCAATTTAAGACGGCCTTACGTCTTGATAAATCGTTGCTTGTATTTCTCATCGGGCTCGCTTTAGCGACGATTGCGGCGACCAATTTGTCCAAATATTTGGATGTGTATATCATTGATTCAGGCTATACGCCTGCGGAGCTTGGGACCTTTGTGTTGGTTACGGGGATGGTGGGAATTTTTACCAATTTCGTCATCGTTCCTAGGGTAGCCAAATTTAAAAAAGACATGCTAATCATGCGGTACTTACAACTGGCCAGTGCATTACTCATCGTCGTGACGTTTCAAATTGAACCGTTGATGCTGGGGTTATATACGATCTTTTTACTCTATGTGGTGATGAAAGCCATGTTTGAACCCTTAGAAAAGCATTATATTTCTCTTTCTGCCACGCCCAAAACTTATGCGTCATTGATGGGAGTCAGGCAAATGTTTTTTTCCATCGGAATGGTATTAGGGCCTTTAATCAGTGGGTTTTTATATGAAATCAATCCACTTTATGTCTTTTATTTTTCCGCCGGGATGTTTGGTTTTGCCTTTCTATTGATTTCCCTTTCCGACCGGGTGAATTTGCGCCTTAAAGCCCCCGCTAGTAAGTCGGTTAAATCCACTTAGGTGGTTCGTCTGTGATACACTACTTAAAAGGAGTTTTTTATGAATATTCCGAATACCCTCACCGCGATTCGCGTCTTATTATTACCGTTATTATTGGTTTTATATCTACTTAATCCTGAGCCCGAAGCGCTCAATCTGTGGACGTATTTATTTGTGGGAACATTCGTGTTCGCATCGTTTACAGACTTTTTAGATGGCTTCATTGCGCGCAAGTACGATATGGTTACCACCGTGGGTAAGTTTTTAGATCCACTGGCGGACAAACTCTTGGTGTTACTCGCCCTTCTGATCTTACAAGAGATGACGCTGGTACCGCTTTGGAGTGTATTCTTAATTGTGGCCCGGGAATTTATGGTGACGGGCATACGTTTACTTGCGGTGCAAAAAGGCATCGTGATTGCGGCTGGTCAACTGGGCAAAGCCAAAACGTTTGTCACTTTGGTGGCGATGACGCTCATATTCATTACCGTTGTCGATATTGGACTTATCCTTTATTATGTCGCCGTGGTTTTAACCGTGGTTTCAGGCATTGAATATTTCATCAAAAACCGTCAAATATTTCAGTAAGTAAAATTTAAACGTCGTTGTATAGTTTGAATGAGGAGGCGTTATGAGTAAAGAAAATGCATCCCGGCAAAAAGCCCTTGATGCAACCATGAAAGATATTGAAAAAGCGCACGGAAAAGGATCGGTAATGTTGCTGGGAAGCGACGCGACCGACCGGAACATTGAAGCCATCCCCAGTGGCTCGATTGCCTTAGATCTTGCCTTAGGCATCGGGGGGTATCCGAAAGGGCGCATCGTGGAAATCTACGGCCCTGAATCATCCGGGAAAACCACATTTGCATTGCATGCGATCGCCGAAGCGCAAAAAAAAGGGGGCTACGCCGCATTCATTGATGCGGAACATGCACTCGATCCCAAGTACGCCAAAAATTTAGGCGTTGATACCGATAACTTAGTCATTTCCCAACCGGATACCGGTGAACAAGCCTTAGAAATCGCCGAAGCCCTCATCCGTAGTAATGCGATTGACATTTTAGTCATCGACAGTGTGGCGGCCTTAGTCCCAGAAGCCGAAATCCGCGGCGATATGGGAAGTTCACATGTTGGGTTGCAAGCACGGCTGATGTCCCAAGCGATGCGCAAACTCTCGGGTGCGATTTCTAAAAGCTCGACAATCGCCATATTCATCAATCAAATTCGGGAAAAAGTAGGCATTTTATTTGGCAATCCTGAAACCACTCCAGGGGGACGTGCCCTTAAGTTTTATTCCAGTGTTCGCTTGGAAATTCGCCGGTCTGAACAGCTCAAACAAGGCGATTTGATTGTCGGGAATAAAACCAAGATTAAAGTGGTCAAAAACAAAGTGGCCCCCCCATTTAAAAAAGTGGAAGTGGACATCATTTACGGAAAAGGGATTTCCCACACGGGTGAAATCATTGATTTAGCCTTAGAAAAAGATCTCGTTGAAAAAAGTGGATCTTGGTTCTCTTACAACGGAGAAAAAATTGGCCAAGGCCGTGAAAATGCCAAAAGTTATTTAGACGAACATCCCGATATTTTAGCTGAAATTGAAGGAAAATTAAGAACCCCTGACGCTGAAGTAAGCGCCTAAAAGAAACCTTATGGGTTTCTTTTTTTTCGCCATTTTGGTTTGTTTTTTAAAGGGCTTTCATGTATACTATTGCCAAGCAAATTATGCACGTAATGCTTTAAATAAACCACATTTTGAACGGAGGTTCATATGGGAGAATCTGCCCTATTGATCGGTCTGTTCAGTTTACTTGCCCTCGTTCTGGGTGTTGTAGCCGGGATTGTGCTACGCGCCATCATTGTTGAAAAAGGTTTTAATAACGCGAAAGAAGAAGCGAAAAAAATCACCGATGAAGCTTCCAAAACCGCGGAACAAAAAAAGAAACAAACGATTCTTGAAACCAAGCAAGAACTTCACACACTTCGCCAAGAGCATGACCAAATGGTCAAAGAACGCAAAGCAGAATTGCAAGCGTCTGAAGATAAGCTCTTAAACCGTGAACAAACGCTCGAAAATCGTGCGTCTAATTTAGACAAACGTGAATCTAATATCGACCGTAAAGAAGAAGCGCTTGAAGATCGCAAACAACAATTGGAAGAACAACACAGTAAGCTTGAACAACTGATCGAAGAAGAAAACAAGAAATTAGAAACCATCGCCCAAACTTCAGTCGAAGACGCGCGTCAAATGATTTTAAATCGCGTTGAAGCTGACATGGCCACAGAAATTGCACAATACATCAAAGAACAAGAAGACATCGCCAAAGATGAAGCCGATAAAAAGGCCAAACAAATCATGGTCGGCGCCATGCAAAAATACGCCCAAGATGTCACGAGTGAAAGCACCGTATCGGTTGTCACGCTCCCGAGTGATGACATGAAAGGTCGAATCATCGGCCGCGAAGGTCGAAACATCCGGGCCATTGAAGCCCTCACCGGGGTCGATCTAATCATTGATGATACGCCGGAAGCTGTCGTCTTAAGTGGCTTTGATCCGATTCGCCGGGAAATTGCCAAACGGAGTATCGAAACCTTAGTCAGTGACGGCCGGATTCATCCGGGCCGCATTGAAGAAGTCGTTGAAAAGAACCGTGAAGAAGTGGATCGCTTCATGCGCGACAAAGGCGAAGAAGCCATCTTTGAAGTGGGGATTGGCCGGGTCCATCCTGACTTAGTGAAACTTTTAGGTCGTTTACATTTCCGTACGAGTTACGGTCAAAACGTTTTGAAACACAGTATTGAATGTGCCTTTTTAACCGGTAAAATGGCCGCCGAACTCGGTGAAGATGAAACCTTAGCCCGCCGGGCTGGCTTATTCCATGACATCGGAAAAGCGGTGGATCACGAAATGGAAGGGTCACACGTCGAGATTGGCTTTAATTTAGCCGGCCGCTATAAGGAACCTAAAGCGGTTTTAGATGCGATTCATTCCCACCACGGTGATGTGGAAGCGGAGACCATCATTGGCGTCTTAGTGGCTGCATCCGATGCCTTAAGTGCCGCTCGCCCAGGCGCGCGCAGTGAATCACTCGATTCGTATATCAAACGCCTTGAACAACTCGAAAGCATTGCCAATGATCAAAAAGGTGTGGCGCAAGCGTACGCCATCCAAGCAGGGCGTGAAGTGCGTGTTATGGTAAAACCCGATGAAGTGGATGATGCTTTATCCCACAAACTCGCCCGCGATATTAAAACGCAAATCGAAGAACAACTCTCCTACCCGGGCACGATTAAAGTGACCGTGATTAGAGAAACCCGCGCACAAGATATTGCCAAATAATTTTTAAGCCTTCCACGTGGGAGGCTTTCTCTTTAGATGATGGAATTTGTTGACTGTTTTGATGCTTTTAATCACCCCACCCACCAAACCCTTGCACGGGCCGATTTAAAAGGCTCACCGTGTTATTTTCGTGTGGTTCACTTATGGTGGATTTACAACGGGAAGTGGTTGGTTCAAAAACGTGGGAAAGCCGATGATCTCAATCCCTACATGTGGGCGTTTACCACGGGACTTGTTACCACCGGTGAAACCCCAGAAACTACCACCATACGGGAAACGCATGAAGAACTCGGCACTCTTTTAACCCCAGAGGATATTTCGCTTCAAAAAATCATTCCCACGCACTCTGGCCCGTATAAGACGTTTGCTTATATTTATGAAACGCAAAAAGCGCCTGAGCCATTCACCTTGTCGGATGAAGTTTTAGCGACGGATTGGTGGTCACTGAGTGAGATTCAAGGTAAAATAAAAGCCCAATCCTTTTGGGATTACACACAGTTATTGGACGCGCCTGATTATTTTGAGAAAGGTTAAACCGGATGAATCCCAAAGAGAAACTCATTAACGCATTTAAAAATGACCCGAGAGTTAAGCGATTTAGAGCTTTAGAAACTGAGATTGAACGCCATCCTACGCTACTACAGGCGTATGAAGATCTCAAAGTCGCCCAACAAATCATGGTCCGTGCCGAGGCGAATCAAACGCCAGGCTTAAACGAAAAGAAAGCGGATTATGAGAATAAGCTAGAAGCGCTTAAATCGAATCCCTTTATCGAAGAATACCTCGATCTCATTGAAGAGTTGAACTATGACTTGCAATGGACCATGGGTGAAATTGAGTCCCAAATCAACGCCGCTTTACATCCTAAACTGGATGAGGAAGATTAAAAAAAGGAAAGCCGATGCCAGAAGCCACATACACCCCGATGATGCAACAATATCTTTCAATCAAAGCGTCCCAGCCGGACGCCATTTTGTTTTTCCGTCTGGGTGACTTTTATGAAATGTTTTTCCAAGACGCACTCGTTGCCTCCAAAGCTCTAGACATTCAGCTCACCGGCCGAGACGGCGGCCAAGCTGAACGCATTCCGATGTGTGGAGTGCCTTATCATAGCGCCGAGAGTTATATCAAACGTTTGATCGATCAAGGGTTCAAAGTGGCCATCGCCGAACAAGTTGAAGCGGCGACGGGCCAAAAATTAGTCAAGCGCGAAGTTATCCGGATTTTAACGCCAGGGACGCATCTCGATGAGACGACCCGTGGCGATGTCCATATTGCGAGTATTACACCGAGTGATCATTATTATGTCGTGGCGTATCTCAATGCGCTCACAGGCGAACTCTTTTCCGAGAAAATCTGGCTCGACATCCAAACCTTAACCACCGAACTCACCGCCAAAGACGTCAAAGAAGTCATTTTGCCTAAAGGCTTTGACGCCTCGGCTTTACTGGCGGCGCTTAAACGCCTAAACATTTTGGTTTCTTACGCGGTTAAGCCGTTAGAGATTCCCTGGATTGACCGTCTGAGTGACGCACTTCCGACCGATTTAGAAAAGAAAAATGTTCACCGCTTGGTCAGTTATGTCTATGACACACAAAAACATGCCTTGCTTTACATTAAACCGTGTCAAAACTTGGCCCATGACGATGCGATGTATCTCGATGGAACCACTCTCAGACATTTAGAACTATTAAAAAATGAACGCTTTCAAACCGAACATGGGTCGTTATTTGCCTTGCTTAATCGTACTCAAACGGCCTTGGGCGCGCGCTTTTTAAAACGCCAACTCATGCGCCCTTTAAAAGATAAAACTCGCTTGGAATCACGCTATTTAATGATTGATGCTTTAAACCGTGAATTTATGACACGTTCAGCACTCAAAGAATCCTTCGGGTCAATTTATGATATCGAGCGGATTTTAACGAAACTATCCAACCGGACCATTAAACCGCGTGACTTTACCCAGTTGAGAGATTCGTTACGCGCGTTACCGGTTTTAAAGACGAGTCTTCAAGCCTTAAATATTGACTCGGCTTTAGGGTTACTCAATGCTATCCCCGATCTAAAGACACTCCAAAATCGGCTTGAACAGGATTTAAACGACGAAGTGCCGCTTAGCCTCTCCGATGGAGGGGTATTTGCCCCTGGCGTTTCCCAAGCCCTCGATGACGTCCGGGCCTTGATTCTAGGTGGCGATGAATTTTTAGAAAACTTAGCCACCGAAGAACGCGAAAAAACAGGTATAAAAAAACTAAAAATCGGGATGAATTCGGTCTTTGGGTATTACATTGAAGTGCCGAAGAGCCAATCGGAAATCCTTGATCAATTCGCTGAATACACCCGCAAACAAACCCTTGTGAATGCTGAGCGGTTTATTACTCCAGCGCTTAAAGAAAAAGAAAAAATGATTCTTCAAGCGTCCGATGAACAAATTCGTTTGGAAAAAGAATTATTTGAACAGTTGATTAGCGATGCTGAAAGCTATTTGACGCCACTTCAAAAAACGGCTTCCATCATTGCTGAAGTGGATTTTTATCTCGCACTCAGCGAAGTCTCTGAATCCTTAAATCTCACGAAACCCACCCTCACTGATGAACGCGTGATTCATATTACTGGCAGCGTCCATCCAGTCATTAAAGCGTTGAGACCGGAAGAGATTTTTGTGGAGAATGATATCATCATGGACGACTCCACTGATATCTTACTGGTTACCGGGCCCAACATGGCCGGGAAATCGACCTATATGCGTCAACTCGCTCTCACCATTATCATGGCCCAAATCGGTTCATATGTCCCCGCACAAAGTGCCCAAATCCCCATCTTTGATCAGATCTTTACTCGAATTGGGGCCAGTGATGACCTAATTCGGGGTCAATCCACCTTTATGGTGGAAATGCTAGAAGCGCAAAGAGCTTTAGATAAAGCGACCGACCAATCACTGATTTTATTCGATGAGATGGGCCGTGGAACATCCACCTATGATGGGTTAAGTTTGGCGTGGAGTCTTTTAGAATACGTGCACGAATCCTTACGTTCTAAACTCATTTTTTCTACGCACTACCATGAACTTACCGCCTTAGAAGCCTCGCTTTCAAGGCTCAAAAATATTCACGTTTCGGCCACGAAAAAAGATGGCGTCATGACCTTTTCACATCTCGTCAAAGATGGCCCCACCGATGAATCATTTGGGATTGAAGTTGCGGCCATGGCGGGTTTACCCAAATCCATCATTCGGCGGGCCGAAAAATTACTTAAAACTTTTGAACAAGCGCCTCAAACCCAAAGTCCTACCTTATTTGATTTTACCGAAGAAATGCCCGCATCATCCGCCTTGGAAGAGGCCTTCAAAGCATTGAATCTCGATGATTTAAGTCCGATTGATGCACTCAATTGGTTATATGAGTGGAAAAAAAAGTCGTAAGGAGCCCCTATGGGTCTAATCAAACAACTCACCCCTGAGGTGGCCAATTTAATTGCCGCCGGCGAAGTCGTTGAAAACATCGAAAGTGTGGTCAAAGAACTCGTTGAAAATAGTATCGATGCGCACGCCAGTGAGATATCGGTGGATTTAGTTGAATCGGGTCTGCAAGAAATCCGCATCACGGATAACGGTGATGGCATGGATGAAGCGGACTTAACGTTATCGGTCAAACGACATGCGACCAGTAAAATCGTCCGATCGGACGATTTATTTCGCGTCCTTAGCTTAGGCTTTCGCGGGGAAGCCCTCGCCTCCTTGGCTTCCGTGGCTGAGCTTACGATTGCCTCATCACCGGTCAAAGCGCCCTCAAAAGTATTAAAGGTGCAAGGAGCTGCGCATGATATAACCGAAGGAAAAGCCTTCAAAGGCACCCAAATCATCGCAAAAAATCTTTTTTATCAAACGCCTGCCCGACTCAAATATTTAAAAAGTCCCTCTCAAGAACTCACCGGGGTTTTAGACCAGATGTTTCACCTTGCGATCGCCCATCCATCGATTGCGTTTCGGCTCTCTAATGATGGTCAAACGCTTTTAAGCACTCAAGGAAAAGGGGATATCAAACGCGTGTTATTTGATTTGTATGGGGCATCGATCATGCAAAGTCTTTACCCGTTTAGTCTCACAGACCGCGATTACACGATTGAAGGTTGGTACGCCGATCCGATGATTCAGCGCTCGTCATCCAAACGGATGCACCTTTTTGTCAACGGCCGAAGTGTGCGGAACCGCCCACTGATTTCAGCGATCAAAGAAGCCTATGCCCCATATATTCCAAAGGCCAAATACCCCGTTGTGGTCGTCTTTTTGACGTGCGATCCGATCTTAGTGGATGTCAACATCCATCCGCAGAAAAAAGAAATCAAATTGGCCGAAGAAAAAAGACTCAAAGAAACGCTAATTGATGGACTTGGCAGCCATCTTAAGAAAACATCCAAAGCCGCTTCCTTCATGAGTGCCCCTCAATCTAAACCAGAGGCTATGAGATTTGAATCGCTCCATGAACATTCGCCACTTTCAGTCGAGGAATCCTCGGGTGCAATACAAGAGAGTACAAAACCGTTTCCCATCTTAGAATACGTCGGCCAAGTGCACGGCACGTATTTAGTCATGCAAAGTGCATCGGGGATGTATTTGATGGATCAACATGCGGCGGCAGAGCGTATTCGGTATGAAAAATATTACGCCCACATGCAAGAAGATTTAGGAAGGTCCACTGCGTTACTCACGCCCTTAGAAATTCCGCTTTCGAAAATTGAAACCGCCCACTTAGTCGATCACCTAGAGACCTTTAAAACCTTTGGCTTGAAAGTGACTTTAGATGACCATGCGTTATTCGTCCATGAAATCCCTCATTATTTCCATCCTGGCCTTGAATATGCGTATACACTCACCATGATTGAGCATTTGATTGAAGAAAAGAATCTGACGCGCGGCGTATTGATTGATCAAATGGCCAAAGATTTATCGTGCAAACATTCGATCAAAGGCAATCAAAAAATTGCGCGGAGTGAAGTCGACGCTCTTTTAAAAGATTTGGCCCAGTGCGTGCAGCCTTTTCAGTGTCCGCATGGCCGGCCGACTTTGATCGAATTTACGCAAGCATCGCTGGAAAATATGTTCGGCAGAAGTATGGCATGATCATCGGGATTGTCGGGCCTACAGGCTCAGGTAAAAGTGCGGTGGGCATCGCTTTAGCTCAAGCATTATCCACCGACATTATTTCCGTGGATGCATATCAAATCTATCGGGGCATGGATATTGGAACGGCGAAAGTGATGCCTCATGAACAAACTGGTATCACCCATCATTTCATTGACCATGTTTCGGCCCAAACATCCTATGATGTCAGCATGTATCAAGCAGAAGCCCGGGCGACCATCGAAAAACTCCAAGCGGCTCAAAAGCCCGTTCTTTTAGTGGGAGGTTCAGGCTATTATTTAAAAGCCTTACTGCATGATTTTAAGTTTTCTAAGACCCCGCCTGTAGAGGCGATTCCTGAACCTGAAGTCATCTGGAAGACGTTAAGTGAAAACGCCCCAGCCCTTTTAAACGGGGTCCATCCCAATAATCACAAACGGTTGATTAACCGGTATCAACGCTACATCAGTGGCCAAGCTCCATCGCCGGTCAATGAGCCCGTATATCCATACACACTTTATGGATTAGATGTGGCGCTTCCGGAACTTAAAAAAAGAACAGACATCCGCATTGACCGGATGATTGAAGCAGGCCTTGAAGAAGAAGTTAAGCGGATCATGCAAGAAGGGATGTCTCCCACCGCCGCGGAAGCCATTGGGTATAAAGAGTGGAAAGCGTATTTTGCGGGCATCCTCTCAAAAACAGAAGTCATCCAACAAATCAAAGTTCACACGCATCAATATATTAAAAAGCAACGGACCTATTTTACCCGTCAATTTCCCATCTCCTGGATGGAGGCTCTTAACCAATCTCCAGATACGCTCGCGCGAAAAATTTTAGCAGATATAAACAATAAAGCGTCCACCCATTAAGCCATATTTAAGAGTGCTATAATGCGGATAAGGAGGCATTACATCTATGTTTAATACGCCGACGAAAATTGGCCCAGTCACGCTCAAAAATCGCCTCGTGATGGCGCCCATGACCACGTACAGTTCGAATCCTGATTACACCGTATCCGATCAAGAATACACCTACTATGAAGCGCGTGCTCAAACGGTGGGGATGCTTATTACCGCAGCCGTGGCCGTGTCTAAAAGTGCCCACGCCTTTCCCAGACAAATCAGCATTGAAGATGACCGTTTTATTCCTGGACTCAAAACGCTCGCGGAAAAAATTCAAGCGGGGGGCGCTAAAGCGGTCATGCAACTGCATCATGGGGGCCGGATGGCCGATGCCAGTTTATTTGCGGATGCGAATGATATCGTCGCCCCTTCAGCGATTAAAGCCGACCGGAATTTCACCGTCACCCCCCGAGCCATGAGCTTAGATGAAGTCAGACAGACGCAAAAAGACTTTTTAGACGCCATATCCCGAGCGATTCAAGCGGGCTATGATGGCGTTGAACTCCATGGTGCTAACACTTATTTATTGCAGCAATTCTTTTCCCCGCAAAGCAACCAACGCACCGATGAATATGGCGGATCAATTGAAAATCGTAGTCGCTTCATTGTGGAACTCGTGAAAGCCGCGCAAGAACGCATTCAAAAAGAAGCCACGAAACCCTTTTTACTTGGGTATCGCCTGTCCCCGGAAGAACGGGAAACGCCAGGGATTACCCTCGCCGACACGCGCTATTTAATCAAACAACTGAATGCTTTAAAGGTGGATTACTTACATCTTTCCACCGGGCATTACCTCCAATCATCCATCAGAGATTCCGCCAATACGACCCCAATCATTGAGCGTTTAAGTGATGTCTTAAGCATGGACATTCCCTTGATTGGCGTGGGGGGGATTAACGATCTCGAAGACGTTGAAAACGCCCTCGCATCCGGGTATGAGTGTGTTGCGACGGGAATGACGTTGATTGCAGATCCCTTATGGGGCGAAAAACTCGCGTCCAAAGACCCCTTAAACACTGTGATCACCAGTGATTTAGTCCCTGATTTAATGTTTGAACGCCTGCACCGTTGGCAAAAAATCTTAGCCGAAGGTGGACGATTTATCTTAAAGGACGATTGAGATGAAATATCACGTTCAGATTCTTCAAGAAACCGCACTGATGAAACGTATCGGGGACGTCCCGGTCTTTTATGACGGCGTCGTGAATGCTGTTTATTTAGAGGGCGATCAAATCACGCTTGATCTGACCCTAAAAAAAACCCATAACCCCCGGTTTCGCCATGACACCCGTGTGATGGTTATCTGTCATGGGGTCCAAAGTTTTAGTTTTAAGAAAGCCCATTTCAATGAAACGCTTTTTTACATCCATGATTTTGACATTAAGCGTTTGGATGATGGCCTTTGGATTCGTTTAGAAACCGCCGAAGGGCTCTTACAAGAAATCACATTTACCACCATCGAAATGCATGAAAAAACGGGCCTTTAAGCCCGTTTTAATTATTTATATATGGAACATTTAGGTAATAGACGTCTTGATAGCCCGCCAGTGAAACACGCCGGGCGGCTCTTTTGACCTTAAATCTCGATGAATGATACAAATAAACCGGTAAATCTTTCCGCACTTTGGTTTGATTTTTGTGGGTCAATTGCGCCACAGAAAAATGTCGGGCACCTTTGATTTTCCCCTGTTCATAAGTCTTTTTCGGCCGGACGTCAATCAGTTGGGCTTTCCGCATGCCCTCTTGAAATGTTTCGGTGTCTAGGCCTGTAATTTTTGCGGTATAATAGTCTTTAAGTGCCATCAAAACCAGTCCAATGGTCACCCCTAAAATGATGGGGATGATGTAGGTAATGAATATATCCATAGAAACCTCCAATTTGATTATATCGTATTTAAAGCGAGATGTTATGGCAAAGATTGAAACGACCCTTCCCTTAAAAGATGCCTTTGAATGGCGTCATAAAACTACCTTGGATGATGCGTTTACCGTATCTTCGGTCATTTATCACCAGGAACGTCGCGTGGTTTTCGGTTTATTATTTATCGCACTGATTCCCGTATGGCTTTTAGTGGGTCAAATGAATGGCATCCTTCTAGGTCTTATAAGCACGGCAGGGCTTTTAGGCATCATCGATGTTTGGCTGACGCGTCATTTAAAACCCAAGCGACTTTTTATTTGTCGGGACGGGCTTGGCTTAGACGATGAAAAAAGTTTTAAAACCATTGAGTTCAAAGCGATTCAAAAAGTGCGCACTCAACCCCAGTTCATTTTCATTGAAGGGTCAGATACTCGGTTTTACCTGGCACGCGCCCGGTTTCCCAAACCCGTCATGGATGGATTGATCCAAATCTTTAAAGCCGAAGGGCTCACAGGCACCGCATATCCTTACCGGATTTATTTCACCCCAGAAAAAATCGTGGTGGAAGAAACTGCGGCCCAAGAAGTACTGTCTGTACATGAACGGTTTTCTAAGAAATATCGTTATTACGCTGAAGTGGCCTGGGACACCTTAGACTTTTCTGGGACCAAGCTTACCGGTCTTAAGCGCCTCAAAGACCGCACTGCGGCAATTACATTTAAATCCGTGAAAGTGACCGCGACGCATCCATCCAATGGGGCGATGAAAACGCAAAAAACCGATGCGGGTATTTTGGTATTCAAAGCGTTTGAAGTAATCGGTTTACATGCGGGAGAGACTTCAGTTGAAAAGCCCTTTAAAACGTTAAGAACATTGATTGAAGACATGCGCATAATCAAAATAGAACAAACCGCGGATCCCACGCACACGGCGACCCTCGAAAAAAGCGGAACTGCATACACATTAACCTTTCAAGCAGACGCCCTTTATGTCGGCTTCAACGCCTTTGAAGGGGATGCTTGGTACCGCCTTTAATATAGACAAAAGAAGGTCATTTCTTTATAATAGTCGTAATGAACCTAAGAAGGAGTCCCAATGACAACCAGTAATGATTTTAAAACCGGTTTGACCATCGAACACGATGGCAATATCTTTTCCATCATGGAGTTTCAACATGTCAAACCCGGAAAAGGCAGCGCCTTTGTCCGTTCTAAACTGCGTAACTTAAGAACTGGAGCCGTCATCGAAAAAACGTGGCGCGCCGGTGAAAAAGTGCAAACGGCCATGATCGACAAACAAGAAATGCAATTTCTTTATGCCAACGGGCCGGCGTATGTCTTCATGAATACCGAAACCTACGATCAAATCGAGATTCCCATTGAACGCATCGATTACGAAAAGAACTTTTTGATTGAGACCATGATGGTATCGATCAAACGCTACAAAGAGGAAATCATCGGGGTCGACCTCCCCGAAAAAGTCGCGTTGACCGTGAGTGAAACCGTGCCAGGCGTTAAAGGCAACACCGTCAATAATGCGACCAAAGATGCGACCGTGGAAACGGGATATCTCTTACAAGTTCCACTCTTTGTGAACGAAAACGATAAAATTTGGATTAATACCTCAACTGGTAAATACATGGCGAAAGCCTAAAGGAGTGAGTGTTTCTTGGACCTTTCTGACCCTCACGAGGCGGTGAATTTATGCTGCCATCGATAATCATACTCATCGGACTCTTAATTTTAAGTTCCTTTTTTTCTATGAGTGAAACTGTTTTTTCATCGATTAACCCGATTCGCTTGAAACACGCCATTGATGAGAAAAAGCCCGGGAGTAAAAAAGCGTTGTGGGTCCACGATCACTTTGACCTTACCCTTTCGACCATTTTAGTCGGGAACAATCTGGCCAATATCGCCATCGCATCCGTCTCTTTGGGCGTCATTGTGACGCTTTTTAATACGTCGGATGCCGTAAGTGCGACGCTTAATACCTTCATCATGACCACCGTGATTTTAATTTTCGGAGAAATCATTCCCAAAAGTTACGGTAAAGTCTACTCGGATGCCATCGCCTTAAAAATCAGTGGCTTTATGTATGTAATAATCAAATTACTCAGACCCATCACGTATGTCTTTATCAGCATTAAACGCCTCATGGTTAAAGACAATCACACCGTCACCATCACAGTCACCGAAGATGAGCTGGAAACCATCATTGACACGATGGAAGAAGAAGGTTCCATCGATGAAGATGAAGCCGAAATGCTCCAAAGTGTACTCGATTTAAGAGATAAAAAAGTCAAAGAAATCATGACGCCGCGCGTGGATATGATTGCCCTGGATGAAACGGATGATGTGGAGACGATTAAAGCGGTGTTCTTTGAACATCAATTCTCCCGGATGCCCGTTTTTTCAGAAACCCGCGATAACGTCATCGGAATTCTTAATGAGCGTGATTTTTTCACGATGTTAATCACCGGCGCTCCTTTTGATCTCAAAGCCTTACTCAAAAAACCCATCTTTGTCCCTAAAGCGATGCGGGTGGATACGCTCATTGAAACGTTGCAACGTGAAAATATGCATCTCGCCGTGGTGACCGACGAATATGGCGGCACCAGCGGTATTGTCACGATGGAAGATGCTTTAGAAGAACTCGTCGGGGAAATTTACGATGAGCACGATGACATTGAACCGGATTTCATCCAACGGGAAAGCGCGAATGATTATTTACTCAACGCCGATATATCGATGCATGATTTATTTGATGAGTTGGAACTGGGCGAACCTGAAAACCCTGATGAATCGGTGGGGTCTTATATTTACAACCAATTTGAAGATATCGTCGAAGAAGGCACAGTGGTAACTTACCAGCACGCCAAAGCCAGTTATGATCACGACGTCCCAGATACCGTATTCGAACTGAAGTTTGTCATTAAGAAAATCGAAGAGCGGCGGATTAAAACGGTCTTACTAACCATAGAAACTGAGGAAAAACCGAAGGAGTCCTAATGGATCGCTTACAAAAAATCATCGCCCAAAGCGGCATCACTTCTCGCCGCAAAGCCGAAAGTTTAATCACGGAAGGCAAGGTGTCTGTCAACGGGCAAATCGTCACCACCTTAGGAACGAAAGCCTCCCCCAGCGATGATATTGTCGTCAACGGAAAACCCTTATCCAAAGAAGAACCCATCACGTATGTCTTTTATAAACCAGAAGGCTGTGTCTCTACCACTTCGGATGATAAGGACCGGCCCACTGTCTTAGATTTCATCAACGACAAACGAAGATTATACCCCGTCGGTCGGTTGGATTATGATACTTCTGGGCTGCTTCTCATTACCAATGAAGGCGACCTGGCCAATCATCTGACTCAACCGAATAAAGAGATCGAAAAAGTCTATGAAGTCTCATTCACAGGCGTCCTCAGACGTAAGACCTCGCACATCTTTGAAAAAGGGATGATATTAGATAAAGTCAAATTAAGGCCCGTCCAAGTCTCCCACGTCAAAGTCAATCCGACGAGTGAAAAAACCACGTGTCAGCTCACGTTAAAAGAAGGCAAAAACAATCAAATCAAGCGGATGCTCGCAGAGTTTGGCCACGAAGTAACGAGACTTAAACGCGTGCAACTGGGTCCTCTAACCTTAGAAGGCTTAAAAAAAGGCCAGTACCGCGATTTAAAACCCCATGAACGAAAAACCTTACACCAACTCTAAAAAAATAAGCGCGCGACCCTAGGTCACGCGCTTTTTCTTTTTTAGTTGTGATTGATTTAAAATAAGCCTGCTCCGAATAGGGCGGCAAAGACGAGCGATACGATACTCATTAATTTAATGAGAATATTGATTGAAGGACCAGACGTATCTTTAAATGGATCACCGACGGTATCTCCGGTGACGGATGCTTTATGCGCTTCGGACGATTTCCCGCCTTCATTGCCTTCTTCAATGAATTTTTTCGCGTTATCCCACGCCCCGCCTGCATTGGCCATGAAGATGGCCATGGCGATCCCACTGGCTAAAGCGCCTCCGAGTAATCCCCCCAGGCTTTCAGCGCCCAGCAAGAAGCCAACAGTGAGTGGGGCTAATACCGCTAAAACACCGGGTAAAATCATTTCTTTGAGTGCCGCTTTGGTGGAAATATCCACGCATTCGGCGTAATCGGGTTTTTCACTGCCATCCATAATGCCAGGCATCACTTTAAACTGGCGACGGACTTCATCAATCATTTTATTCGCAGCTCTTCCCACGGATGACATCGTGAGCGAACTGAATAAAAATGGAAGCATTGCGCCAATTAAGATGCCCACCATGACTTTCGGAATGGTCAGATCAATCGAGGTTAATCCAGCCGCGCTGACAAAGGCACTGAAAAGCGCCAAACTGGTGAGCGCGGCCGATCCGATGGCAAATCCTTTACCGATGGCCGCGGTAGTATTTCCCACACTGTCGAGTTTATCGGTGATTTCCCGGACTTTGGGATCCATTCCACACATTTCAGCAATCCCCCCCGCGTTATCAGCAATCGGTCCATACGCATCAATGGCAATGGTCATCCCAGTGGTCGCAAGCATTCCGACCGCACTGAGTGCAATGCCATAAAGTCCCGCCAGTTCAAAGGCGACCAAAATGACTAAGCCAATCGCGATGATGGGAACCGCCGTGGATTGCATGCCGATGGAAAGTCCACCAATGATATTCGTCGCATGACCGGTTTGGGATTGTCGCGCAATGTCTTTAACGCGTTGGAAATCACTGGAGGTATACATCTCCGTGACAAATCCAATGAACAATCCAACTCCGAGTCCAGCGATGATGGCGAAGAAGATGCCATAATCATCAAAGATGCCTTGTTCGACGTAATACCAAGTAATGACCGCGGTAAAAATAAAGAAAACCGCGCCCGCGACATACGTGCCTTGTTTTAAGACTTTATGGGGCATGTCCGCTTGTTTGGTTCTGACCGTCATCGTCCCGATGATCGCGGCTAAAATCCCGACGGCCGCAAGCAAGAGTGGAAACAACACTTTTTCATATTGAAATTCGGTGAACCCCACGACGCCTAAGGTCATGGCTGCAATGATCGAACCCACATAACTTTCAAATAGGTCCGCTCCCATCCCGGCCACATCGCCGACGTTATCACCGACATTATCGGCGATCACCGCTGGGTTTCGTGGGTCATCTTCTGGGATACCGGCTTCAATTTTACCGACTAAATCGGCCCCCACATCGGCCGCTTTGGTGTAAATCCCCCCGCCGACCCTAGAAAACAGGGCGATGGAAGAAGCGCCAAGCCCAAAGCCTGTAATCACACCAATCATCGCCTCTAAACCGATATCAAACACATAAATACCGACAATGTAACTGACAATGACACCGAGTAACCCTAAGCCGACCACTGCCATTCCCATGACCGCTCCGCCGGAAAACGCAATATCTAAGGCTTTATTCATCCCTTCATCCCGAGCGGATGTCGCCACACGTGAGTTACTTGCCACCGCGCCTCGCATCCCTAGATACCCAGCCGTGGCTGACAAGGTAGCCCCGAGCACAAAGGTGACCGCGGTGCCTAAATTGATGGCCAAGGCTAAGACCATACTGAGAATTAAGACGAATGCCGCTAAGATGGTATATTCTCTTCTTAAAAAAGCCATCGCCCCTTCGCGAATGTAGCCGGAAATTTCTTCCACGCGGGCATCGCCTTTTTGCACTTTTTTAATCTTGCGGAATAATACGACCGCATAAAGGAGTGCCATGACGCCAAAAATCAAGGTGAGAAAAATCCACGATTCCATGTGTGCCTCCGAAAAGTTTAAGATAATTTAGTGTAGCATGCTAACCATTAAGGGTTCAATAAAAAGTGGGTTTTTGGCCCTATTTGACAAGCCTTAGGCCTTTCTATATGATATAATAGGTACGTTTAAAGAGGTGAAAAAATGCCCCCGATACAAATCGCGATTGATGGCCCCGCAGGTGCTGGAAAATCCACCATTGCTAAGGCCTTAGCGAAGCGACTCAACATCATGCATCTCGACACTGGAGCCATGTACCGGGCCGTCACTGTCAAAGCCTTAGAATTAGGAATCGATCTCGCCGATGAAGCTGCGTTTGATTTCATTGACTCGACCGATTTTTATTTCCAAGACGGCGAACTCATCTTAGATAACGTAAACATTGAAAAGAAAATCCGTTCCCCCCTGACGTCGCAACATGTTTCATTGGTGGCCTCACACAAATATGTGCGGGATGCCCTAGTTAGCCGCCAACAAGCCATCGCCTTAAAACATGACGTCGTGATGGATGGACGTGACATCGGCACCGTCGTGTTACCCGATGCCCCGTTTAAGTTTTTCTTGACCGCCGATCCTGTCACCCGGGCTAAGCGCCGAATGAAAGACATGCTCAAAAGCGGTGAATCTGTTTCCCTTGAACAACTTGTTAAGGATATTAAAACGCGCGATGATTATGATTCGAACCGAATGCATAATCCGCTTAAAAAAGCGCCGGATGCGATTGAAATTGACACCAAAGATTATTCAATTGCAGCGCTCGTAGAAAAACTATACACCATGGTGAAAGAAGGATAAATATGGAAATCAACCAAGTCAAAGAAGGCGCTAAAATTACCGGCACCGTCTATGAAGTTAAAGACACTGAAATCATTGTGGCCATTGAAGGTTATCCCATCGAAGGCACGATGAACTTAGATCAAATGACCAAAAAACCGATTGCCAAAGCGAGTGAGCTTTTCAAAAAAGGCGATCAAGTTGAGGCCATAGTTCGCAAAAAAACCGATGAATACTTACTGCTCTCGCGCATTGACATTGAAGTCGCAGAGGCGTTTGATCAACTCCAGGAAAAATTCGTTCAAGATGGGGCGTTTGAAGTCAAAATCAAAGGCGTCAATAAAGGCGGACTCTCAGCCGATTTTGATGGGTATGATTGCTTCATGCCAGCCAGTGAAATTTCTACTGCATTCATTGATGATTTATCCGCCTATGAAGGTCAAACCCTACTTGTAAAAGTCATCGAGATTCGCCGTGACAAAGTCGTGGTCTCTCATAAAATCGTTGAAAAAGAAGCCGATAAAATCGCGAAGCAAAAAGAACTTGAAACCATTAACGTGGGCGATGTCTTAGAGGGGACCGTTGTTAAAATTCTTGATTTCGGCGCCTTTGTCCGCTTTAACCATGCGGAAGGACTCATCCACATTTCTCAACTCTCCCACCATAAAGTCGCCAAAGTATCCGATGTGTTAAAAGAAGGCGAAAAAGTAAAAGTGAAAGTCATTGATGCCGATGGTGATAAACGCGGATTATCAATGAAAGCTCTGCAAAAAACCCCATGGGAAGAATTTGCGGATGCTCATAAAGTAGGCGAAAAAATCACCGGGAAAGTCGTCAAAAAAATGCAGTTTGGCTTTTTAGTCGAAGTCGCCCCTGATGTGGTTGGGATGATTAATAAATATGATTATTCATGGGATCCTAACTACAACTTAGCCGGTGACGTGGAAGTGGGCGATGCGATTGAATCGCAAATCATTTCTATTGATCCCAAAAAACGCCGAATGGCGCTTTCTAAAAAACACTTAGAATATAATCCTTGGGACGACGTTAAAGTTAAAATTGGCGATAAAGTTTCCGGGGAAGTCAAAGCCTTACAAACCAATGGTGCGTTGGTAGAAATCCAAGGCATCAATGCCTTTTTACCGATTGGTGAAATTCAAGAAAACCGAGTAGAACGCGTTCAAGATGCGCTCAAAGAGGGCGATGTCATTGAAGCCGTAGTTTTAAAATTCAATCCCCGTGCTTGGCAAATGGTCATTTCTAAGATCAAACGTGAGCAACAAGCCATTCGCGAAGAATACCAAAAATATATGAAAACTGAAAACCAAGAAGACCAAGCGCAAACCCTTGGAGAATTATTCGCAGAGAAATTTGCCAGTTTAAAAAAATAGGAGTCTCATTTGATCACAGTGGCCATTGTCGGCCGGCCCAACGTGGGGAAAAGTTCTTTATTTAACCGGTTGGTGGGCGAACGCAAGTCCATCACCGATGATACCCCTGGGCTTACCCGAGATCGCATCATCGCGAAAGCCACTTGGCTTTCGCACACCTACCAACTTATCGATACGGGCGGCATTGATTTTAATGACGCCCCTTTTTTAAATGAAATCCGCATGCAAGCCGAAATTGCCATGGATGAAGCCGATGTGATTCTTTTCGTGGTCGACGGGAAAAGCGGCCTTACTGATTTAGACATGGATATCGCTAAACAACTGTACCGGGTTAAAAAGCAAGTCTACACCGTCGTCAATAAACTTGATAGTGGGGCGCATGATACGCTGTATGAATTTTACAGTTTAGGGCTCGGTGACCCCCATCCCATCTCGACCATTCATGGGCTTGGCATTGGGGATTTACTCGAACGCATTTTTGAAGAGACCGAAGACATCCCGCTAGAATACACGGAAGCGACCTTGAAAATGGCGGTCATCGGAAGACCCAATGTAGGAAAATCATCCCTCGTGAATGCGATTTTAGGGGAAAAACGCGTCATTGTCTCAGATATTTCAGGGACCACCCGGGATGCGGTGGATACCTTATTTAAAAAAGACGATCAAGAATACGTCATCATTGACACCGCAGGGATGCGTAAAAAAGGCAAAGTATATGAAGATTCAGAGAAGTATTCCGTCTTAAGAGCCTTAAAAGCCATCGATCAAAGCGACGTATGTCTGATTGTTTTAGATGCGGCTGAGGGCATCGTCGAACAAGATAAGCGGATTGCGGGCTATGCCCATGAAGCGGGTAAAGCCAGCATCATTGTCATCAATAAATGGGACGCGGTCGCAAAAGATACAATGACCATGAGCCGGTTCCAAGAAGAAATCGAAGCTTCATTTCAGTTTCTAGCCTACGCGCCCATGGTATTTGTCTCAGCCAAAGAAAACAAACGCATTCATACCATTTTTGAGAGCTTATCCACCGTCTTTAAAAACTACACGCGTAAAGTCTCCACCTCCGTTTTAAATGATGTCTTCAATGACGCGCTCGCTTTCACACCACCCAAACGGTTTCAAGGCGGCACCTTTAATGTTTCGTATGCGACGCAAGCAAGCGTTAAACCCCCTACATTCATTCTTTTTGTCAATTCACCAGACTATTTACATTTTTCCTATGAGAGATATCTCAAAAACCGCCTCAGAGAGGCCTTTGACCTATCGGGGACGCCGGTTCATTTCCTCTTAAGAGAGAAAAATCTTTAATATTTTTACA
>CBFHLD010000003.1:10895-22910 GCA_965656585.1 Candidatus Izemoplasmataceae bacterium | reverse complement strand
GACGCGTTTTCCCTTAAGTAAGCGAAATAAGTTGCATCAATTTGTGTTTATTGATATACTAGCGTTAGATTTTAAAAAAGGAGGGCATGTCCATGAATAAAACCGAATTAGTTGCATTGGTTGCGGATCGTGCTGGTCTCACCAAGAAAGATGCACAAGCTGCATTAGATGCAGTATTGGATGGTGTTAAAGAATCACTCGTCAAAGGAGACAAAGTCGTACTTACAGGCTTTGGAACATTTGAAGTGAGAGCACGCCAAGCTCGTACGGGTCATAACCCAAGAACTGGCGCATCCATTCAAATTCCTGCACAAAAATCTCCTGCTTTCAAAGCTGGAAAAGTACTCAAGGATGCTGTAAGATAATTACTTCAAGTAAAAATACCACCTCTGGTGGTATTTTTTTTGTCTTTATGCTACCCTTTTTTTAGAAGGTGATGACGTGCAGCCCTTAGCCACAAGCTTGATTAAAGCGACCAAAAACAATGATGTTGAGGCGCTTAAAATCTTATCGGAAGATCACGCGTTAACCGGGGTAGATACCCGTGAACAAACGCTTCTTTTTTACGCGGTTAAAGCGCAAAGCTTCAAAACCTTGGATTTTCTTTTAAATGAAGGGTTAAACGTCAATCAAACGAACTATCAAAACGAAACCCCGTTACATATCGCCGCCCGGATCGGCGATGTCACCAGCGTTCAAAGATTATTAGACGCCTCCGCGGATGTTAGGATGTCTAATCATCATAAACAAACCCCTTTGATGCTGGCGGCGGCGAAAGGGGCGCATGAGATCATTGATGTGCTCTTAGATTCTGGCGCGTCGTTAAACGCTTTGGATGCGATGGGCGATAGTGTCTTATTTTATGCACTCAGGGGCCGCAAACGCTCCATTTTAAACCGGTTCATTGATGCGGGGGCTTGGGTGCATCATCTCAATGATCAGCAGCATTCTCTCGTTCATGAAGCGGCCACACTGGGTGAGGTGCGCTTATTAGAGGTCATTTTAGAGGCAGGGGTATCGCCATATACACTTAATATTCACCATCAAAGTCCCCTTCATCTAGCGACGTTTAAGCGCCACATTTCAATGGTTGAGCGTTTGCTCGATTTAGGCTTGGAACCAAACTTAACCGATCACTTTGAAGAAAGCCCGATTAAAACAGCTACCCGGTTGATGGACCAAGAACTCATGACCCTATTTGAGGCGTTTCCCAGACACCAAAGCGTTGTGGCTTACCGGCTCAAAACACCGCTTCATCATGCGATAAGGACCGGAGAGATTGACCGGGCCATGGTGCTGATGAAAAAACACACCTTTGACCCGCTCTATGATACGTACGGGAAAAGTGCGCTATTTTATGCGGTGATTCGCCAAGATGCATATCTGGTGAATGCCCTCATCGAAGCGGGCCATCCCACCGATGCGTTTCAAACGCATGGCTTATCACTGGTCATGATGAGTTTATTATATAAACAATCATCGCTTTTAGATGTACTTAAATCTCATCAATTGCTTAAGGATCTTTCTCCGCTTGAAAAAACGTACGTGGAAAAACATCCAGCACTCAAAAATTATCTGAATTAAACTGGCATATCCGGGATAAACTGGATGGTATTGACTAAGATGATCAGTCCGATGCTGATGGCATTATAAATGGCATGCATCCCAATGGTGACAAATAGACTCCCCGAGCGAATGTAATAAAGTTGTAAAACGATGCCGATGACGACATACGGGATGATCACCCGGATATTCGTCAGTTCTGTCACCGCATGCAAAAAACCAAAGAGAATACTCGTCAAAATGACGGCCGCGGCGAGCGGCCCTTTTTTTTGAAAATACCCAAAAAGGCTCCGCCGAAATAAAAACTCTTCGGTAAACGGGGCTAAAAAGATACCAAACGCAGCGACTGCCAGCTGGGTGGCCACATTCATTTCTAAAAACCCAACCAATAAAGCTTGGTTTTCACTGACTTCAAAAAGGCCCGTGGCGTTGAGTATGAGTCCCAGACCAATTTGAATGAAATACATGACAATGACACCTTGTAAAATCCATGCCCACGCGGTTCGTTTGCCATCCTTATTAAAGGCGGTCCATTCTGTTTTTAAAGCAGGTTTGAATACAATGATAAAAACGGCGGTAATCAGTAAGTACCATCCCAGATTTAAAAAGGTGAGCAACTGGCCTTCACCGGCACCGCCGTCCCACCAGCTCGGATAAGTCAGTTGAATCCACGTTTGCACCGCGATCAATAAAACGGTGGCGAGCAAGTAGATACCTAGGGCTTGAAACACTTCTTCACGGATGATTTTTTTCATACGATTATTGTATCATGCGGGACGCTTCATAGACATTCAAAGCGCGCGTGTGATATAATTTGACCGCTAGATGTCACCTTTTTAAAGAGGAAAAATTATGGCAAAAAAATCATTTGCGGTCATCGGTCTCGGACGCTTCGGCGAGAGCGTGGTCAATGAACTATTGGAACAAGATCACGATATCTTAGTCCTGGATAAAGACCCTGAACGCATTCAACGAATCTCCAAAAAAGTCACCCATGCTGCGACGGTGGATTCAACCGATAAAGAATCCTTAAAAGAAGTGGGAATCACTTCAATCAGCCACGTTATCGTGGCCATTGGGGATGACATTCAAAGCTCAATTATGACATCGCTCATTTTACTCGAACTTGGTGTGGCCAAACTCACCGTGAAAGTCCAAAACGATTATCACGAAAAAGTCCTCCAAAAAATTGGGGTGACCGATACCGTGTTCCCAGAAAAAGTCACGGGCCGCAACGTCGCGAGTCGTTTAGCGACGGGACCCAAAGTCGTAGATTACTATGATTTAGGCGACCAACATTCATTCTTTGCCGTACCCATGTGTGCGCAAGAAATGTCCGGTCAAGAAGTCTCGCACATTAACGCCACCACTCTCCGCCAAAAAATCCGCTCGGAAATGGATGCAAATGTCGATCTAATTGCCATTCAACAAGACCACTCGGTCTATTTACCCAGCGAGGATGTCAACATTAACTTAGAAGCGGTCCTTTGGTTATTTGGCTCAAACGAAGAAATGAAAACCTTTATTAAATCGTGGTGTCAAACCGATAAAGATGAAAAATAAAGCCATCACCCTCATCTCATACAACCGGCATAAATATGCCGAATACCAGCACCTTTTTAAATCACTCCCTTTAAAACTGGATCCTTTAGATCCCAGCTTTAAAGGGCTTTTGCTAGAAGACGGAGAAACATTTGAAGCCAACGCCATTCAAAAAGTCTCACAAATCCCGATTGAGAATCAGTATTTATTTGCTGAAGATTCAGGCTTGGTGATTGAGGCTTTAAACGGAGCCCCAGGCATTTATTCTAGGCGCTTTTCAGGCCTTGATGATGCCCATGCGAATAACCAAAAAGTGCTTAAACTGATGGAAAGTGTCAGCGACCGTCTTGCCTATTTTGTGGCGGTCATCGCCCTGAAAGATCCGAGTGGTGAAATCACATTATTTAAAGGTGAGTGTCCAGGCTATATCCATACGGAAGAGGCCGGGAATACGGGACACGGATATGACCCAATTTTCATTCCGATTGGTTATGCGGAAACGTTCGCTGAAATGGGAACGGCTGAAAAATCAAAAATTTCCCACCGTCACCGGGCGGCACTTAAACTGATCGAGCATTTAAAAACGCATCTATGAAATCTCTACTTATCATCAGCGACGTCCATGGATACGAAGACCGTTTAAAACGTATTTTAGAATTAGAAACTGTGGATATGGTCGTGTCTTTGGGCGATTTAGAAGTCTCTAGAGAAACCCAGGCTCAACTTGATATTTTGATTCACGGCAACGCCTATTTAGATCCAGGCGAAGCGAAGCATGTCTTAGATACCGAAGCGTTTAGAATCGTCTTTACGCACGGTCACCATGAGCACGTCAACCGCAGTGATCATGGGCTTTACCGCCTTTTAAAGTCGCATGAAGCCGATTTGCTGTTTCACGGTCATACGCACGCCGCGCGCATCAGTGAAGTGCGGGGAGGATGGCTCATCAACCCAGGCGCTATTTCTCATTCAAGAAGTACCTTCCCAGAAAGTTATGGCGTCTTAGACGTGCATGAAAACGAAGCAACGCTTACCTTGAAATCTGTTACCAGCCAACCGTTAAAAACGCACCGATTTGTGAAATGAGGACGTTCATGAAAAAATCTGTTTTATCGATATTGATTCTCTTATCAGCTCTTTTACTCGGGGCATGTGAAACCACCCCTGAAAACCCACCGGAAGAAGTCGAGCCCGTCGGCGATCCGCGCGTACAAAATTATTATCAAGTGTTTGTGAGGAGTTTTGCTGATGGCAACGATGATGGCATCGGTGATTTTATTGGCCTTGAACAATCGCTTGATTACTTTGTGGATTTAGGCATTGAAGCCTTGTGGTTAATGCCCATTCATCCGAGTCCTTCTTATCATGGGTATGATGTGGATGATTATTATGATGTCCATGCCGACTATGGGACGCTAGAAGACTTTGAATCCTTCTTGAGTGCCGCCGATGAAAAAGGCATCGATGTGATCATTGATTTTGTGATTAATCACTCATCAAATACCCATCCGTGGTTTGAAGCATTTTTAGCCGGCGACCCAGAGTATCAAGATTATTACCGCCGCATCCCCGCTTCCGATGACCGCGTAGGTCAAACCGGGGCGTGGGGTCAGACCATTTGGCATTCAGCAGGCGAAGATACTTACTATGCCGGAGTCTTTGGCGGGTATATGCCTGATCTCAATTGGTCGAACCCTGAAGTCGTTCAAGAAATCGTGGATATCGGAACCTATTGGCTTGATAAAGGCGTGGATGGCTTCCGGATTGACGCGGCCATTCATTTATTTAGTGTCAATGAACTCCCAGCGGGCACATCAAGTCTGGATGAGAGTTTATTTCAACTGGAATATTTTACCTTTCAAATGAAAAATCACGATGAAGATGCCTTCATCGTGGGTGAAGTGTGGGACAACGCTTCCATCTATCAACCGTTTTTGAGATCCATGGATTCCGTGTTTCACTTTGATTATGGAAACGCCGTGGTGAATGCCGTCACACAAGGTTTTTCCCGGTCATATGTCGAAGACGTGATCAAGTGGCATGAGAATGCGCTCGCTGAAAATGCGACGGCGGTGCAAAGCCCGTTCCTGAGAAATCACGATCAAAACCGTTTAGCCGGTCCTTCAGAACCGGGGTATCCGAACATTGGGGATGATCTAGAAGGGTTAAAGCTGGCGGCGGAGATGTTGCTTTCGGTGCCAGGGAGTCCGTTTATTTATTATGGGGATGAACTGGGCATGGCCGGGGCAAAAGCAGGGGCTCCACCGATGTGGGATGCGACCGTTAGAACACCCTTTTTATGGGACGATGCGCGCCTTACGACCTGGACGTTTGATGATTATGAATATGTCGACACACCGAATGCCTCTACGCCTTCGGTGGACGCGCAGATGAGTGATCCCAATTCGCTTTATAGCACGTATAAAGCCATGCTTCATTTAAGACAGGCTGAACCTGCCCTCAAATACGGGGATATCACGGAGTTTGAAGATAATCATCCTGGGCTTCAAGGGTTTTACCGGACGTTTGAATCAGACACCCTATTAGTCTTACATAATGTGTCCGAAGAATCTCAAATGGTTGAGTTAGATGGTTCCTATGAAGTGATATATGGGACGCTAGAAGAAGTAGTTCCCGCCCGGAGTACGGTCATCTTAAGGATTGATGCGAATGAATAGTTCCTTGGGGAGCATCTTTAAAAAAGGGCTCACGTTCAGCGCCGATAGCTTTTTGTTATTTAAATGGCCCTTAAGAAAGTTTCTCCTTTATTTTTTCTTACTCAATTTAATTATGTTCATTCCTTTAACCTATTCCATTTACCAACTTGATTCGAGCATTCAAACCCTGTTAGGCATCCAACTCACGGATGCGACGGGGCTTGCCGGTCTTCCTGAAACCTGTGAAATTGTCAATGAAGAGCTCATCTGTGAAGATGACACGATTTATGAAGCGAGCTTTTCAGTCAACGATCAGCCCGTCCGTGTGGTGATGAATGCGGATGAAACCATTGTGGCTGAACCTTATGAACTCATCATGCGCACGCAAACCGCAGAGTTAAGACTCGCGGATGCGACGCTTCGGATGGATTACCGGGGATTTGATTACACACCGTTTTCCGATCTCAATCAAGAAACCCCAGATACGGTATATACGCGACTATTTGATGGGTTTTATCCGTCATTAAGACCGTTTTTAGCCCTTCCTTTAACCCTCATTTTTGTCGGTGGTTATATCTTAACCAACACCGTATTATTATTTACTCTCGCGGGATTTGCGATGTTATTTAAGCTGACCATTTATGATTTACCGAGATATCCCAATATGGTTAAACTCTTCATCTTAGCATCCACGGTCCCTGGCATTATCAACTTAATCATTGGGTTATTCGGACTCAGTGCCTTTTCCAGCTTGGTCTATAACTTTCTCACGCCGTTTTTTGTCTATGTGTTATACCGGCGAAAAGACCCTGAAATCAAGGTATAGTCACGAAATCTTAAGACGCCACCAAGTGGCGTCTTTTTTTTGGCGGATAAAGTGTTTTAACGCAGCGAATATGTAACCGTTTCCATGTTTAGGCAATTGTATGACAAATCATATAAAAACGTTTACATTTTCGGGTCCCTTTGATATATTTAAGGTGGATATAAACTCTATTCCATAGTGAAAATATAGGAGGAATTTGATGAAAAAAGTACTGCAATTTTTTGTGGTCTTTACGTTCATTATGGGGTTGTTTTCAACTTTGAGTCCAGTCTTAGCCGACGGACATGAAGATGGAGAAGCGCCCACTGATCGTAAAGTCATCGTCCATTACCATCGTTGGGACGGCGACTATGAAGGCCGAAACGTCTGGACTTGGAATACCGGAACCAATGGATCCCAAGCCCCAGTCCCCTTAGAAGGCACCGATGAATTCGGGGGATATTTTGAAATTTATATCGATGAAGATGCCGGGGATTCAATCGGACTCATCTTACGGTATGGTGACGCCTGGGGGAACGGTCAAAATGACCGCGATGGATTAATTCCAGCCGAAGGCGGAGACAAAGCCAATAAAGAAATCATCATCAAAGCGGACGGTGAATTTACCGGATTTGATGAAAACGGTGTCAAACACGTATTCGTGTACGAAGGGATGAACGAAGTGATTTACGAAGATCCCGTTCATGGCCCGATGCGCGATGGCTACGGCACACTCGCGATTGTTTACTATGATCCTGCTGAAAGTTATGAAGGATGGAACCTTTGGACTTGGGATACAGGAACTGGTGGTTCTGCCCCTGCCAATGATACCGGCGTACCTTTCCAAGCCGCTTTAGATGTTGATGGTGGTGAAGTTGACCAGGAAATGTACCGCATTGCGTTCTTCTCCATTGGCGAAGATGCCGCCGATGAAATTGGTTTCATCGTTCGTACGGATGCCTGGGAAAAACAATATGAAGAAGATTTATTCGTCGACGTGTCGGACCTCAAAGGCTCTGGCTACCGGACACTCTTTTACATTGGATTAGCTCCAGATTTCTATGATACGTTTGAAGAGTTTGACGCTGTGGCCAATGCATTTGAAGTTGAAGTGGGTCAACTCGAAGATCAACGTTCACTGCTCTTAAACTTCAATAAGCCAGTTCAAGTGGCTGAAGAAGTGGATAGTGTCCTCAATGACATCTTTGACCCATCATGGTTCAGTGTCGTCGATTCTGCCGGTAATCCAGTGGAAATCGCCAACATCTCATACGAAAAAGGGACTGAATCCGTAGCTGAATTCATGCTGATTTTCGATGAAGATTTAGACAAATCTGAAACCTATACCATGACGTATCAAAAGAATGAAGCCGATTTACCAGCGGAATTTGATTTCGCCGTTCCTTCGGATGCTCCTACCATTACAATTATTGGGGCCACCGATGTTGAATTAGAACTTGGAGATCGTTATTCACTCCCAACGTTCCGTGCGACTGAAAACTTCTATGGTGAAAACTTACCACTTTACAACGCGCGTGTCAGAGAGGGTGAAGGGTACTTATCCACCCGTGAAGCCGGCGTGTATGAAATTGTTTTAGAAGCCCATGACCGCTTTGGCAATGTGGCCGAACAAACGATTACTGTGACGGTCGTGGATCCATGTGCGGACAGTGCAACGGCATCCGATACCGTATTACCGATTACACTCTTTGCAGGTTTACCGCTCTTAGCGGGTGCCTACATTGCACTTCGTCGCAAGGAGGACCAATAATATGAAACGATTAGGATTTTTAAGCATCTTTTTCATCGCAACACTCTCGGTTACGCTTTTACTTGCGGGTTGTGGTGACGGTGAAGAAGCGTGTGTGAACCGGGCCAGTGAAGGTGTGGTTTACAACTTTGATCAAGACTTTAGTGAAACGGTTGAACTTCGTGTTTGGACCGATGATGAAGATTACTTCTTAGCTATTAAAGAAGCCTTTGAAGAACAAAACCCAGACATTACCCTTAACTTTACTGAAGTGGGTAACGTCGATACCCGTCAACGTTTAGAACTTTATTCAGGTTCGAGCCAAGCGGCTGACGTGGTACTTTATCCCCATGACCATATTGGGGCAGCCTTACAATCGGGACTTTTAGCTTCGATTGAGGGCACATTTGCCGAAGATTTACGCACCCGGATGATTGATTCCGCGTGGCAAACCGCTTCGGCATGCTATGATTTCTCTAATAATGAAATTGAAGACTGTGATGATCCTGCCTCTGAAGGCACTCTCTTTGGAGCACCGCTCATTGGTGAATCGGTCGCACTCTTCTATAACAAAGCACTGCTTGAAGAACTCACAGGTTCTAGCACTCCACCTGAGCGTTTTGAAGACATCTTAGACCAAGCATCTGATCCTGATATGGCAGCCTTCTTAGATGGTAACCCCATCATTGGACTGGATGTTGGGAATGCTTACGATATGCAGTTCTTAGCCACTTCATTCGGTTTTGAGCTCTTTGGTCCGGATGGCCTTGACGCAACATCATCAAACTTAGGCTCTCAAGAAATGATTGATGCCTTGACGTTCTTTAACCAACAGGTCCGTCCAGCACTTGGCAACTTAAATGCCGCTGATCTTGCGGGTGAAGCGAACCGCACGCTCTTTGAAGAAGGCAAAATTCCTTACATCATTGATGGTCCTTGGTCCATTGCTCGGTATGAAAATGCCGAAGTGGATTACGGCGTGGATTTAATTCCAACCATCCGCGGTGAGCGTCCAACCTCATTCTCAGGTGTCATTATGGCATCGGTGTACCGTCAGTCTCCGAATCCGGATGCGGCTTTCCGCCTCTTAGAATTCATGACATCGGTGGATGGATTAGAAATTCTTTATGAACAAAAAGGTGTTTTACCCGCCCTTAAAGACGTTAGTGTCGTACCGGGTGTGGCCGACGATGAGAACTTAGCAGGAATTTCCAATCAGTTGAATTTCTCTCAACCGATGCCGATTATTCCTGAAATGGGATTCTTCTGGTCGAATGCCGGTAGTATGTATACCAACGCATGGAACGGCATTGTTTCTCCTGCTGAAGCAGCTGAAACCGCTGAAAACGGCTTTACCGCCCAATCTGGAATAGGTAACTAACAAGGATAAAGGTAAAGGCCATGGAAATCATGGCCTTTTCTTTACATATTAAGGACGTGACATGATGAAATTTAATCCTATTGTGATGCTTAAGACACTGGCATCATCTCTGGTCTGGGGATCCGGCCAACTTCTCAATAAACAATGGCTGAAAGGACTCTTTTTCTTCAGTTTTTTTGCCTTACTCATTGGCATCGAACTGGGAACAGGATCTTATGGTCAACCGATTAGTTTATACGATCAAATGGCGGGGAATCCAATTACCGTGGAAACATCGAAAGGGTATGTGAACGATTATTATTACAACCTATTAGATGATCAATACGAAGACACTCGGTTATTAGAAACCGTCGCTGAACTCAATGGACTTACGTATAATGCTGAGTTACAGTATTTTGCCGATGAAAACGGCAGTCCCGTTCAACCTGAAAGTAATCAAATTCAATTTACCGAAGAGCAGATGTATGACTTTTTAGCCGCCGAAATGGTGCGCATCAGTGAGTTTGAAGATTATGCGACCGATGGGTATGAAGTCTTGCTCGATTATGACAGCTTTAAAGGGTTTCAAAACACACTCGTGGGTGGTCTGGGTGGCCGCGATAATTACACCACCGATGACTACAATAAAATGCTGGTCCAAATCCTCTTCCGGTACGATGATTCTTTATACGGCCAATACGAAGAAGTATTTACCAACCGTTTCCATGAAAACGGTGGGTTCTTTGTCAAAGGTGTTTGGGGCGTAATCACCTTAGGGGTGACGCCATCTCGAACGGTAACTGAGCATTATGACTTAAGTTTTTTTATCCCGGAAGGTTTTTCTCGCCGCGGCGTGGAACTGCAAGGGAACTTCTCCCAACAACTCTTACTCCGGGGGATTATTTCTAATTTACTCTTAATTTATTTCATTGGTATTTACATTTGGAACGTGCGTGATGCGTACAAAACGGCCATCATCATCGATAAGACCAAGCAAAAACCGGATGAAATTAAGTATTTTAAAGATGTCTATGAAAATGCGTTTGAGTACATCGTGCTCATGCCCGCACTCTTTGTGATCACGTTTGTTTCCATCATGCCAATCTTATTTGGGATGCTGGTCGCCTTTACCAACTTTGATGCCCAGCATATCCCGCCCAACAACTTATTCACTTGGGTCGGATTTGAAAACTTCCGGGTCATTTTCTCCCTGTCTGAACAAGGCGGACTGCCCTTTGGATCACAGTTCTTTAGAGTCTTCTCTTGGACCTTAATTTGGGCGTTTGCATCCACATTCACTGTCTTTTTTGGGGGATTTGTCCAAGCGGTCGTGCTTTCCAATAAGCGAATTGTCTTCCGTAAAGCGTGGCGCTCACTCCTCATTTTACCGTGGGCCATTCCCGCCCTCATCTCACAGATGGTTTTTAACGTTATGTTTAGGGACCGCGGATGGGTTAATCAAATGCTCGAACGCGTCGGTGTTTACGACCGGTTGTTTGACTGGGGCATGCTCGGGCGGAGTTATCAAGACGCGGGTGAGGGCCTTCAAAGACTCCTTTATTTTGGGGAAGACAACATCCAATGGATCACCAATGAGGCGAACCCATGGTTTGTGAGGATCTTCATCATCACCTTAAATGTATGGCTCGGATTCCCTTTCTTTATGGCGCTCATGACGGGAGTTATGACCAGTATCGACCGGTCTTTATATGAAGCCGCTGAAATCGATGGGGCGACGGGTCTACAACAGTTTAGATTCATTACGATGCCGCTCGTCTTATTTGCGACGAGCCCCTTACTCATCATGACATTTGCTCAGAACTTTAATAACTTCGGGGTGATTTACTTCATCACTCAAGGGGGTCCGGGTGGGGATTTCACCACGGCCTTTGCGGGGCAAACGGATATTTTAATCAGTTGGATTTATAAACTCACAACGGATGCGAACGTTCGGTGGTATTCCATGGCCAGCGTGTTCTCGCTGCTCATATTCTTGATTATTGGGACACTGTCGGCGTGGAACTTTACGCGAACACGCGCCTTTAAGGAGGAGATGTAATGGGTTGGCTCGCTTGGACGGTTATCGTTCTTATCCTCTTATTTACGCACCAATCACTGACGCATCAAATCGCCGAAAAACTTGGCCATAAAGGCGTGATGTCTGGATTCATCGGACTCATTCCAGTCTTTGGTTTAATCTATTACCTCAAAATCAAACCTCCGATGCGCCCCTCCAATAAAGGGAAAGTCAAATCTGTCTTTAACCTTAAAAATATTTTTGGGACCGGGCTCTTGTATACGGAGCTGGTTTTACTGGGGGTTATCGTTTTAATCCCAG
>CBFHLD010000003.1:0-10885 GCA_965656585.1 Candidatus Izemoplasmataceae bacterium | reverse complement strand
CCGAACTCCGGGATTCCTTCGACCATTTGGCCGGATGAACCATCCTTAAAAGCCTTCCAGTTCCTCTTTGAAGGCTCAGCGATGTATGGGACGAGTGAAGAAACCAATGAATTTGTCTCATGGTATATCAACACGCTGCAAGTGGCTGTTCTCACCATGGTCTTTTCGGTGTTATTTGTCACCGGAACGGCCTACGTATTTGCCCGCTATAAATTTAAAGGAAAACGCGCAGGACTTTTAACCATCTTAGTCTTACAGATGTTCCCGAGTTTCTTAGGACTCATTGCGATCTTTACGCTCTTCCAAACCTTTGGTTTACTCGATCAACCCTTGGCCTTAGTCATCATTTATACCGCGGGGGCTATCCCCTTTAATGTCTGGTTGATTAAAGGCTACTTACAAGGGGTCCCTAAAGAACTGGATGAATCGGCGAAAATTGATGGGGCGAATAAGCTTCAAATATTCTTCCGCATCATTGTGCCGCTATCGGTGCCGATTATTTCATTTGTCGCAGTCACCCAGTTCATGGCACCATGGCTCGATTACATCTTGCCGTCATTCGTCATTGAAACGGAAGAAAAATGGACGCTTGCGGTCGGTATTTTCCGGTTTATCAACGATCAAGCAAGGATTAATTACCCCGCCTTCTCAGCGGCTGCCATTTTAGTCGCGGTTCCAATCACTGTTTTATATATTGTGTTCCAGCGGTATCTCATTGAAGGGATCACCGCCGGCGCCAACAAAGGATAAACCAAAAAAAAGAATCTCATTCGAGATTCTTTTTTAATAGGGCATATCCATTTTCTAAGATGTGAAGAGAATCATCATCGATACGTGTGTACGATGAATCAGAAGGGAATGCTCGTTGAGGACCCAAATTCCAAATCAACCGGAGGGACGCGCGGTCCATGATAATCATATCCCCATCGGCTTTCAGTTGGATGGCATCACTTTTGAATGCGGGTTCATTTTTTCGCCAATCTATGAGCCACTGAAACCACGCCTTGAGCGGTTCATTGAAATGACCCCATGGCATCGGTTTACGGTTCATCGGATCGTGCGCTCCGTCGAGGCCGACTTCATCGCCATAAAAGACACTGGGACTGCCCGGAAAGGCAAATAAGAAGAGGGTGGCTTGTTTGAAGCGGTCGATGTTACCTTCGGTTAAGCTTAATAGCCTCGATGTATCGTGAGAATCCACCAGGTTATACATCACAGATGCCACATGTTTCGGATAGGTCACAATCAACTGATTGACCGCATCCACGAAGGCTTGTGCATTATACCGAGGCATCCCTTCCACGTGGCCAAAGGTTTGCCAGAGAGGGAATAATAACCCATAATTCATGACCGCATCGTATTGATCGCCTGCCAGCCACGGATTGGAATTATCCCAATTTTCGCCAATGATAATGGCTTCAGGATTAATGGATTTGACGGTTTGTCGAAAGACGCGCCAAAAATCATGGGAGACTTCATTGGAGACATCCAGTCGCCATCCATCAATCTTGGCCGTTTCCATCCAGTAGCGGGTCACGTTTAAGAATTCTTCCCGGACGCCGGGGTGATCGCAGTTGA
The DNA here is from genome assembly GCA_965656585.1 of Candidatus Izemoplasmataceae bacterium. GTDB lineage: Bacteria > Bacillota_I > Bacilli_A > Izemoplasmatales > Izemoplasmataceae > JAGYII01. The sequence continues at coordinate 9,307 of CBFHLD010000003.1, read as the reverse complement.
TTTTTGGCATAAACGGAGTAAACCCAAACGCTAAGTAATTGAGTTCTTGGTCTTTGAGCGCTTCTCTTAACTTTTTATACGGCAAGGTTTCTAACGCTTTTAAGTCAACCGGTAAAATGCGTTTTTCAGGGTCACGGATATAAAAGTAGTCATAGTACTGCGACTTTTTCCCGTTTTTCACAACGTCTTGGAAAAAGGGATGAAACACCGAGGTGTGATTAAAAACCGCATCTAAGACGACTTTTATCCCTTTTTTATGGGCTTCTTCAACCATTTCGATGAGGTCTTCATTCGTCCCAAATTCCGGGTCGATATTCCAATAATCGACGGTATCGTATTTGTGCTGAGATCCCGCTTTAAAAATCGGAGTTAAATAAAGCGCGGTAAATCCCATCTGTTGAATGTAATCAAGCTTTTCTGTGATGCCTTTAAGAGTTCCCCCATAGCGCTTGTGATTATCAAGCGCTAATGTGTCATCCCACGCGGAAAGTTCCTCATCATGTGCGGCATCTTGATGCCGGTTGAACCGGCTTGGAAAAATCGAATACCAGACTTGGTTTTTGGCCCATTCAGGGGCTTGAAACCGGTCTTGGTCGAGGAGATAGGGAAAGTTAAAGTAATTGAAAAGATTGGTTTTAAGTTCAGGATGGACCGTTAAATCAATGATTTCACGCGTGCCATAAAGTGCCTTATCATCCAGAATAAATGCGTATTTAACCCGATTATAAGGTGGTTTAATCGCGATGAAAAAGACATCATGCATCGCCGTGGTGGCTTCTAAAGTGAGCGGGGTTTCATTTTCAAATTTGACCCATTTAAAAGTTCCTGAATCATCACTGTACTGAAAAGGATCGCCGGCAATCAGCGTGACTTTTTTGAGCAATCCTTTTTTCGCGCGCAATCTTAGGTGAACCGTTTCATGGTCATAGGCATACGCCATGGCCGATTTGGCTTCGTGGTGAACGCTGGAATAATCCATTATTGATTCCGTTTCTTGAGGATGATCATGGTGGTAAGTCCACCCGCAATCGCGACGAATGCGACCACACCGGTGGCGATTAAGACCCATGGCAGTGAGTTTTCTTCATCCGGAGTGGTGTCGGTGTCACCCCCTGATATAATCTCTTCGCTGGGCCATTCGGCGTCGCGTCTTAGTTGGTAAAGAACGACGGTTTCATTGGGCGCCATCGTATACCGTTCAGAGACTTCTTGAATGGTCTCGGTTCCGGCTTGATCCCCACCGACGACCATATTCCAGTTCATGTTTAAGGTATCGAGCGTCGATTCACCGTTGGCGTTATTGTGGGCCACAATGGTGTATTCCCACGGATTATTAGGATTGGGATCATATATGAGGTACGCAATCATATCACGCCCACCCCCGAAAACACTATAGGTTAAGACATTGGAGAGTTCTTCCGGTGTGTAATCAAAGATGGGAGCGGCTTTTCTTAAGGCGATTAGGCCTCGGTAATAGTCATAGGTATCGGCGTTATCGATTTTCCAGTTCCAATCGATTTGGTTGGTTTCATCGGGCGAGCGGTATGAGTTATGGTCAAAGCGCAGATCACTGTCACATTCGCCTTGTGGCACATCATTAATCATGACACAGGGTTTCGTTCTTAAAAGTTCGACCCCACCGTGTAAGAAAGGAATCCCTTGGGCCGTTAAAACTATCGCGTTGGCTTGCCGGTGCATTGCCATGATTTCATCTAAGCTCACGTTTTCGGTGGAGAGTTGGAGTTTATCGTGCAGGGTGTTGTTGTCATGGGCGGAGACATAATTAATCGTTTGATTGGTATCAAGCGCCCAAGTACCTTTGGGTAAAGCAGGCCCATCGATTTCAGGGTGATTGACATAGCCAATCATCCCTGCTTTGATGCGCTCATAAGTCTGGGCATCATTGAGTCCTTGCACCCAGCCACCCTCGTTGGCATTAAAAACAGAGCCTTTTGCGCCATCTCTTAAGTCATCGTTGAAAACGGCGATGTTTTCCAATTGATCGAGATTCGCATTATACGCCGCATCCTCTTCAGGCAGTTGCGATCCCCCGGCATCCCAGGGTTCCCCGTAAACGATGATCGTCGGGTCGATTTCATGCAGGGCATCGCGGGCGGCTTGCATGGTAGTCACATCATGAAGTTTCATGAGGTCAAAGCGGAATCCTGAAATGTTGTATTCTTCCGCATAAAAGACGAGCGAATCCACAATGAATTTCCGGACCATGGCATTTTCACTGGCCGTTTCATTCCCCGTTCCGGACCCGTTGGAGAAGTTGCCATCTTCGGTGAAGCGGAAGTAGTAACCGGGTAAGATTTTTTCAAAGTTTGAATTGCCTGAGGTGGCGGTGTGGTTATAGACCACGTCTAAAACAATCCGGACGTTCGCGTCGTGATAGTTTTGCACCATTTGTTTGAATTCTTGCACGCGGACACTGCCATCATAGGGGTCCGTCGCATACGAGCCTTCGACGGTATTAAAGTTCAGCGTCATGTATCCCCAGTTGAAGATGGTATCCATGCGTCCAGTGTAATCCGGGTCTTCAATCCGGGTTTCATCGATGGCCATCCCAATATCTTGAACTGGGAGTAAGTGGACATGGGTAATCCCAAGTTCCACGATGTGATCCATCCCGGTGGTTACCCCTTCATAGGTGGTGCCGCTTTCGGCAAAGCCTAAATATTTTCCGCGCCACGCTTCCGTGCCATTCCATGTTTCATGGGATGTGTAATCCCGGATGTGGGCTTCATAAAGAATCGCATCCGCGTAGTCTTGAATATTGGCGGGACGAGTATTGGCTTGCCAGTTTTCTGGGTTTAAGCGGCCAAAGTCAACGATCATTCCCCTTAACCCGTTCACCCCGGTTGACTGGGCATAGGGGTCTACGACATCTTCATGAGTGATGCTGCCTTGGTCCACGTCATAGGTATAATACATGCCGTGTAAATCGCCATTGACGGTAACTTCCCACACCCCTTTTTCGGTGAGTTCAAGCTCGTGTGTGGAGACTTTTGTATTGGAGCCAGGCACCCCATCAAAACTGGTCATTCCCGATGGATGCCCCACATCATAAAGGTTTAAAGTAATGCCTTGAGACACCGGCGCCCAAAGTTTAAAGGTCGTGGAATCACTGGAATAAATGGCCCCAAGCTCACCGTCATAATAAAAGGCATCGTTAAACGCATCACTGGAATAAAGCCCCGCGAAGCTAATGCTCGCTTCTTTTTCTAAATCCGGAAAATCGGGGAACGTAATGCTCAAGCCATACGCAACCGATAAGTCGGCCGGGCTATTAAGAGTTAATGTGACCGTGTTTCCATTTTTTTCATAGTTGCGATAACTAATCGGTGACCCATTCGCTGTAATGGTAAAATCATCCTCGGTAAAGTTATCGGTGGTTGCGGTGAACGTGATATCCGAAAGCGAAGTAAAATCAATCCGGCTGATGCGGTGGGATAAATCCACTTCATCGAGGCCATAATAAACGGTCGGATCACCGGAGACTAAAAAGACTTCAACCACGCCATTTTCATCTGCGCGGTCCATGTCAATGAATAAATCTTGGGCAACATCTTTCGCCCAATCGGGATCTCTCACAATGACACCCACACGTGTAGCGCCTTCTAGGTGAGTTCCAGCAATATCATATTCCAGTTGTCTGGACCCGGTAACCGGGTGATAACCGGTGAAACTAATATTGACTCCGTCACCCGCATTCGGCATATTTTGCCAAAGCCAAACGGACCAATTGGCATAATCCTCATCAAATCGGTGGTAGTTGACCACCAGCGTTTCTGCAGTGGCACTTTGAATGTTTATGAATGAAGCCACACTTAAAAAAAGACTCATGAGTGTGACCATAAATAGCTTCCGTAATGGGGTAAAAATCATCGATAATCCTCCTCGTATAATAACGCTTTCATTATATCACAGTCCTTGGTAAGATAGAGGGTGAGTCAATGTGATAACGGTTACCGAAATCAATTTTCAAAAATGCTTTAAGCTGCGATATTATAACCTTACTTGAGGGAGGCAAAACCCATGAAAAAATACTGGTGGCAAGATGCCATTATCTATCAAATTTATGTCCGCAGTTTTAACGATTCCAACCACGATGGGATTGGCGACATTCCAGGAATCATTCAAAAATTGGATTATCTCAAGAGTCTCAATGTAAATACCCTATGGATTTCTCCGCATTATGATTCCCCAATGGATGATAATGGATACGACATCCGTGATTTCTTTAAAGTCGCTGAAGAATACGGCACGATGGACGATTTTAAAGCACTCATTGAAGTGGCGCATGCGAACGATATGAAAATCGTCACGGATTTGGTCTTGAATCATACATCCGATGAACATCCTTGGTTTGTAGCGGCCAAAGACCCGACGCATCCTGAGCATCAGAAATATCACGATTATTACATTTGGCATAAAGGCCACACCCAAGACGATGGGTCAAGAAGTCGCCCCACGCGCTGGATTTCTTGGTTCGGCGGCTCTGTTTGGGATTTTAACGAACCCACCGACGAATATTATTTACATATATTCTCGAAGAAAATGCCGGATCTCAACTGGCGCAATCAAGCCATGCGAGAAGAGCTCAAAGCCATGGTTCAGTGGTGGATTGACTTGGGAATCGATGGCTTCCGCATCGATGCCTCCAATCACTTGGAGAAAAATTGGGATTTCCCGGACGACGCTCCGGGCTATCAACATTTTTCAAGCCTTCCTAAACATCATGAATACCTCAAAGAGTTGGCCGATGAACTGTTCATCCCCAATAATTTATTAATACTCGGGGAAGCCGGTGGTGCCTCCAAAGAGGAAGCCTTACAATATGCCGGCTTTGATTCCAATGAATTTAATATGTTGATTCACTTTGGACATGTCTGGGTTGATACCGATGATTCCAATCAACTCACACCTGGTAAATGGGCCAAAGGCGAAGTCAAACTGACCAAAATCAAAGAAGCCTTATCGCACTGGATTGATGTGTTCCATGAAAAAGGATGGAACACCCTATATTGGCACAATCACGATCATCCCCGGGTGGTCTCACATTATGGGAATGATGACCCTAAATACCACACCGCATCGGCCAAGATGCTCGCGGCCCTACTATATTTCTTACCTGGAACCCCCATTATTTATCAAGGGGAAGAGATTGGCATGACCAATGTTGATTATCAAAACTTGGATGATTTTAAAGATGTCGAAGTGTTCACTGAATATGAAAACTTCATGAATCACGGGGCCTCGCACGATGTGGCCATGCAAGCCTTAAGAGACCGGGCCCGCGATAATGCGCGCTCCCCCATGCACTGGTCGAGTGAGCCTTATGCGGGCTTTTCCGACCAAGCCCCATGGATGCCGGTGGTAGGAAACTATCCCCTCATCAATGTGACCAATCAAGATAAAGATGACAGTTCCATTCTCAACTGGTACCGCATGCTGATGGCGCTGAGAAAAGAAGAAGCCATTGGATTTTCCTATCCCACCTTTTATCACTTGGATAAAGATGACCGGTTTGCCTATTCCCTGAAAGCCAAACATCATACCTACTATATTGTGGGGAACTTCACCTCCCACCCCATCGAATTCACCCCAGATGAAGATATTACTTCCATGGAACTTTATGCGGCGAATCAGCCGACCATAGAAGGAACATTGAGTCCTTATGAAACACGCATTTACCGGCAAAAAAAATAGATCTCAAATTGAGATCTATTTTTTTATGCCGTGATGCGTTCGAGGTTTTTTTCAAACGCGGCTAAGTGATTTTCTGAGGCATCACGCAATTTAATGAACGTTTCTTCGATGTCATCGGGTAAATCCTGTGTTAAGAACGCATTGTACATGGCGATGTTGAGTATCTCTGCTTCAACCCCAATGGCAAAGGCGTCTTCCAAACTGGCAATGGGAATGAGATGCTCACTGGAGGTGTCTTCGGTTAAGGCAATATCATAGATGGTAAAAAGCGGGACTAACATGGCGATGTGATTTTCTTCACTGGCCATGATATTGGTGAACGGTTTTTCAATGTCGAATGTTTCAATGAGATATTCGTATTCACTGCGGGCGGTATATTCATCTTGGATGGCATAAACTAACATTTCTTCAAGCGTATAATCCATAGCTTCTAATGCGGAAACACTCCCCCAAGTGGACGTGTTTTCTTCCGGGGTTTCTTCGGTTGTTGATGCAATTTCCGGTGTGATAACGGGGGGTTCTTCAGTGACTGATTCAGCTTCACTGCATCCGGCTAAAACGCCGGTTAAAAGAATTAATAAGCCCATGATTTTTTTCATTGTTTTAAGTCTCCTTTGTGGTAGAACTATTCTTTAAACGGTCTATCGTTCATTTTTATTGGTTTTTTATTGCAAATATCGTGAAGCCATCTATAATTAAATGGGTTTTTTAACTATAATAAAGCTTAAGACCTAAATAAGACGCCAAAGGAGGGCTTCATGCATCTCATCAATATTCAACACCTCACCAAAGACTTTGACGATACACGGGCCCTCAGTGACGTGAGTTTTTACATTGATGAAAACGAGTTTATCACTTTACTCGGTCCATCGGGCTGTGGGAAGACCACGCTTCTTAGAATCCTCGGGGGGTTTGAAACCCCGGATGCTGGGACCATCACTTTAAACGGGAAAAACATTTTAGACGTTCCCGCCTATGAGCGGGAAGTCAATACGGTCTTTCAACACTACGCGCTGTTTCCCCATCTTAATGTGTTTGACAATGTCGCATTTGGCCTAAAAATGAAAAAAATGGATCCCATTAAGATTCATGAGAAAGTGGAAAAAGCCTTGAAAATGGTTCGTTTAGAAGCCTATTCTTCGCGCCGAATTCATCAACTTTCAGGGGGTCAAAAACAGCGGGTAGCGATTGCGAGAGCCATCGTTAATGAGCCCAAAGTGCTTCTGCTCGATGAGCCCTTAGCGGCCCTTGATTTAAAACTCCGCCAAGATATGCAGTATGAACTTAAAGAGTTGCAGCGCAATTTAGGAATCACCTTTATTTATGTCACGCACGACCAAGAAGAAGCCCTCACCATGAGTGATACGATTGTGGTCATGAATGAAGGTAACATCTTACAAATCGGGACTCCCGTTGATATTTATAACGAACCCAAAACGAAGTTTGTGGCCCATTTCATTGGTGAAAGCAACATCATCCCTGGCATTATGAATAATGATTATTTAGTGACCTTTGAAAACCAAACGTTTACCTGTGTGGATGCGGGTTTTGAAAAAAATCAACCCGTAAGTGTGGTCATTCGCCCGGAAGATATTACCCTCAAAAAAACCAAAGGGCTGATCAACGGCATCGTTGATGCGATTACGTTTAAAGGCGTCCATTATGAAATTATTGTCTACGTAGGCGATAAAGAATACGTCATTCACTCGATTTATCCGAAAGACGTCGGTGATCAAGTCTCCTTGCATTTTGATGCCGAAGCGATTCATGTGATGCACGATGTTTAAAAAAGCGTGGCCCCTGAGACTTTGGCTGACCGTATTCATTGTTATCCCTGTTTTATTACTGACACTCAGTGCCTTTTCCAGTTATTCGATCCTCAGAGAGGGCCCCATCCGTTTTGAACTGGACGCATTGAGTGTGCTTTCGAGTGATGTCTTCATTCAAGCCTTTTTAGCGTCCCTTAAGTTTGCCGGGTATGTAACTCTAGTCAGTTTACTCATTGGCTATCCCGTCGCGTATTATTTATCGCAATCAAAAAGTCCGTATAAAAGGCTTTATATCCTCGCGCTCATCATTCCCGTATGGTCGAATATGTTGCTGAGGATTATCGCTTTTGAAAAACTCTTTTATCCCGATTCAATTCTCAATACGCTAGGCATCAGCCTGGATTTAATTGGGACCGATCTTGCCATTGTCATTGGCATGACCAGCATTTACTTACCCTTTATGATTTTTCCCATCTATGCGGTCTTAGAAAAGCTTGATGGAAGGCTTTTAGAAGCCGCCTATGATTTGTATGCCAATCCGTTTAAACGGTTCTTGTATGTGATTTTACCGCTATCTACGGGTGGGATCATCTCCGGCGTCTTAATGACCGCACTCCCCGCGATGACCACGTTTGCGCTTCCGGAACGGTTGAGCGCAGGGAATATTATTCTTTTAGGCAATCTCATTGAAAATTATGTGATGCGGACTGCGCAGATTGATTTTGCGAGTGTGATTGCGCTCGGATTACTCCTCCTAATGATCGGCTTTTACCGGGTGTTATTACGGTTTGATGCGGAAGGGGAGACCCTCGTATGAAATGGTTATTTCGCACGTTATTAACGGGGGCGTATGCCCTGATTTATTTCCCCATCTTAATCATTGCGTTTTTATCGGTGAACGAAAGTGCCAGAGATTATGTGTTCACCGGGTTTTCACTCAAATGGTATCCAGCCATATTTGAAGAAGCAGCGCTTTTAGATGCCATTATCAATACCTTAACCGTGGCCGTTTTATCGACCATCATCGCGACCGTTTTAGGGACAGCGTTTACCGTGATGTTATTTCATGTCAAAAAACGCTTGCGTTTAAGGCTCCTTATGCTCAATAATATTCCTATCGTGAATCCCGATATTGTCACGGCCTTAGGTTTGCTTTCGGTGATGAGCGTGATCGGCATCCGGTTTGGATTTCCTTCCATGCTTTTAGCCCACGTGTTTTTCTCGGTCCCATTTGTCATTTTGACGGTGTATCCGAAATATAAAACCTTGGACAAAGAAGTCTATGAAGCCGCCTTAGACCTTGGGGCTAAACCCATAAAGGCCTGGTTTAAAGTGGTCTTACCCGACCTTAAAGGGGTGATGATTGCGGGCGCTTTAATCGCCTTCACGATGAGCATTGATGATTTTGTGATTAGTTACTTTGTGTATGGATCGGGCTATCAAAACGTATCCATCTGGTTATATTCAAGACTGGGAAGGCGTACTTTTAGCCCTGCCATTTACGCGTACAATACACTCATTATGCTGGTGACCGCCATGGTGATGGTGGGCATTGGACTTAAAATTCGAAAGGAACATGTGCATGAAAAAAATATGGATTAGTGGCATTTTAGTTTTAATGGGAGTTGTTTTAGCCGCCTGTGGCAACAGCGGTAACGACACCTTAAATGTTTTAAATTGGGGCGATTACATCAATACCGATTTAATCGAACGATTTGAAGAAGAAACCGGCATCACGGTGGTCTATGATGAAGTCGGTTCCAACGAAGAAATGGATGTCCGCATTCAACTCGGCACCACCCAATATGACTTGATGGTTCCCA
>CBFHLD010000002.1:2602-46610 GCA_965656585.1 Candidatus Izemoplasmataceae bacterium | reverse complement strand
CTTTTCGGGTTTTCCGTTACGAGATTTAGGATTATAAATGATTAACGGCACGTTTGGCCTCACTTCAATTCATGATAGACTTATTATACCTTACCCCACCCAAGGAGTTAGATGTGATTATTATATCGATCCCGACCCTCGACGATACAAAGCGCTTAGCAGAAACTTTTGCACACCATCTAACGCCAGGAACATGCGTGGCATTAGACGGTGATTTAGGGGCGGGAAAAACCACGTTTGTGAAATATTGCGCCCACGCCTTAGGCATTCAAGATGATTTGGATTCCCCCACGTTCACAATTCTTAAATCCTACGGGCCGCCACTCCTTCATCATATGGATGCTTACCGGCTCGACGGGGATGCGGACGATTTAGAAGATGCCTTGTTTGATGAAGCCGCCTATATTTTTGTGGAATGGGCATCGAACATAAAAGACCAATTGCCCAAACGCACTCTCTTTTTAACATTCAGTCAAACCCACGAAAACCGTGTGGTTAAAATCAACGGAAATGGAGTCTTAGATGAAGACCTTTTTAACGATTGATACCGCCACAGATGTGCTTTATGTCAGTGTGATGAAAGCGGGAAAGATCACCTTTGAATCGAGTGCAAAAGGTAATAAAGATCATGCGATTAAACTGATGCCTACCGTGATTGAAGCATTAAAAAAGTCAGGGCTCCAAGGGGCGATGCTCGAAGGCATTTTAGTGGGCATTGGCCCTGGGAGCTATACGGGGGTTCGCATGGGTGTAGTCGTGGCGAAAATGCTCGCGAAAGAATGGCATATCCCACTTTATAAAATCTCCACATTAGCCCTGATGGCAAGTGCCGGTGAAGGTCAAATGATGCCGATGATTGATGCGCGAAATGATCATGTATTTGGGGCTGTCTATGAGCTTTCAACGCCTGCCCAAGTTATTTTAGAACCGGGGTATTATTCAAAAGCTACGCTCACTCAAACATACCTGAGTGCCACCCAAGTCGAAAGCGTTCAGCCAAGCTTAGAAAAGGTATTATCTTCGGGTCTTTATTCAAGGGTTGAAAATGTGGATGCGCTGACGCCTAATTATGTCCGAAAAACGCAAGCGGAAAAAGAACGTCATGGTGCGTGAACTCAAGCGAGAGGATTTACCATATATCCATCAAATCCCCGCTCAACTATTTGGGCCGAACGATGCTTTAGAATCGATTGAAGCAGCCATTTTTGGACGCAAAGATAGCCTTTATCTCATCTATGAAACCACGGAGAAAAAAGGATATATCGGGATGCATGTAGATTTAGATTCCGCGGAAATAGCCACCTTATTTGTTCATCCCAATCACCGCCGTCAAGGGATCGGTGAAGCCTTACTTAAAGAAGCCATTCATCGTTTAAAAAAACGGGGTATCAAACAAGTTTTACTGGATGTCTCAATCCATAATGACCCCGCTTTAAACATGTATGAAAAAATGGGGTTTAAATTGATTCATGTCCGTGCGAATTACTATCCCAACGGGGATGATGCGCGCGTTTTAAAAAAGGAGTTATGATGATCATTTTATCCGTCGAAACCAGTTGCGATGAAACGAGTGTTGCCATCACCCAAGATGGAAAACACGTTCTTTCGAATGTCGTCTTAAGCCAAATTAAAACGCATACCTTATATGGAGGCGTAGTACCTGAAATTGCCTCCCGCGAACACGTAGAAGGGATTAGTCTTGTTTTTGATGAAGCCATTCAACAAGCAAACATCAAAAAAACGGATATTGATCTTGTGGCGGTCACCCAAGGGCCTGGCTTGATTGGGAGTTTACTCGTGGGAATTAATGCGGCCAAAGCATTTGCCTATGCGCATGATCTGCCCATTATCGGGGTGCATCACATTGTCGGTCATATTTATGCGAATGCGATTGAAAACACCTTAGAATTTCCCCTCCTCGCGTTGATTATTTCAGGGGGTCATACCGAACTCATCGTCATGAAAAATCATATGCAGTTTGAGCGGCTTGGAAAAACCCAAGACGATGCCATTGGCGAAGCCTATGATAAAGTTGCACGTCTGTTGGACTTAGGATACCCAGGGGGACCCAAGTTGGATGAAATCGCCCAAACGGGAGAGGCGACGATTCCCATGCCAACCGTCGCATTGGATGGATTTGATTTCAGTTACAGTGGTTTAAAATCCCACGTCATCAACCGGTTGCATAATGACACTCAACGCAAAGAGAAAGTTAACCCTAAAGCGCTGGCCGCAAGTTTTCAAAAAGCAGCGTTCGATCAAATCTTTACCCAAACGCAAAAAGCGATTGAACACGTCCATCCGAAAAGACTCATTGTTGCGGGGGGCGTGGCAGCCAATCAGTACTTAAGAATGCATATGCATGACGTATGGGATCTCCCCATTGATATTCCGAAACTGGAATACTGCATGGACAACGCGGCGATGATTGGGATTGCCGCCTATTATCAATGGCAAGCCAACCCTAAAGGGTGGGCGTTTGACTTTAATGGACATGCCCGCATGGATTTCTTGAAAGAGGCGTATAATAAAGGTGAAGAGGTGATTCGATGATTAAAGGACTATTTAAGCTCCTATTTGCACTTCTCATTTTGGTTTTAATCAGCCCATTCGTTATCCTTGGGTTGATGTATCAAGGCAATGCGGATGCCAACATCCCCGCCGAAGATTACACCGAAGCCGCAACGGTTGAAAATGTCTTGGCCGCCGAAATCGATCTGGCACTTGAAGGATTGAATACGCCTGGTGAAGATCTCGTTTTATCCATTTCTGAGACCACCATGAACGCTCTTATTTATGCCTTTTTAACGAGCGAAAATGGACCGAACCCAAGCTATAATCCAGGGGACGATTGCGTGGATGATGCTTGTGTGATTTTTACAGAAACCTTTGATATTAATGCGAATGCAACCGGCACTTTAAGAGTCACAGGATTTTGGGTCGAACTTTTTGATAACCAACTGCAAATCCACATGAATGCATCCGTTCAATATAACGACGGATTTACCTATGCCACGAGTGTTCGACTTGATTTTAATATCGAAGATCGGACGGATGAATATTACTTAGCGTTTGACCGAGTCTCCTTAGGCAGACTCCCATTAACGCAATCTTTATTCACCCGCGTCCTTGGCTGGGTGGAAAATGCGACGGGTGAAAGTGTAGAAAACCCAGATGCTTTACCGGTCGGGACACTCGATTTAGAAACACTCAGTGTGAGCATTCCAAAAGCTGAAATCATTCAATCCATCGAAGAGGATCCAGACCAAGAAAATGGGCCACTCCTCGCTGAATTATTACGGATTGTATTTGCCAATGAATTACTCACTTTTAAGGTACTAGATGGCCAGTTGGATGTCACACTCCAATCTTCCTTGCTCTTTAATGAGGGGCCGCTTGATTTAGATCCTGCGTTAGAAGATGTCTTTGAAAATCCTGAAACGTTTGATCCTACTGCCTCACTCACTGGCTTATTAGAGTCCTTTATTTTAACGGCCGCATTATCGGGTGAAGGAACGCTGATGGTCGATGAACTATTATTTAATCAAGTGATTGCCCAGTCGACGGCTCAAGTCGATGGCCTCAGTTTTACACAAACCTTCGCTGGTATCGAGGGGGATATGAGTGAAGTGAGTATTGATCTTGCATCCTTAGTGATGGATTTAACCGATACCGGGATGATCCTCACGCTTTCTTTAAACATCAATGGAGCATTCTCTCAGGTCCGTTTAAACTTAGTTGAAAGGGCATCTAATGACCCGTTAGTATTACTCTATGACGTGAGTGAGCTCAGCATCGGAGAAGATGAAAATGAAACGGAAGCTGATTATTTGGTTTTGGAAAACTTAGCGCCGATTTTAGAAGCATTGAGTGCCAACTTATCGACGAGTGCTGTCTCGATAAACGATGCACAACAACTCCAGTTAGATGGTCGCATTTTACAAACCACGTTAGAAGAATCCATGGCCGGTGGTGGCATTGATTTGAGTGCTATCGATACCGAGGAAGATGCAGTCCTTTTAACTTTAACGTTTGATGGGATTATCAACGACACCATTACCGCTTATGGAGATGCATTGAAAGATCTTTTGGAAGACGACCTTGCATTAACAGCCATTGAATCCGTCATGAATACACTCCCTTCGGATGAAGTCGATGCGCTTTTAGATTCGATGAATACCTTAAGTGATGAGCTTGCATCCGGTGCACCGAGCAGTGAGACCGTGGATGCTTTTGTAGATTCTTATGAATCCTTAAGTGCTTTAGAAAAAACAGCGCTCATGGAGAGTTTTGAAACGATAATGGGCGCGGAGATCATCGATGAGTTTGAGGGAATTATTCCTGAATAAAAAAAGTCCTTCGGGACTTTTTTTTGGCACAATCTTTACAATATCTCAGCCCAAAATAGTGTATAATTACACCGAAGTCTCAGATAAAGAAGGACGCTATGTTAACTCTTGAAAAAGTATCTAAGTACTATCAATCCGATGATAATGTGACCCAAGCGCTAAAAAACATTTCGCTGAACTTTAAGCTCGGTGAATTTGTGGCGATCACCGGGGAATCCGGATCGGGTAAAACCACGTTATTAAATGTGGTCTCGGGCCTAGATTCGTATGAAGATGGGTCAATGCGTATTGCCGATGATGAAACCAGTGCATACGATCAATCAGACTGGGAAGAATACCGGAAGCGCTACATTAGTTTTGTCTTTCAAAACTATAATCTAATCGATGCATTCACCGTCTATGAGAATGTAGAAATTGCACTCACCTTGAACCAAGTGGATGCGCATGCCCGTAAAGAAAAAGTGCTCGAACTCATTGATAAAGTGGGCCTTAAAGATCACGCGTATCAAAAATCATCCAAACTTTCAGGGGGACAAAAACAACGGGTGGCGATTGCCAGGGCCCTCGCGAAAGACGCCCCGATTTTAGTCGCAGATGAGCCTACTGGAAACCTCGATCAAGCTACCGCAAAATCGATTGTCACACTCATGCGAGAACTATCTAAAGACAAGCTCGTGATTTTTGTTACTCACGAATTTGATTTGGTGAAAGACGTTGCGACTCGCCGGATCCGCTTATTTGACGGTGAAGTGGTCGAAGATAAATCATTACTAAGTTTTGATGAAAAAACCTATCAAGAAACGCCGCTGAAGACATTATCAATTTGGGATAAGTTTAAGCTGGCTTTAAAAAACTTAAAATCAACCCCACGAAAAACACTTTTTACCTTACTCATTAGTTTATTTATTGTGGCCGTTTTTGCGAGTTCTTATGGCTCGTATGTTCAGCAGTCAAATGTCACTAACGCTACTTTCCATCCTCTCTTTGAAAACCTGCACGAATCCAGACTCGTTATTACCAAACAAGACGCATCGGCATTTTCAGCCAGTGAAATGGCGGCTTTAGAAAACGAACCTGGGGTGAGGGCATTAGTCCCGTTTGATCCAGTCATGGATATGTTTGGCCTCATTGATAACCGGAGTACAGGATTCAATCAAGGGTTCACCGATTCCAATCAATTTATCTTAGGGAATGATAGTCAAATCAGTGAAGGAAGGCTTCCTGAAGATGACCGAGAAATTGCGCTATTTGAAGACTATGGATATGCCGTAGGCGATATCGTGACCGTAGATTTAAGTCCGTTTGCGTTTCGTAATTTTGGCAGTTCAGGGGATTCATCGAGTCGGGTCGATATGGTCGTGGTTGGGCTACATAGTGAGTCCAATAATTTCCAATATTATGCTTACGTGCATGAAAGCTTTTTAGAGTCTGAACGAATCGAAAATTTTGCCTTTTATTCAGTCATTAATTGGAGTTTATCCCAAGAAGGCCAAGCCTTTGGACCGATTTATGAAAGCCGCATGAGCGCAGACCTCGCCGATGATGAAATCATCCTTACCACTGATTATTTACGTTTTGAAGGACTTGGGGATCTCAGTCCTGAAGATTACATCGGAGAGACTGTGACGTTAAGTCTGAATCACCCTTATCTAGATTCACCCAAAGAAATCAATGTGACCATTAAAGATGTGGTTGATAACGTAGAAGCTACCGAGTTTATTCCAGCCCTACAAATCAGTGAAGAACTCATTCAGATGGAGAGTCAAACCCCATCGTATCAAGTGAGTTTATTGATGGATGGTAGTTTTTCCGCCAATCAACTTAAAGACAATTTAGATGCTACTTATATTGGCATTTATCCTGCGTCGTATGAAAATCCATTCGATCAGATATTTGGGGTGATTGGAAATATTTTCCAAGGGTTAACCAGCGTCGTCTTGCTTCTCATTATGTATTTTGTTTCCTATTTAGTGCTTAAAAATGTCATTCGTTCGCAAGAACGTTCAACCCTCATTTTAAGATCCATTGGAGCCTATAAAAAAGATCTCTATCAAACGCTGATCATGGAGTTAATGCTCGTTATGATGGTGGCATTTGCGCTTGTCATTGGGTTCTTATGGGTCAATCAGTTCACCTTAAATTGGATTCCCAATTACTTGCAGTATTTCACCTGGTTGAATTATCTGTTCATGATTGTACTCTTATTATTGCTAGCCTTATTCTTAGGCCGCCGGTTCCAGAAAAAACTATTTACGCGTTCAGTCATGAGCGCTTTGAGGAGTGCTTAATATGATTACCTTAAAAGCGCTAAATAAGTATTACAACAAAAATAAAAATAATGAACTGCATGTCTTAAAAAATGTCTCAATTACCTTGCCAGAAAAAGGGATGGTCGTATTACTTGGACCTTCAGGATCTGGTAAATCAACGTTACTCAATGTGCTTGGAGGACTCGATTCTACCCATTCGGGTACGGTCGATGTGTTATCCAAATCCTTTAATAAATACCGCACGAAAACGTGGGATCATTTAAGGGCCACCGAAATTGGGGTCATCTTCCAAAACTATAATTTGATCAGTCAAGAAACGGTCTATGAAAACATTGCGATTACCCTAAGAATGCTCGGGTATAAAGATGAATCGGTAATTGAAAAAAGGGTCATGGATCTTTTACGTGCAGTCAAAATGGAACGTTTTTATAAACGCCGGGCCATTCAACTTTCTGGGGGCCAACAACAACGCGTTGCGATTGCTAGAGCCCTTGCGAAAAGGCCCCAACTGTTACTCACCGATGAGCCCACGGGGAATTTAGACTCCAAAAACACCTATGATGTCATGCGTATTTTAAGAAAAGTTGCCGATCAAACCTTAGTCATTATGGTGACCCATGAAGAAGCGCTTGCCACCCAGTTTGCCGACCGCATTTTAAGACTGGAAGACGGTAAGATCATCAATGACGAACCCAA
This sequence comes from Candidatus Izemoplasmataceae bacterium, assembly GCA_965656585.1. Taxonomy (GTDB): domain Bacteria; phylum Bacillota_I; class Bacilli_A; order Izemoplasmatales; family Izemoplasmataceae; genus JAGYII01. The sequence continues at coordinate 39,295 of CBFHLD010000002.1, read as the reverse complement.
TACCCCAGAAACCAGCATTCATCAAACGTTTGATGGGGATATTTACTTAGGTGAATTTAATCATCAATCACAGGCGAAGGGTGATGAACAATTATTAAATCTTTACGCCGAAGAAAAAATCAAGGCACCTTTAGATATCACAATGGTCCTCGATCAAGGCACCCTTTATTTCAAAGTCGATCAACCCGAAATTAAAAAAATTGTTCAAGTCACGGATGATTCAGACATTCGCTTTAAAAAAGGAAAACGTGAAGGGGCGACGGTTGAAGCCACGGATGATTATGATCTTTCAGCCCTCGACCAGTTTGAGAAAAAAGCCGATGTGAAAAATGTCTTAGACATCAAAAACACCGTGAAGCTGACACTTAAATCGCTCGCCCAATCTTCCCGGGGAATGAAGTTTTTATATTTTGGCTTCATCTTAACGGGCGCATTAATTGCGCTTTCGCTCAGTTTTTTAAACACAATCATCATCATTCCTGAAGAAACCGTAAAAGTGTACCCAGAAAATACGCTGGCCATCGAGCGTTCATCCTTAGACGGCAATTCGATCAGTTTTATTGAAGATGCCTATGAGACAACAGGAAGCGGGTCTCTTGATATATTCATCCGTCCTGAGGCAGGCTATGAACTGGAGTCGTTTCCGCTTTATCAAACCCAAAGAAATGTCTTTATGTTGGGTGCCTTTTTCCCGGCCAATCTTTTAGAGGCTAGTGATATCACTGCGGGAAGGTTGCCCCAAACGGATGGGGAAGTTGTCATCGATGCCTTACACGGTGAAGATATTTTAGCTGACAATACCTTGCAAGCGTACGGGCTTGATGCCCCGGAAGTTTTAATTGGACTGACGCTTTATGTCTCTGGGACCCCGCTTGAAATTGTGGGGATCTCTAATAATGTGGCCAATGGACTTTTTGTTGGCACCAAAGATTACGCAGTGGTGCGTTCTACTCAACTCAGTGGCGTTCGGATTTATGAAGGCGTTACGGATGAGGTCACTTTCACCAGTGGGGTAGTGCCGAGTGATGATCAAAGTGCGTTAATTAATTTAATCAATGCGGATTTAAATCCAGAAGCTATTCCAAGCACAATTACGCTTGGGAATGGCACGGTCTTTAATGTGATTGGCACGTATGAAAGTGACACGATCAATGAACCATTGATTGCGGCCGAAGGGATTCACCGGATTTTATTATCCCAAGCAAGTGAAGGGGACGTGATTCACTTAACGGCTTCTGACCCTGTCGCTTTAGAAAATGTCTTAAACAGTCAATCTATACCATCTGAAGATGCCCTTTCTTTAGCTGTGCGTGAACAACGTGAATTCAACATGCAAAACTCAATTGGTTTACTCATCTTTACACTGATTGCCCTTGGCGCCAGTGCACTCAGTTTTTACTTCATCATTCGCTCATCGCTCATTGAGCGCGTCCGTGATATTGGTATCTACCGTAGTTTAGGAATTCGTTCAACCGACATATTAAAACTCTTTGTGGTGGAAGCTTTAATCATATCGACGCTAACGAGCCTGATTGGATTTGTCGGAATGAGTCTCATATTAAATCAAATTCAACAAACCACCCGTGATATCATTGAAGTGTTACGTGTGAGCACACTTAGTGTGGCTTTTGGGATTTTATTCATCTATACCGTCAACTTATTGGCCGGGTTATTCCCTGTCTTTACGTTACTGAGAAAAACGCCTGCGGCGATCCTCACCAAGTATGACATCTAGGAGATTTTATGGAACATTCAAACTTCATACGCACCATCATTGAAGACGATTTAGAAACCGGAAAACACGATCATATCGTGACGCGCTTTCCCCCAGAGCCGAATGGTTTTTTACACCTCGGTCATGCCCGTTCAATCATCATGAATTACACGTTGGCCAAAGACTTTGGAGGAACGTTTAACCTGCGGTTTGATGACACCAATCCCGTCAAAGAAGACGCCACTTTTATTGAGGCCATCCAAAAAGACATTGAGTGGTTGGGTTGTCATTGGGATGCGCTTTATTTTGCGAGTGATTACTTTGAAACGATGTATGAAAAAGCGCGTTTACTCATTCAAAAAGGCAAAGCCTATGTGGATGATCAACCCGCCGATGTGATCAGGGCCACCCGGGGTGACTTAAAAACGCCGGGTACAAATTCACCGTATAGAGACCGCTCGGTGGAAGAAAACTTAAGCCTCTTTGAAGCGATGCGTGCTGGGGAATTTAAAGACGGTGAAAAAGTCTTAAGAGCGAAAGTCGATATGGCCTCGCCCAATATGAACATGCGTGATCCCGTGATTTACCGGATACAACATGCGCACCATCACCGGACGAAAGACGATTGGTGCATCTATCCCATGTATGATTTTGCGCATCCATTGGAAGATGCGATTGAAAGCATCACCCATTCACTATGTACGCTCGAATTTGAAGATCACCGCCCCATTTATGATTGGGTGGTGAGGGAATGTGAAATGGAAAGCACGCCACGCCAAATTGAATTTGGTAAACTCAAAATGGCCAATGAAATCAGTGGGAAACGCTTTATCAATGCACTTGTCATGGGTGGAACCGTGGATGATTACGCAGATCCAAGGCTCGTCACACTCTCAGGCCTCAGACAAAAAGGTGTTCCAGTGGCGGCGATTCACCGGTTTATTCATTCTTTAGGACTTCCCAAAAGTGAAGGGGAAACCTCCTTACAAATGTTGGAAGAAGAGATTCGTTCAGAGCTTTCAAATAGCCCAAGAATACATTTGGTGAAAGATCCTCTACTCGTAACAATTACCAACTATCCTTCGGAGGGTGAAATTTTAACCCACGCCGCTGACGCCGAAGAAACCATCATGCGAGACATTCCATTTTCAAATCAAGTCTTTATTGAACGCGATGACTTTGTCTTAGAAAAACCGAATAAAAAATGGAAACGTTTGGCGTTAGGCATTGAAGTGCGCTTAATGCATGCGTATTTCATTAAAGCAGAATCCGTGGTAACCGATGAATCAGGTCAAATTGTTGAAATCAAAGCAACCTATGATGTCTTGACCAAAAGTGGTTCCGAATTTAATGAACGTAAACCCAACGGAAACATTCATTTCGTAGATGCGAAACGAGGGATTCCAATAACGTACACTGAATATGAGCCCTTATTGGTGGAAAACGCCGACCGTAGCCAACCGCTCGAATCCATTCTTAATCCGGATTCGATCAAAACGTATGAGGCTGTGGTTGAACCGGCTGCCCTCACGTTACCAGGCCCTTACTTCCAAGCCATTCGCTCCAGTTATGTGATGCGTGACAGCGATCGTGCCTTCCACCGGGTGGTAGCCTTAAGAAGTTCATTCAAACGTTAAATTGAAACATCCTTGAAACTCAAGGATGTTTTTTATTTGTAAAAAAAACTTTACAATATGTAAAACATGCTTTACACTTTAAATATCTTTAAATCGCAGGAGACAAACATGTCATACGCAGAACGAAGAAGTATATTTGGATTACTTTTTACCCTTGGATATGTGATTGCGTTTTATCAAATCATGGCTCAAGCAGGTATTCGTAATTTTACCCTACAAGATTGGGGCACATGGTATTTAATATTTTTTGGCGGACTTGTGATCGGGCGCATTGTTTTTACGGTTGTTCATGTCGTGGTTGAAGCTGTGGTGATTGGCATTAAGACCAAAGATGAAACTCGGATCAACGCAGAAATCAAAGATGATGAACGGACTAAACTCATTGATCTTAAAAGCACCTATCACATCGGCACATTCATGTTTTTAGGATTTGTTGGAGGCTTAATCTTACTCGCGTTTAATCAATCCATTCATGATTTCTTCCTTGCTATGTATGCGGGAATTGCGCTCGCCGGGCTTTCATATGATGGGCTGGCAATTTATTATTTTCGGATGAGTAGTTGATGAAGACCACCGTCACCAACGAATTAAAAACCTACCGGGTCCTCGCCGATATGACGCAAGAAGCCCTCGCCACAAAGGTTGGTGTGTCTAGACAAACCATCAATGCCATTGAAAAAGGTAAATATTTACCATCTTTGGACTTAGCGCTTAAACTCGGACGGATATTCAACGTCCCCATTGAGACGCTTTTCCGATTGGAGACTTAAATGATGCACGCGATGATACAAGAAAGATATGGGGATGAATCCACATTGACCTTAAGTCAGGTCCCTGCTTTAAAAATCATAAAGAAGAATGATTTGAAAGTGGCCGTTCACACCGTAAATTTGACCGCTGGAGATGCGCATATCAATACGATGGATTTAAAAGGTCCGATCAAACTAATATCCAAACTCCTGTTTGGTTGGAGTGGCCCAAGACAAAAGGTGCGGGGCATTTCTGGCAGTGGGATTGTAAGTGAAGTCGGACCTGAAGTCACCCGCTTTAAAGTGGGGGATGCGGTAACATTTATTCAATCACTGCATGCGGGTGTATGTGCCGATGAAGTGATTCTTAACGAAAAACGCACCGTGCAAAAAGTGGACCCTGCCATGCTCAAAGAAGCGTCCACCCTTCCTTTCGGATACTTAAGTGCCATGCATTTTATCCATGAAGATTCGATCAAACCAGGCATGAAAGTGCTGATTCTTGGAGCGAGTGGAAGTGTCGGATCGGCCGCCTTAGACATCGCTAAGCATTTAGGGGCTCAAGTTACGGCCGTTTTAAGAAGTAAAAATGTTGAAGCCATTTCACCGCTTTCACCGGATCAATGGTTGGATTATCAGTCGGAAGATTTCAAACACCCAAAGCCGATCTATGACGTTGTCTTTGATGCGGTAAACCGCTACTCCAAAAAAACAGCCAAAGCATGGTTGAAACCAGGGGGTCAGTGGATGTCCATCAAATCACCGACGAAAGAATCGGCGCAAAAACTCAGGCAACTCATTGGCTGGTTAGAAAAGGGACAAATCCATCCGATCATCGAGCATGTTTACCCACAATCTGAGTATAAAAAGGCCCATCAGCATCTTTATTCAGGCCGTAAGGTGGGGAACGTCTTAATCAACTGGTTAGACCCCGCCAACTCCAGTAATTAAAGATTGTGTTAACTTAAAAAAGAAAACTTGCAATTTACCGTGTATGGTGTATTATGTAAGTGAACTTAAACGAAATATTGTGATGAGTATGGTTTTTCCATTCTTCAGCACCAATGGAGTAATTTAAGCACCTTTAAAGAATGGAGGAACACAACATGGCAACTGGTACAGTTAAATGGTTTAATGCAGAAAAAGGCTTTGGCTTCATCACCACTGATGAAGGTACTGACGTTTTTGCTCATTACTCACACATCAACAAAGAAGGCTTTAAAACTTTAGACGAAGGCGAAAAAGTAGAATTCGACGTCGTTGAAAGCGAAAAAGGCCCACAAGCAGAAAATATTAATTCACTTTAATGTTTTAAAAATCAACCTTCGGGTTGATTTTTTTTTACCCAAAAGGGAATGCCTCACCATGCAGGAGCTGCCTAAATTTGGTATAATTGATAGGATGGAAACCACACCAATTTTGACCAAAGATTTAAATCCGAATCAATCCGAAGCCGTCCTTTCGACCGAAGGGGCTTTTATGGTGATTGCGGGGGCGGGCTCGGGTAAAACGCGAGTGCTCACGCGGCGTATTGCGCACCTCATCTTAGATTTAGGGGTCCCTAAAAATAATGTCTTAGCCATCACCTTCACCAATAAAGCCGCCAATGAAATGAAAGGGCGTTTATATCATTTACTCGGGGAAAATACCCGGGAAATGTGGATTTCCACGTTCCACGCGATGTGCGCCCGGATTCTAAGAGCCCACGGATCGCGGATTGATCTCGATCCGCATTTTCAAATCATTGACGATGACGATGTGACGCAACTCATTAAAGTCATCATGAAAGAAAATAATATTTCTAAAGACATGGTGAAACCCAGACTCATCAAGAATCTCCTCATGAACGTTAAGTCGGGTCAAAAGTCACTAAACGATGTGGAAGAACCGATTCATAGTGTCCTTTCCACGGTTTATCACAGTTATCAAAACAAACTAAAGCGCAACGCTTTGGTTGACTTTGAAGACCTCATCATCAAAGTGATTGAACTCTTAAAAATAGATCAAGAAACCAGAGACTTTTATCACAGACTTTTCAACTATGTATTAGTAGACGAGTTTCAAGATACGAATAACCGTCAATACGAACTCATCAAATGGTTAACAGGCCCCCATCAAAACTTGTTTATCGTCGGGGATGAAGACCAATCCATATATGCCTTCAGAGGCGCCAACATTCAAAACATCAAATCCTTTGAAAAGGATTATCAACCCCAAAAGATTATTCTCAATCAAAATTACCGGTCAACCAACACGATTTTAAACGCGGCAAATCAAGTCATTAAAATGAATCAATCGCGGATTAAAAAAGAGCTTTTTTCAACCCGTGATGAAGGGCCTAAAATCACATTTTATAAAGGTCACACGAACCCCGATGAAATTCAGTACGTCACCCAAAAAATCATCGAACTGAATCAAAAAGGCATTGCCTTTGATAATATGGCCATTTTATACCGGGCCAACGCAACCAGTTTAGGTTATGAAAAATCCTTAACATCCAATCAAATCCCGTACCGAATCATTGGCAGTCTCAGTTTCTTCAAACGAAAAGAAGTCAAAGATATGATGGCGTATTTCAGACTCCTAGTAAACCCCCATGATGAACTGAGCTTTGAACGGGTCATCAATGAACCCAAACGGGGCATTGGTGCTAAGTCATTAGAAACGTTAAAATCGCAAGCCAGACTCTATGACATCAGTTACTTTGATGCGTGTAATGAGGACTTTGGAATCACTGGAAAAGCTAAAAATGCACTCAAAGATTTTCATCATTTGATTTTGAAATTGCGCAGTGAATTTGAAACACGACCATTTCTTGATTTTTTAGAAACCATGCTTAATATGACCGGATATTCCGCGATGCTTTTAACCGATACGATGGGCGATGTGCGGAAAGAAAATATCTTAGAGCTTGCCAGTTATTATGAAGAACTTAGAGGGATGTATCAAGACTACTCGAAATTTGATCTGTTACTGGCGATGCTTGAAGACTTTACCTTGCGGAGTGAAGAAGAACCCTCCAATCAAAAAACTGGGGTTTCTTTAATGACCCTTCACGGGGCGAAAGGCCTCGAATTTGACGTCGTATTCATCGTCAGTTTAGAACAAGGATTATTTCCTTCCTTTGCGGCCAAAGAAACGCAAAAAGAACTCGAAGAAGAACGCCGTCTTATGTACGTGGGTATCACCCGGGCGAAGACCCATTTATACTTGACCAATGTCGCAGATCGACTGATCTATGGCCAATATCAGCATCACTTAGACAGTGAATTTATCGACGCCATTGATCCAGAACTCATCCAGTTAGAAGGACTCAATATTCAACGCGCTCGCAACGATGAAAGACTTCAACGTGACTACCAACAAACCCATTCATTTAAAGCCCGAAAACAACGGGTACTTAACACCAACGTCAATGAAATTAACCAAGGGGATAAAGTCACGCATTCCAGTTTCGGTGATGGCGTTGTTGTCTCAGTGGATGGCACGCAATGCACGATCGCGTTTAGCCATAAAGTCGGGATTAAAACCTTGATGAAAGATCATCCTGCCATACAGAAGGTGAGCTAATGGATGTCCGCCAAAGAATCGAAGAACTTAAAGCATTAATTCAAAAATATAATCAAGCCTATTACGATCAAGACGCCCCCATCATTTCCGATGTCGAATGGGACGCACTTTATCATGAACTGGTGGAGTTAGAAACCGCCTATCCCGAATACATCACGGAAGATTCACCGACCCAAAAAGTGGGGGGTCAAATCAATGAAGCTTTCAGTAAAATCAAACACCTCCATCCGATGCTCTCACTTTCCAATGCCTTCAGCGCAGAAGACCTTAGAGCCTTCGATCAGCGCATCAAAAAAGAAGCTCCAAGTGCGACCTATGTGTTAGAACCTAAAGTGGACGGCCTAGCCGCCAGTGTCCGGTATGAAAAAGGAAAGCTTACATTCGGTATTACGCGCGGAGATGGGACCACGGGTGAAGATGTGACCCATAACATTAAAACCATTCAAACACTTCCTTTTATGTTGAATGAGCCATTGGATTTAGAAGTTCGTGGGGAAGTATATTTACCGAAAAAAAGATTCCAAGCGATCAACGAAGACCGCCTTAAAAACGGGGAACAACTCTTTAAAAACCCAAGGAACGCCGCGGCTGGAACCATGCGTCAACTCGACGCTTCACTCGCCAAAAAACGGGGCCTTGAAATTGTGCTATATAGCCTTGGAAGTGTGGAAGATTTAAAGGGAAACACCCACATGGAAACGCTCGGTAAAATGAGAGACTTAGGGCTTCCTTCGCAAGCGTATGGGAAACACTATGACTCGATTGAATCCGTCATTAAAGGCGTTCAAGATTTTGAAGAAAACCGCCATCAATTTCCCTTTGAAATTGATGGGGCCGTCATCAAAGTGAATGAAAGGAATCTTTACGATGAAATCGGCTATACTGCCAAAAGTCCCAAGTGGGCGATCGCGTATAAGTTTAAAGCCGAAGAAGTCGAAACCGAAGTTTTAGATGTCGTATTTAGTGTCGGAAGAACCGGCCAAATCACCCCGGTAGCCAACTTAGCCCCCGTCATGGTTGCGGGGACGATGGTCTCTAGAGCGACCCTTCATAACGAGGATTATTTAACGGAAAAAGACATTCATATTCACGATCAAGTCTTAGTTAAAAAAGCTGGTGACATCATTCCTGAAGTCATCCGGGTCCTTAAAGACAAGCGTCCTTCACACGCATCAAAAGTAGACTTCCCAAGGACCTGCCCGGTTTGTGAGAGTGCCTTGAAAAAAGAACCGGGAGAAGCCGATTGGTTTTGTGTGAATGTCACGTGTGAAGCGCAAGTCAAAGAAAAGCTTGAGCACTTTGTTTCACGTCAAGCCATGAACATAGAAACCTTTGGTGAAAAGCTCGTGGCCCTTTTACATCAAAAAGAAATGATTCACACTATCCCGGATATTTACCGCTTAAAAAATCACCGAGAAGCACTATTAGCTCTTGAAGGATTTGGTCAAAAATCGGTGGACACATTACTTGAAAATATCGAAGCGTCCAAAAACAATCCCCTTGAAGATTTACTCTTTGGCTTAGGCATTCGGCACGTTGGAAAAACGTCGTCCAAAACATTGGCCAAAGCCTTCGGGGATTTAGATACACTCAAAAATGCCAGCGTGGAAGATTTAATCAACGTGAACGATGTGGGTGAAGTGATGGCCCGGACGATTGTTGACTTTTTTAAAGAGCCGGATAATCAAACGATCATCGAAGAGTTGAGATCTTTTGGATTACGCTTTGATACGGATGTGGTGGCTTCGAGCTTCCATGAAAAATTCACCGACCGTACCTTTGTGATTACCGGGACGTTAAGTGCTCCGCGCAATGTGATTAAATCGCACATCGAATCGCTCGGGGGTAAAGTCACGGGATCGGTCTCTAAAAAGACTGACGTGGTGCTCGCAGGAAGTGAAGCCGGCAGTAAAAAAGATAAAGCCATTGATCTGGGTATCACCGTGATTGATGAAGCCACGTTTAATACTTGGCTAGGAGAGCAGGATGAATAATCAAATCATCGTCAAAGGCGCCAAAGAAAATAACTTAAAAAGTGTCAATGTGACCTTACCCAAAGAAAAGCTCATCGTCATGACCGGCTTATCAGGATCGGGCAAGACCTCACTCGCATTTGACACCATCTATAAAGAAGGTCAACGGCGATACGTCGAAAGTTTATCGTCGTATGCCCGTCAATTTTTAGGCAACTTAGAAAAACCCAATGTTGAGACGATTGAGGGCTTATCACCGGCCATTTCGATCGATCAAAAAACCACGTCTAAAAACCCCCGCTCCACCGTCGGGACGGTGACTGAAATTTATGATTACTTACGGTTGCTGTATGCCCGGGTGGGAACGCCTTATTGCCCCACGCATCATATCCCCATCACATCGCAAAGCATTGAAGAGATGACCAACAAAATATCAGAATGGGAAGAAGGTACGCGCATTCATATTTTAGCGCCGGTCATTGAAGGAAAAAAAGGGACACATAAAAATGTCATTTTGGACCTTATAAAAGAAGGGTTTTTCCGGGTCCGTTTAGACGGAGAAATGACGGAAATTACGGCTGAGACGACCCTTGAAAAAAACAATAAACATTCCATCGAAGTGGTCATCGATCGTTTAAAAGTATCGAAAGAAAACCGCTCTAGGCTATTTGATTCTTTAGAGACAGCAGCAAAAAAAGCCGATGGGAAAGTCATCGTGCTAGAAGGGAATGAATCGCATGTTTTTTCTGAAAAATTTGCCTGTCCACATTGTGATTTTTCAGTAGGAAGTTTAGAACCCAGACTCTTCTCATTCAACGCCCCATTTGGGGCGTGTGAAGACTGTCATGGACTCGGGTATAAACAAAAAATTAACCCCGAACTTCTGGTGCCCAATGGACGGCTTTCAATCTTAGAAGGTGCGATTAAGGGGTGGGCCAATGTGGATGCCTATCACTTTAAACAACTGAAAAGCACGTGTGAGTTTTATGGCATCAGTATGAAAAAACCATTCAATCAACTCACTGATGATGAGAAGCAGATTATATTTTTTGGATCGGACGATGAAATTGAATTTAATTTTCAAGGAAAAACCTCGAAGTTGGTGCATCAAAAAACCGATTATTACGAAGGGGTTATCAATAACTTAGAACGGCGTTATATTGAAACCACCTCCCGGTTTATGCGGGAATGGATTGAAAGTCTGATGGGTGAATCCACCTGCCCGACGTGTCAGGGTAAGAAACTGAACCAACAGGCGTTATCAGTCAAAATGGAAGACTTAGACATCATTGAGATGACTGACCTTTCCGTGAAACAACTCGTCGCATTATTCAGTGAGATTAAGCTGAATCCGATGAAGGCGCAAATCGCGGAAATGATTCTTAAAGAACTGGGTGAGAGACTTGGCTTTCTAAACAACGTGGGACTCGATTACCTCACGCTTTCCAGACGCGCCGCCACCCTCTCGGGGGGGGAATCCCAACGGATTCGTTTGGCGACTCAAATCGGATCCCAATTGACAGGCGTGCTTTATGTTTTAGATGAACCTTCGATTGGGCTTCATCAAAGAGATAATGCCAGGTTGATTGAAACCTTGAAAAAAATGCGTGATCTAGGGAACACATTAATCGTGGTGGAACACGATGAAGAAACCATGGAAGAAGCGGATTTCATTGTGGATGTCGGACCCGGCGCCGGTGAAAAAGGCGGCGAAATTGTATTTGCGGGGACGTACGATGAGATCCTTAAAGCGGATCATTCCATCACGGGCCGGTATTTATCGAAAAAAGAATCCATTCCCGTTCCAGAGAAACGGCGCCGTTTGAACAAAGGAAAAATTACCCTCAAAAACGCGCACGAAAATAACTTAAAAAATATTAATGTGAACATTCCACTCAGTGCCTTGACCGTGGTGACCGGGGTGTCTGGGAGTGGGAAGAGTTCCTTGGTGCATGGGTGTTTATACCAAGGGCTTTATAATGAAGTGTACCGACAAAAATATTTCGATGTAAAACTGGGTGAAATCAAAGGCGCTGAAGCGATTGGGAAAATCATTCATATTGATCAGTCTCCCATTGGAAGAACCCCGCGTTCAAATCCCGGAACCTATACCGGCGTGTTTGACGATATCAGGGATATTTTTGCGATGACCAATGAAGCAAAACTGAGAGGGTATCAAAAAGGACGCTTCAGTTTTAACGTCAAAGGTGGACGCTGTGAAGCGTGCAGCGGAGATGGGGTCATCAAAATAGAAATGAACTTTTTACCGGATGTGTATGTGCCATGTGAAGTGTGTCAGGGGAAACGGTATAATCAAGAAACCTTGCAAGTGAAATTCAAAGGAAAATCGATTGCCGATGTCTTAGAGATGAACATCGAAGAAGGCCTTGAATTCTTTAAGAATGTACCGAAAGTTGCGCACAAACTTTCGACCGTTGAAGCTGTGGGACTGGGGTATTTGAAAATTGGTCAACCGGCCCCCACACTATCAGGCGGGGAAGCGCAGCGTGTGAAACTGGCCAAAGAACTCCTTAAAAAACTCACCAATGACACGATGTATATCTTGGATGAGCCAACGACCGGACTTCACTCTGCCGATGTGAAACAATTGATGGAAGTCATTCAAAGCATGGTTGACCAAGAAGCTACCGTGGTCATCATTGAACATAACTTAGATGTTATTAAACAAGCGGACTATATTATTGATTTAGGACCTGAAGGTGGCGACTTAGGCGGTCAACTCGTAACGTATGGAACGCCTGAAAAAGTGGCGGCTCATGAGACATCTTACACAGGAAAATATTTGAAGAAAATGGTGAATATCAGTGCCGGATAATTCCAACCCAAACAATCATCAAACGCCTCATAAAAAAGATGACAATCAAGAAGAAACGCGCCCGAAAGATGCGCCTTCTAAAGACAAACCTTTAGATGAGATGAGCGATCAAGAAAAAATTGAGGCCTTGATTAAAGAGCTATCAGAAAAAGAAGACGAATCCGAAGATTCAACCGAAGATCAAACTGAGGCCAAATCCAAACGGATTACCGAACAAATTAGAGCCTTAATGGAAAAGGCAAAAAAAGACACTAAGGCGAAGGATGAAACCCCAAAGACCCCCAAGCAAGACCGTCCGAAAAGACGAATGCTTATGATACAATTAGGGGGCGCTTTTCACGGAAATTTCACCATCAATTTAATCATGCTTTACTTGGTTAATTTGGTCGTCATTCTAGGTCTATTAGAAGGACTTGGTTTAGGCCAATTTCCAGGAGAGCTTTGGATTCCCATTACGTTCGTGCTGATCTACACCACAAGTGAAGTCCTTTTTAAAGAATACATGGTGATGCATTTTTCCAAATATATTTTAATGACGTTTGGGTTTATCTTTTATTTCGGTTATGTCATTTTATTTTATCTAGTGGATGCGTTTATATTTTTCAACGTACAAATCTTTGCGGGTGAAGCAGAACTTGCAGTATTTACCTTGTTATTCATGCTTGCACGTCAAGTGATGAGCCTACTCATTAAAAAAGGATTGGCCATAAAACTATGACACTCACTGTCGGGCATTATGCCAAAGCATTAAGACTAGAAATCATTGGGGGCGAAAGTGGCTTATCCAATGCGATTAAAATTCCTCAACTGACCCGTCCAGGGTTAGAGCTTGCGGGTCTTTTTGAGTTTTATGAAAAAGATCGTATTCAGCTGATTGGCAGTAAAGAAATTACCTTCTTCCATTGGCTATCCAAAGAAGATCAAACGATTCGTGTCCGGATGATGTTTGAACAAAAACCGCCGGCCTTTGTCTTGTCTAAGAATGTGGTGGTCCCAGAAATATTTAAGACCCTCGGAGATGAATTTGGAGTTCCAGTTTTAAAAAGCCACCAACGTACAAATGATTTATTTTCCAGCACGCTGAATTATCTAGCCCGTGAATTATCGCCCAGAACTAGCATCCACGGAACCTTAGTAGATATCAATGGGGTGGGGGTTTTAATCCGCGGGAAAAGTGGTATCGGGAAATCCGAGGTCGCTTTAGAACTCGTTCGTCGTGGCCATCAACTTGTGGCTGATGACAGGGTCGATATTTATGAAAATACCGAAGGCGAAGTGATTGGTGAGGCCCCAGAAATTCTAAGAAAATATTTAGAAATTCGGGGAATTGGGATCGTCAATGTGGTGAAACTTTTTGGAGCGAGTGCGTATAAAGAATCTAAACCCATCCGTGTCGTCGTCGACCTTTTAACCTTTGAAGCGGCTGAGGATTATGACCGCTTGGGATTGGAAGAATCAACGGAACGGTTCTTTAACACCGACGTCACAACCGTAAAAATCCCGATTACAGCCGCTCGCAGTGTGCCGACGCTTGTGGAAGTCGCCGCGATGAATGCACGACTAAAGTTTTTAGGTACGAACATGGCGCAAGAATTTGCCGATGACTTAACGAAAAACATTCAAAACAAATCCAAAAAGTAGGTGACCCTCATGACCCATGTATTTGACCCCTTAAACAACAGTATTAGCATTGGCCCGTTAGACATTTATTTTTACTCCCTGTTTATCTTACTGGGAGTTTTAATTGCCCTTTATTTAGGCATCAAAGAAGGCGAAAAGATTGGCATCAAAGGCGATTACATTCTCGATGGAATCATCATCATTTTACCGCTTTCTATTTTGGGCGCACGGCTTTATTATGTAGCCTTTGAGTGGGACCGTTATGCGGGGGATTTAGCCCGTATCTTTGCCTTCCGTGAAGGCGGTCTTGCGATCCATGGTGCGTTCATTGTGGCGGTGGTAAGTGCGTATGTTTATACCCGTTACCGGAAACTTGATTTTCTTAAAGTACTCGATCTTGTTGCCCCTGGATTTTTAGTCGCTCAAGCGTTAGGACGCTGGGGGAATTTCTTCAATCAAGAAGCCCATGGGTTTGTCATTGGACAAGCGACAAACGGGACTCCGAATTTGAGTTTAGATGCCCAAAGAGCTTTTTTGGAACAATTTGGAATTCCTAACTTTATCGTGGATAACATGTATCTTCAAGGCCCCTCAGGACTTGCCTATTACCATCCAACATTCCTTTATGAATCCTTGTGGAACTTGGTGGGCTTTGCGATCATGCTCATCTTAAGACGGACCCGCCTCATTCGCTCCGGCGATATGGTAGCCATATACCTCATTTGGTATTCGGTCGGCCGATTCTTTATCGAAGCAATGCGCACGGATTCCTTATACTTTGGCGACTCTGGAATCCGGACTGCACAAGTCATATCGATTCTTTCCATCTTGGCAGGGGTAGGTATTTTAGTCTTAAACCGTACCGTCTTTAAACGTCCCAATTACCAAGACGTTCTGATTAAGGAGTAACCATGATCGATTGTTTAATTATTGGCGCTGGACCAGGCGGAATGACCGCTGGTATTTATGCTAAACGTGCCAATTTAAAAACGGTGATGCTCGAAAAAGGAGCCCCAGGCGGCAAGATGACCACGACGTTTGAAGTGGATAACTGGCCAGGCAGTGGGCGTATTTCAGGACCGGATTTATCCATGGAAATGTTTACCCATACACAAAACACCGGTGTGGAATATCAATACGGTGACGTCGCAAATATCACGGTGGAAGACGGCTTTAAACGCGTGCATCTAAACGACGGATCTCATGTGGATGCTAAGACGATTATCATTGCGTCGGGTATGGACTCAAGACGGCTCAATGCTACCCATGAAGAAAAATATTTAGTGCGCGGGATTAGCTTTTGTGCCGTGTGTGATGGGGCTTTTTATAAAGGCCAACACGTCGTGGTTTTAGGCGGTGGTAATTCCGCGATGGAAGAAGCCAACTATCTCACGACACTGGATATTGATGTCACCATTGTGCACCGAAGAGAAGGATTTAGAGCCGATCAACACGCCATAGATATTGCAAAGGCTAACCCAAGAATTTCGTGGAAATTAGGCTATGTATTGACCGAATATATGGGCGACAATTTTGTCGAATCCATTAAGATTAAAAACGTGGAAACAGGGGAAGAAGAAATCCTCGAGACTTCCGCCGTATTTATGTTTATTGGGCATTTACCCAACACGCAGTTTGTTAAAGAATTGAACATTACCAATGACTGGGGCTTCATTGAAGCCAATGAAAAAATGGAAACAAGCGTTCCTGGCATTTTTGCGATTGGGGATGTCATCGATAAAGAACTTCGTCAAATCGTGACGGCATCCGCCGATGGCGCGATTGCCGCACAAAATGCGGTGAAGTATTTGGAAGCTCAAAAACACTTGAATTAAGGAGCCACTATGTCCTTTGCGCAAACCGTCAAACAAGAACTTTTGCAAGCGGCATTAGAACCGTATGAAACGCCCGCTTTTTTGTCGGCGCTCTTTGCAATTAATGGACAATATGATGGTAAAACACTCACGTTTAAATCGGTGTCTCTGGGACTCATAAGGCGGGTTATGGCACTCATTAAAAGTATGTATGATGTGCCGATTGAGATTAATCATGAAGACGATGAAAAGTTGACGCAACTCAAATATCATTACTTGATTTTACCGGAACCGGATGTCTTGATCCATGAGCTTGGCCTCATGGAAAACGAAGTCTTTGCCGAGCGTATCGATGAAGTCATCCTCACCCGGAAAGAAGCTAAAGTCGCTTATATTAAAGGAGCTTTCTTAGCCAGTGGGTCACTTAACTCACCAGAATCATCATCCTATCACTTAGAAATCAAAACCCATCATGCGAAGATTGCTGAAGACATAAGAGAGTTACTTGAATCACTTTTTTTACCATCGAAAGTCTTAAAACGTAGACAATCACTCTACATTATTTACATCAAAGAATCGGAAAAAATCGCCGACTTCTTAAGAACCGTGGGTGCTAGAAACGCTCTTTTCACCTTTGAAGATGAACGGATCAAACGCGATTTTTATAATTCCATAACCCGGGTCATGAACATCGAACTGGCCAATCAAAATAAAACCATCATGGCGGCGGATAAACAACTTAAAAATATCGCGATCTTAGAAAATATTGGCGACATTGATGATTTACCCGCCGGCCTTATTGAGGCCATTGAATTGAGAAAAAAATATCCAGAATTATCACTCATCGAACTCTCGTTAAAAGCGGAAACTGATCTCAATAAACGCATAACTAAATCGGGACTTAATCACCGGTTCAGACAAATCGAAGCCTTAGCGGTCTCGGCGATGGAGGGCTATCATGCGACCCATACTCGGCGTTGACATTGAAGAGCTTCACCGGTTTGAATCTCCGAGTGAACAACTTGTCAACCGGATCCTTTCTGAAGACGAAAAAAAAGTGTATGAAACGTTTCAATCCGAAAAACGAAAAAAAGAATTTCTAGCAGGACGTTTTGCGGCGAAAGAAGCGTATAAAAAAGCGTATCAACACTTTGATAAACCTGTATCCTTTAAAGATGTGAGCATTTTAAATACAAAGGATGGAAGTCCTGTAATCACGTCTAAATACCGAAGCGAAGATACCGTGCTTGTTTCGATTTCTCACAGTGATCATTATGTTGTGGCGGTGGTGACGGGTGAAACGACTTAGTCTATTATTGGTATTATTATTGGCTGGATGTGGACCGTCGACTTATGGGGATTATGGGTATAATGATTTTGAAGCCTTAACCGATTGGGCCGACCTTGCCAGCTTAGATGATGATGAATCCATATCCATGGTATATTATTATAATCGCGACTTTTTCGGCACCGATTGTGCCGGATGCAAGATCGTCAATGAAGCCCTCTTTGAATACGGAAAAACCAACGATGAGGGAATTGAATTAATCCTTGTGAATGAACGTACGGTGATGGGGATTAGACCGCTTACGATCAACCGTCAACCGACTGTGTTCTTTCTCAGTGGGGAAGAAATCACATACACGGTCTATTCGGCCGGTGAGATATTAGAATTACTTGAAGCTTTAGAAAATAACACGTTTGAATTCGAATTAATTGAAGGAGAAATATATGAATAAACAACCCAATTGGATTGTCATACTATCGATTGTTTTTATCGGTCTTGTCGGTGTCTTAGGACTCGTCAATCTATTCAGTGAATCGTATGATTATGATGACCCCGAAATGGTTCATGTGGGCAACTGGTTGACCTACTCCACGCAAGTGCCAGAGGATGGATATATGGTGCTATATCACTACTCAGAAACGTGTAGTTTTTGCACGGAGATCCAAGATGATATCTTAGGCTTTGCGGCCTCTAATCCCAATAATATTCCGGTGCTTTTAGCCGATGTGAACGATCCTGATCTAAGGAGTTCAGAGCAATTCTCACCCGTCCAAATTTCGGGGACTCCGACAGTGACGGTTTATTTAGATGGTCAGATTATTGATCAAAAAGTGGGGACGACTCCGATTCTTGATTTGATTGATGATTTAAATGCTGGCACGTACACCCCTTAGGAGAAAACCATGGATAAAAGTCTCATCGAGAGTTTAACTCAAAGTTTAAAACTGAATGCCCAAACCATTGCGACCGTACTTTCCTTGCTTGAGGAAAATACGGTCCCTTTTATTGCTCGGTACCGCAAAGAACAAACGGGCGATTTAGACGAAACCACGATTCGTGCCATTGCACACGAATATGAAACCAAAAAGAAATTAGAAGACCGTAAAAGTGATGTCATAAGGCTCATCGAAGAACGCGGGATGATGAATGAAACTCTGAAAGCCGACATTTTAGCTGCGACCAAACTTGTGGAAGTCGAAGATTTATACCGGCCTTATAAAGAAAAGAAAAAAACCAAAGCCACCGAAGCCATCAAGAAAGGGTTAGAGCCGCTTGCGAATCATCTATTAACCCTCACAGGTGATGACCCTCGCGTGATGGCAAAAAGCTTTTTAAATGAAGCAGTCTCGACGGTGGATGAGGCTTTAGCGGGGGCCATGGATATCGTGGCTGAAACGTATAGTGACAACCCCAAAAACCGTTTGGCCACACGCCAGTTTTTTGAGCGGACCGGTCGAATCGTCATCAAAAAGAAAAAGACCGCAACCGATGAAAAAGAAGTGTACCGTGATTACTATGAGTATGATGCCCTCATCGCATCTTTAAAACCGTTTCGTGTGCTCGCGATTAACCGCGGAGAAAAAGAAAAAATTCTCACCGTTGGCATTCGGGTCGATGACGATGAACTTTTAAAACAAATGATTCACCGGTTGATTCCAACGTCCGATCATCCGTCACGTGCTTTATTAATCAGTGCATTGGAAGACGGATATAAACGCTTGATTAAACCAAGTATCGAACGAGAAATTCGCAGTCATTTATCCGAAACCGCTGAAACCCAAGCCATTCATGTGTTTGGCGAAAACCTCTATCAATTATTAATGCAACCGCCATTAAAAAGTCAAACCATTTTAGGCGTTGATCCCGCGTTTAGGACGGGATGTAAAGTAGCGGTGGTTGATGCTTTAGGACGCCTACTAAAAAAAGATGTGATGTATCCTCATCAAAAATTTAAAGGGGAAAATGTTCCCCCAGGCCGCATTGAGGCGGCCAAAGAATTACTCACTTCTTTGATTCAGACATACCACGTTGATACGATCGCCATCGGCAATGGGACAGCTTCAAGGGAAACTGAAACGTTTATCGGCGAGTTTATTCAAGAAAGTGATTTAGATGTGGCGTATGCGATTGTCTCCGAAGCCGGAGCCAGTGTCTATTCAGCATCACCCTTAGCCCAACATGAATTCCCAGATTTAAACGTGGAAGAGCGCAGTGCGATCAGTATCGCCAGACGCCTTCAAGATCCCCTGGCTGAACTCGTTAAAATCGACCCTAAAAGTTTAGGGGTCGGTCAATACCAACACGACGTAACGGTCAGTAAACTTTCCAGTTCACTCACTGAAGTGGTGGAAAGTGCGGTGAACCAAGTGGGGGTGAACGTGAATACGGCCAGTGCACCGCTCCTAACCTATGTCGCAGGGCTTTCTTCCAAAATGGCCGAAAATCTCGTTGCGATGCGTGATGAAATCGGGGCGTTTACGTCCCGCAAAGCTCTTAAAAAAGTGAAAGGCATTGGGCCTAAATCATTTGAACAAGCCATCGGATTTTTAAGAGTCTCCGGAGGTCAAAATCCACTCGATCAAACCGGGATTCACCCCGAAAGCTATCCAGCGACCGAAGCGTTATTAGAGAGGGTGGGTCTCACTGTGAAAGACATTGGGACACCCGCGATGAAAGAAGCTTTAGAGCGTCTTGATCTAAGTGAAACGGTGGAAGCTTTAGCCATCGGAAGATTAACACTTGAAGATATCATCGATAGTCTTCAAAGACCCCTCAGAGATATCCGGGATGATTTGCCTAAACCCCTCCTTAAAAAAGGGATCAAGCATTTAGAAGACCTCAAAAAAGGCGATCAACTGCAAGGAACGATTCGCAACATTGTGGATTTTGGGGCATTCGTGGATTGTGGCGTTAAAACGGACGGACTCGTCCATATTTCTCAACTTGCAAACCGGTATGTCAAACATCCTTTAGACGTCGTTAAAGTCGGCCAAATTGTTGATGTGTATGTGGTGGATGTGGATCTTAAACGGTCCAGACTTCAACTGACGATGCTGAAAGAAAATGTCGGCCTTTAGGCAATTGACACTGATGCTTAAATATACTAAACTATTTAAGCTATCATTGGAGCAGTACTCAAGAGGCTGAAGAGGTGCCCCTGCTAAGGGCATAGGTCGGGAAACCGGCGCGAGAGTTCGAATCTCTCCTGCTCCGCCATCATACTCATATGCAAGGCCTTTGGGCCTTGTTTTTTTATGGTTAAACCAACTTCAATAGTGGGAAGATAAGGTATAATACAAGCCAAAAGGTGAAAACATGGGAAAATATCAAGAACCACACTATGATGTCATTGAAAAAGATGGGGCATTTGAACTCCGGCGATATGCGCCTTTTGTGAGTGTAGCCACACCCGATAATACGCTTAGAGGCAGTGGGTTCGGCCGGCTTTTTTCGTTTATCAGTGGCCGCAATCAATCTAAAGAAAAAATGCCCATGACGATCCCGGTGTTAAACGATACCGAATCATCCACCATGGAATTTGTTTTACCGTTACACATGGTTAAAAAAAGTGACGCGCCCATGCCGATGGATGATCAAGAGGAAATTAAAGAATATCAATTGAATTTAAGTGCGGTGGTTCGCTTTAGTGGTCGCTCAAGCACAGAAAAAATCAATATGCAGATTCAAATGTTGGAAGCTTGGTGTGAGAAAAAAGGATATAGGCCAACCAAGGCCCCCCTCATTGCCAGATATAACGCGCCGATGACTCCTGGCTTTTTAAGACGCAATGAAATCATCTTACAAATTGAGGATACCAATGAAAAATAAGTTTGATATAAAACTCCTTTTAGGTGGATATTTCATGGGGATTGCGGCAATCATCCCTGGGGTTTCCAGTGGGACCGTTGCCGTTATTATTAAAGTGTATGACCGCTTAGTCTTAAGTGTCGATACCCTCATCCGTCGTAAAGCGGGGTGGATGGCCGCGTTGATCTTTTTACTGACGCTTTATGGGGGAAACTTCCTAGCACTTTTTACCCTCGCAGGGCTTATGGAAACACTCCTTGAGAATTATCCAGCTTTTATGCGTATATTCTTTATGGGATTGATCGTGGGGAGTTTACCCATCATTATTAAAAAGACTACAGAAAGTGACGATCAACGATTCACCGTAGGGACCTTTTTAGCATTCAGCTTAAGTTTAGGATTTTTAGTCGGTCTTAACTTAATCGTTAATACGGACATTGATGCTGAACCTATTACGGTATTAACGCTCGGCAATAGTTTCTTAATCTTTATCACCGGGCTTGTGGCGAGTGCAACGGCGATTGTTCCAGGGGTTTCTGGATCCATGGTCCAACTGGCGATTGGGATGTACCCGACATTCGTCAATGCTTTATCTACCTTTAACATTCCCATCTTAATCGTTTTATTCGGTGGAATGTTACTCGGATTGGTCGGGGCTACCCGCTTAATTACATATCTCCTTAAAAACTTTTATCAAATCACGTATTTTGCGATTATTGGATTACTGATCGGATCAATCTATCAGATATGGCCCGAATCATTTGACCTCACGCTGGGACCCATTTTTATTGCAATCGGTGTTTTCATCGCTGGGTTCTTACTCGCCTTTATGTCTCACGTATACGACCGGTTTAAAGCCAAAAAAGAACTTTAACAGATTCACGGATAACTTCGGTTATCCGTTTTTATTTGACATAAATAACAAACTCATATATATTAATTGTGTGATACACAATAAATAGGAGGCTTGCATGAATACACAGTTTAAAAAAGGCATCATCGACGTGTGTGTGTTATCCCTTGTAAGTCAAGACTACACCACCGTCTATCAAATCACTAAAGTCCTTAAAGGCACGCTTGATGTGAATGAAAATACCATTTACCCCAGGCTTAGACGTCTCATTGAACAAGGCTACTTAGTGTTTGATAAAAAACTCGGAGATGCGGGAGCTCCCAAAAAGATCTATCAGCTTACAGATTCTGGCATTACCTTTTTGAAAGAAGAAAAAGAAGAATGGCATACCTTTACGGTTGCGGTGAATGAAATATTAGGAGGTCACCATGAATAAATCGAAATTTTTAACGCTATTAAAATCAGAATTGAATGAAAAAGGCTTCTCCAAAAATGAAGCCAATGAAATACTGACTGATTATGAATCAATGATTTCAGAAGCCGTGACAAACGGTGAAATGGAATCCGAATACATTGCCTCATTAGGCACCATCAAATCCATCGTATCGCAAATCCCCATGCGTGAAAAAACACTCAAAAACCAACGAGATAAATGGATCGCCTTGAGTCCATTCATCGCAACCATTTTATTTTTCGTGGTAGGATTTTTACTGGAAGGGTTCGCCTATTCTTGGCTCTTTTTCTTATTGATTCCGATGAGTGCCATTGGGCTGAGTACGAAAGGGGCTGAACGTTTGGTTGCTTTGTCTCCTTTTGTCTTTACCATAACCTTTTTCATTTTAGGGTTTGCGTTTAATTTATGGACGGTCGCATGGGTAGGCTATACATTGATTTTCCCGCTTGCTATTTTAGCCGAAAATCGCCCCTTCAAATATCTCATGTTTGCCTTGGGATTGATTATTCCAGGTCTATATGTAGTTCTTTATCTGCAAGATCCTAATCCGTTTTATAATCTTATATTTTTAGGTTTTGTGCCGCTGATTTTGTATCAAAGTTGGCCCAAAATCAAAGCGATGAATGTCAAAAAATTTGCACTAGGAGCAGCCTTTACGTTAAGCCTTACCGGGATTTATCTTGCCATCGGATTTACGACTGGGGCGTGGCATCCTGCGTGGCTACTATTCTTATTGATTCCCGTGAGTGTCTTACTCTATTCACAGTTTATCGATAAAGAAGAAGTTCCATTCGTTTCTTACACCCCATTCATCAGTGTTATACTTTTCATACTTATGGGAGAAGTATTCCGAATCTATGAAATCGCATGGCTTGTCTTTTTGTTGATTCCAATTGCGGGAGTGCTTTCCAATCAGGAGGATTAAATGGATATTTTAGTCATTAGTGTTTTGCTTGTAACCTTTGGCTTTGAAGCCACACTAAAAATTTTAAATGAACGTATTAAAAGCCAACCCATCCCGGAAAATGTATCGGACATTTTTGATGAGAAGCGATATCAAAAATGGGTCAACTATAACCGTGTCAATTCTCGGTTTGGCTGGATTACAAAAGGTGCATCACTTGCCCTTACCTTGGCGTTATTGTTATTTAATGGGGCTCTCATTCAAGTCATCTTTGGTTGGGCGAATGCCATTTCAAGTGAGCTTTTAACGGTTCTAGTTTTCTTAGGCATTTATCAGCTCATCCAGTTTATCCTTGGCATTGGCTTTAGCTATTATCGGACCTTTAAAATCGAAGAAGATTTTGGATTTAATAAAACGACGAAAAAAACGTTTGTGACGGACAAGATCAAACAATTATTATTAACTATTGTCTTAGGCGGTGGATTAATTACAGGGCTTTACTTTTTATATCAAGCGTTCCAAGATAATCTCTTCGGATTTATCTTGATTGCCTGGGCGAGTTTAATGACGATTTTTGCGCTCATCTCCTATTTATATACTGCGGTATTTGTGAAGATCTTCAATAAGATTGAACCCTTAGAAGACGGATCACTAAAAACCTCCATTGAAAAACTCGCAAATGATATTGGCTTCAAAGTTAAAGCCATTTCTAAGATGGATGCGTCGAAACGTTCGACCCGGCTCAACGCCTTTTTCTCAGGCTTTGGGAAACAAAAAGAAATTGTCTTATTTGATACGCTGATTGATAAGATGGAAGAAGATGAAATTTTAGCGGTCTTAGCCCATGAGTTTGCACATGGCAAACACAAAGACGTACCTAGAATGTTTATCCAACAAGCGATTGAAATCTTCTTGTATGTGTTTTTGTTTTATCTCATTCTGACCACCGAAAGTTTATACACAGCGTTTGGATTTGAAGGCATCTTCTTAGGATTTGGGGTCATCTTGTTTGGAATCTTAATCGCGCCTTTAGACATTTTATTGTCACTTCCAACGATGGCTTTATCACGTTGGGCCGAATACCGAGCCGATGCGTATAGTGTTTCTTTACTCGGACCTGATCCGATGGACAGAGCACTCCGTAAGCTGGCGAAAGAATCCCTTTCGGATTTAAATCCGCATCCAGCCTATACGACGGTTTATTATTCGCACCCCCCAATGCATAAACGCTTAGCCGCAATATCTAAAAACGTCTCTGCATGAGACGTTTTTATTTGCTATAATTAAAGCGGGGAAAATAATGAAAACCATTGTGATTACAGGTGCCAGTTCTGGCATTGGAAACGCCTTACTCCAAGCGTGGGTAGACCGCGCCAATGTCATTGGGATCTATCACCCTAAAGATTCCTTTGCATTCGAGCATCCCAATTTAACCAAAATACCTGTGGATTTGTCCGATCCTAAAAGCCATATGACTTGGGTCCAAGAGTTACCCGAGCAGGTAGATATTTTTGTGGCGAACGCAGGGTATGCCGCCTATGAAAAAAACGGCTTCAACCGGAGCACATTTGAAGCGATTATGCAGACCAATGCGTACTCAGTCATTGAACAGTATCAGTTTGCGAAAATGAAATATAGAGATGTTCATTTTGTTGTGATGTTATCGGCGATGGCGTTTTGGCCACTCCCGGGTTACGCGATGTATGCGAGCACCAAAGCTTTCTTGGATGGGTATTTTAAAGCCATCAGCTGGGAAGATGATACGAAGCTTTTAAGAGTATATCCTGTGGCAGTCAATACCGGTTTTTTTGAAACTTCCAAGCAACCACATAAATCGTGGCTCATTCAAGATGCCAATGATGTCGCCCGCAAAATTATCAAAGCGATTCGTAAAAATAAACGAACACTTCATACATCAAGTCTTTTTAAATGGACGCACCGCATTATCCCAAGGGCACTCAATTTTTATCTCAAACGCGAACAAAAAAAATATAAGGAGAATTTCAAATGATTACTCGAAAAGAATTGTTAACCATTAATCATTACCCAGGGTATAAAATCTCTGACGTTTTAGGGTACGTCAAAGGGGCCACCGTCCAAACTAAAAACATTGGCCGTGACATTGGAGCAAGTCTCAAGAGCATTGTGGGCGGTGAAATTAGAGGTTACTCTGACATGATGGAAAGCGCAAGAAAACTCGCCACGGAACGCTTACTCAAAGAAGCGGATGACTTGGGCGCCGATGCGGTCTTAGGCTTTAAAATTCAAACCTCGGGCGTGATGGCCGGAGCCGCAGAAATCATTGCGTATGGCACCGCTGTGAAGTTAACAAAAGATGTCTAAGATTCCAACTTCAGTCAGAATCTTAACGATTCTAGGCCTGGTGTTCCAAGGTATCGGGGTCGTTTTAACCAGTGCACTCTTTTTGATCATTGCCCGTTTACCTGGGTTTTTCATGATGGTGTTAGAAGAAGCATTTGTCACGGCTGATGAGTTAAATGCTTTCTTCGAGGTTTTACCCTTTATAAGGATCATTTCAGTGGTTGTCATTGTGATTCAGCTTGCTTTTTTCATTGTCAATTTGATTTTATTACTTCCCGTTTTGAACGAAAAAAAGACAGTCGAACAGGCATCGACCATATTCCTCTATCAAGCCATCTACGGAGGGATTACGCTGTTTAGTAATCAACTCGTCGGGGTGATGCATTTAATCAGTGGCATCATTGGCCGCAACAAGATGGAACAAGCATCTGAGCCCATCCGTGATGGGATTTAATGGATATAACGAATTTTTGGCTTTGGATTTCGATCGCTTTAAGCATTGAAATCATCGCCCGGTTGTGGGTGACGGTTTTAATATGGAAACCAGATACAAAGCCTCCTTATTTGCGCCGAAGCACTTGGACCTGGGTGGTTTGGATTGTGTATTTTGGATGGGTCTTTTATCTGACGGTATCTATGCGTTCGAACGCTAACCAATAAGCGTTTATCTTTAGGTTTACTCTTTACATAACGTATGATGGAATTACGTAAAAAATGCAGCAAAAAATTTAGACCTCACAGGAGGCCACCATGCAAAGAATCGATAAACTCCTATCATTTAATCGTTGGATGGGATTGTTCCATTTAATCCAAGGGACGGCGATGGTTATCTTAGCGTTAACCGTGGATGTCTTTAGGGATTTTAGACCTCAAATTTACGCCCGTTTCTTTGAAACTGAAGGCGATCTTTATTTCCCAGGTACGCAAGAATTATTTGAGCTTCCATTTTCTTTGATGGTGGCGTCATTTTTACTTCTTAGTGCGATGTTTCATTTCATCATTGCCTACCCCATGAAAGAAAAATATCAGCGCAACATTGTGAACGGGATTAATCCGTATCGTTGGTATGAATATGCGCTGAGTTCATCGGTGATGATTGTCTTACTGACGACCATGTTTGGCCTTTTAACCATTGAAGCGTTAATTCTCATTTTTGTGATCAATGCTTTAATGAATCTTTTTGGTCTTTTAATGGAAAAAATGAACCCACCCCACCGCAAAAAAACCGATTGGCAACCGTATATATTTGGTTGGATTGCCGGTATGGTTCCGTGGGTGTTAATTCTTATTTATCTCTTTGGTAATACGGATATTTCCTTACTTCCCTGGTTTGTCATTCCGGGTGTTATTTTTTACTTCTTGGTTTTTAATGCGTTTGCATTGAACCAATACTTACAGTATAAAAAAATCGGCCGGTGGGCCGATTATATTTACGGTGAACGTGCCTATGTATGGCTTTCACTATTCGGTAAAAGCATCTTAGCGTGGGTTATTTTTACCGGCGTCTTACTCGCGTAAGGATTCAATTAAGAACGCTGCCGTTTTGTTGTTCGTGGCAAGCGGAATATGATAGACATCCGAGAGCCTAAACAACGCAGATACATCGGGTTCATGCGGTTGGGCCGTTAGAGGATCTCTAAAGAAAAAAAGCATATCGATTTCTCCGTTCGCAATCTTTGAGCCCATTTCTTGATCGCCACCTAAAGGTCCTGATTTAAACCGGTGAACGTTAAGCTTCGTGGCTTCGGTGATTTTCAAGCCCGTCGTTCCAGTCGCAAATAATTGATGATTTTTTAAGATATGAATGTGTTCTTTACAGAAGGCAATCATATCTTTTTTCTTTTTATCGTGAGCAATCAATCCGATATTCATATTACGCCTCAAACATATCGACGAGTCGGTTGATTTTCTGCGCATCGATGAACCGGGATTCTCTTAATAGCTCTTTTCCTTCGGAATAGACCATCACGGTGGGGACGGTGAAAATCATAAATTTCCCACGAAATTCATCGTGGTCATCAATGTAAATTTCGACGATATTCAGTTTATCAAGCTTAGGGACTTGGGCTTTTAAATAATCGAGCGTATTTTTACACACACTGCAAGGATGCGTTTTCGCTAAAACGAGGGTAAGTGGTTTATTAAGTTCACTGTCGAGGGTGTCTAAAGAATCGATGATCATAAAAACTCCTTGAGAATATGATTTGCTTGTAAGTATAAGAACTGTATATACTATAGTCCCTACTTATCCTATTATACGCAACGAGGTTTAAATAGATATGAAAAAAACTATAAAAGTCGATGGCATGACGTGTTCGATGTGTGCCAAAACGATTGAAAATAGCTTCAAAGATAACCCGTATACAACCGTTAAAGTAAACGTGAGTGCGGGGAAAGTTATCACAGAATTTGATGAAACAAAAACTTCGCTGAACGCCATCGCTGATACGATTAAATCTGTGGGCTACCACCCTGTCCTGGAAGATAATTTGAAAGAAAGTGCTCGCCGCGCCAAACAGCTTAAAATTGAGCTTTGGATTTCAGCTCTTTTATCTGCGCCTTTACTGTATGCGATGTTTGGGCATCTAGCTTGGTTTTCATTTGTCCCTGTCCCTCAGGTATTAATGAACGGATATTTTCAATTAATTATCGCCACGATTGTCCAGTTTGGGATCGGCCGTCACTTTTTTAAATCGGCGTATCATGGTTTAAAGAAAAAAGTTCTTGGAATGGATATCTTGGTGGTCTTAGGGACGAGTAGTGCGTATTTTTATAGTATTTATTTACTCGCCAGTGATGCGGTCAACCCGCGGATGCATCCCGAATATTTCTTTGAAATCAGTGCTTTGATTGTGACGATGGTTCTCTTGGGTAATTTCTTTGAAGATAAAGCCAAGGAAAAAACGACCGATGCACTCGTGGGTCTTTTAAAACTCGAAGCTAAAGAAGCGCGTAAAGTTACGGATCAAGGATATGAAATGGTATCCCTTGAGTCGATTGAAGTGGGCAACTTGGTCTATGTGAAAGCAACCGAAAAAATTCCGGTGGATGGAGTCATCACTGAAGGCATTAGTTCGGTCGATGAATCGATGCTTACAGGGGAATCCATGCCGGTCGATAAAAAGTCTGGCATGCCCGTCATTGGGGCAACGATCAACCAATCCGCTCCCCTCACCATAGAGGTGACCCGGGTGGGTAAAGATACGATGCTTTCTGGCATCATCGCATCCGTAGAAGAGGCGAGTGCTGAAAAACTTCCTATTGAACGTCTGGCGGACCGAATATCAGGTGTTTTTGTCCCTATTGTTATCGCGATTGCGATTCTTAATTTCTTGATTCAGTGGGCTGGCTTGGGTCTGGATTTCCAAGTGGCTTTCACACGGAGTGTAGCCATCTTAGTCATCAGTTGCCCCTGTGCTTTAGGTCTTGCGACCCCCACTTCAATTTTGGTGGGGAATGGGAAAGCCGCTGAAAATCACATCCTATATAAAGGGGGCGACTTTTTTGAGATCGCCCCACACATCTCGGTCGTTGCGTTTGATAAAACTGGGACGCTCACGCAAGGGAAACCTGTTGTTAAAAAATTTGAAGGGTCCAAAGAGGCTCTTGTTTTAGCCGCCAGTGTAGAAGAAGCCTCCACGCACCCACTGGCTCAAGCCGTTCTAGATTACGCACACTCAAACCATGTGAAGCTCAAACCTGTGGAAGATTTTTCGATTTTACCAGGTCAAGGGGTTGAAGCTAAGGTGGGGGATATATCTGTGATTCTATCCTCAATGGCTTATGTGTCACGCCAAAATTTAACCAACCCGTTTGCCCGTATCTCAGAAGAATGGATGGCAAATGCTTACACGCTAAATTTTGTCATCAAAAACGGAGAGATCATCGGTGTGTTTGCGTTTGAAGATCCACTTAAATCCACAACTCCGGCTGTGATTGCAGAAATGAAAAAACGAGGAATTACGCCAGTGATGATTACCGGAGATCATGAAAAAGTGGCTGAAAAAGTAGCGCAGGATTCGGGCATATCCATATTTCATGCGTCTGTTTTACCCCAAGATAAAGCCACTTGGGTTAAACATTATCAATCCAATGCGGTGGTCGGATTTGTGGGCGATGGAATGAACGATGCCCCGGCTTTAAAAACCGCAGACATTGGTTTTGCCATGGGTTATGGAACCGATGTTGCAATTGACTCGAGTGATGTCACATTGATGAGTCATGATCTGAATAAGGTCTTACAAGCGATGGACATGTCAAAAGCGACGCTCAGAAATATCAAACAAAACTTCATGTGGGCGTTTTCTTACAATATTGTGGCGATTCCCTTAGCGGCTCTAGGCGGACTTTCCATGGTTGTTGCGGCGATTGCGATGGGATTTTCATCGATCATGGTTGTGCTCAATGCATTGCGTTTACGGTTCGTCAAATTATCAGAAATAAGATTATCTTGGTCGCACGGGTTTAAAGTATCCAATATGACATGTGATCACTGTGTTCAAACCATTAAAACGGTATTGAACGAGATTGGATTAACACGCTTTGAAATTGAACTTAAAGATAAAGAAGTGCATTATAACGGAGATATTCCAGATTTTAAAACAATTAAAAAATCACTCAAGAAAACCGGCTACGACATCGAACCTATTTTGTAAAATTTCTTGGGATTAATGCTATATAAGGTATAATAAGGGGCGAATAAGGAGGGTGTTATGAGTAAAAAGATTCCCGCTAAACCATTTTCCAGTTCCCAAGAAGCCAAAGCACAAAACCCCGCACTCGCAAAACGTCAAGAACCGAATGCAAAAAGCATTGGGGGTAAACCGGGTGCAGCTAAGAACCCAGCCACACCTTCTTCCCAAGCAAGTCCAGCGAAAAATCGGTCTGGACTATTACTTTTATTTTTATTGATTGTCGCGTTAGGTAGTGCCTATTTAGGGTATGAACTCGGTAATGACTTTTTCAGTCAAACCAGCCGGGTTGAAATTGTCCCCACCGAACTCACTTATGAAGTGGGGGATGTTGGACGTTTAACCGCATCTGTATCCGGTGAATTTAATCAGTACGATTTATTTTGGACAAGTTCAAATTTAGATGTCGTTTACATAGATAACGGAGGTAACTTAGCTGCGTTAGCCCCAGGTCAAGCGATTGTGACCGCATCGGTCGGTAACGGCAGTGTGAAAGATACCCTCATCATTACCATTCACGAAACGCCCGTTGAATAAAAGCCTTGCGCAAGCAAGGCTTTTTTTGTGGGATTTTCTTGCCAAGGCCCCACAGGGCTATGCTATAATGATTAAGCGCTTTAATTAGGGGTGTGGTGTCAATGGTAGCACAGCGGTCTCCAAAACCGTTAGTACGGGTTCGAATCCTGTCACCCCTGCCACTCATATTCACGGATCAAATCCGTGAATTTTTTTATAGCAGATGGACCGCTGTGCTATGATGAGTTTACATATAAGGAGTTAAAATGGTCATCTATGATAAATACTACGAAACACCCAATTATTTTGGACCAACTTACGAAGAACTCATCCACCACATGGATCAGTACGACCGTGGTAACTATGTCATTGATTTAGGGTGTGGACAGGGGCGTGATTCTCTGGCGCTCGCCCGATTAGGATTTAAAGTGTCAGGCATTGATATCTCGAAAGTTGGCATCCAGCAACTGAAAGAAAAAGCGCAAGAAGAATCGTTAGAGTTGGATGCGTTCGTTGAGGACATCGACACCTACATCAGTCCAATAGCCCCAGATATTGTTTTGTTTAATTCAATGTTTCATTTCTATCCAAAAGACTTGAACCAAGAAACCAATCGCCTTTATCATTGGATCAAGCAACTAAAATTTAAGGGACATCTCATCATTATTATGCTTAAATCATCAAAGTCCATTGAACCCTTTAAAAAAGTGATCTCTAAAGCCCCCCGGTCTCCAAAGCTAATTCACGAACAAGATGTAATTTATAAAGAAGCGAACGCGACGTTTACATTATTCGATTACCAGCTCGATACTAAGAAGTGAGGAGTATGTATTTATGTTTGTCAAAGCGATTAAAGACAGTGCATCATTCACCAAACAACTCAGAACCATTCACCGAACCTATGGGTCCAAAGAGGTACACAAAAGTGCCTCATCTTTGATTGTCATAAATAAAGATGGGTGGTTATTAACAGCCAAGCATGTGGCCCAAAATTTTCAACTGGCGAATGCGTTAAATAAACGCTACAACGAATACAAAACGGACCTCGGTTCTGGTCAGTTATCGAACGATCAGCTTAAAGAAAAATACAAGTATAGACCTGGCATGCCCATTCAATTTAAAAATCAGTTTTACAACGTGTTTAAAGGGACGCCTTCTAAAGTCCAATTCATCACGCATGAAACCTTAGATTTAGCCCTCATCCACATCGAAGGCGGTGTGGAAATGCTAACGAATGAATATCCGTTATTTTCAGAAACCGAAGTCGAACCCGGCATGATGCTTTGTAAACTCGGATATCCTTTTTCGGAATACACCACGGTGGCGTATGACGAAGTAAAAGATGATATTCGGTTTACTCAAGAAGGGCATCACCAATCGCCATATTTCCCTTTAGAAGGCATGGTCACCCGGAAGATTGGAAACCAAAATGGGGTGATGGGCTTTGAAATGTCTACCCCAGGGATAAAAGGTCAATCGGGCGGACCCGTGTTTGATGAACAAGGGGTGGTGTATGGAATGCAATCAGCGACTCGAAGTCACGATTTAGATTTGCGTATGAAAAAACAAATTATGACGCAAGATGGCCCCGCTGAAAATACCAGTTATGCGTTTTTAAACGTCGGTATTGTCATCTCCTCCAAACAAATTATTGATTTCATGCGTGAAAAAGACGTGATGTTTAGGTCCATTTAATGGCCCAAGATCTCGTATGGTCTGCGGTCAATGTATCGGCGTTAAAATCCGATGATTGGTTTAAAGACTATCTCAATAAAAAGGCATTTAATCAGCTTTATATTCTAGCAGAATCCGACCATCACTATGGCCGATCAGTCGTCACTTATTTAGGTCCTATTCAAACGGTGATGGATGCGATTTTTCAATTGGTTCAAGAAGTTACCAAGCACGTGGATATGAATTACCACGAGGGACTTCATTATCGGATGGGAGGGGTAGATGTTATTCCGTTTGTTCCTTTAGATAAAACTTTTGACCCGCTTAAAGCCATTCATACTTGGGCCCAAAAAGTCGGAACCTTGATGCCGGTCATACTGTATGAAAAAAGTGCACTTAAAGTGGATAATAGATCCCTTAAAACCATCCGAAAAGGGGGATTTGAAGCATTAAAAACGCGCTTTTTAAAAAATGAAAATCCCTGTGATTTTGGCGATATCAAAACGGGTCTAAAAACGGGGTGTGTGGCCATTGGTTGGCGTGAACCACTGCTTGCCTATAATTTAGAATTTGAGACTCACGATGATGCAAACCTTAACAAGATTGCTAGAAAAATAAGAGCATCGAGTGGGGGACACCCGGGTTTGGACGCAACGGTTTTTAGTCTGAGTAAAACCCGCCACCACCTATCGATGAATTTAAGGCGCTTTGATCTTTATTCCATTGAGTCCATTACGCGCGAAATCCTTGAGCAATGTGACCCAAAGATTCACACCTTTCATCACAGTGAAGTGATTGGCCTCATTTCAAAGTCAATGAGTGAAAGTCAAGAACCGGATGTAATGCGTTGGATGAAAGAGTTAAAAGAAAGATTAAAGATATCGAATTTACGGGCAGAAAAAGTCCTTGAAAGTGTGGTTTCAAAGCTATGATTTATGCAACGTTTTTAATGCGGAATGACTTCTTTGTCCCAGGGGCATTAGTCTTTGGATATGCTTTAAAAAAACAAGGCATCAAAGACATTGTGTGTTTTGTGACCGATGAGATTTCTAAGGATGCACGCAGTTATTTAGAGATCATTTTTGACCAGGTTATTGTTATTGATAAATTATCGGTCAAGCACGATAACCGCAAAGGGCGCCAAGACCGCAGTGATTTATTTACCCGGTTTGAAGTGTTGAAATACTATGATGATTTGACGCCTTTAGGCAGTAAGTTTCTACTCGCCGATAGTGACATCTTACCGCTGAGAAATTACGCGGAACTGAGTAAAGCCCATTCTCCAAGTGCCATCTTGAATGAACGAGAATCACATACTACGATGATTAAAGATCATCAGTATGTGATTACGGACGAGATTTTAACCACAGGGACCTGGCACTGGCATGATATCTATGCCGAGTATCTCAAGGGTAAAACCATCCCCAAAACAATCACGGACCGGGTGATCGATGATCCGTCGAATTTAGGGATGAACACCTCACTGCTCGTCTTTAATACTAATCTAAAAGACTACGATAGTATTGTTGATGATTTAAAGGAGCCAAGCACGCAAACTTTAATTCAAACCTTCAACTGGCCAGAGATGCAATACCTTACTCAAAAGTGGAGTGGTCAGTGGCATACCTTAGATATCCGCTATGCAAGTTTCTCTGGGTATCCACGGATTGATAAAGTCTACGGGATTCATTACGCAGGATTAAAACCTTGGGCCATTAATCACCGATCGTTTGATCATTACGCGAAGTTTAAAGACTTTCGTTTATGGCAGCATGTCTTTCTCAAAATGCTTGAGGAATTCCCAGAACTCATGACCTATCCGAAGCTCAAAAAAATGAAACGTATTTTCGAAGACAAATTTGAACAAGTACCCTATAATAAAGAAGAGTTAAGTCACGCCCCCGCTTGGGCGTGACTTTTATATTACCTTGACAGATAGAGTAATTATTGGTACGCTACGTGTGTACACACAAGGAGACATTATGCATGATCATTTAGGCGATCGAATCGCCAACGCCGTATCCCACGGTATCGGTATTATCTTAGGTATCGTTGGACTGACGCTGCTCGTCATTCGGGCCGATACCGTTTTTGAAACCGCCGTCATTAGCATTTATGGCGTATCTTTAATTATGCTTTATTTGTTTTCAACGCTTCATCATGGGATCAAGATGCCCACAGAACGTGGGTTTAACGTACTAAAAAGTTTGGATCAATTTGCCATTTATTTGTTGATTGCGGGGACGTATACCCCCTTTGTATTACTCGTCATTAATACGCCACTTGCCAATGCGTTACTCATTGGACTATGGGTGATTGCGGTCACTGGCGGTATCTTAAAACTCCTTTATCCAAAAGCGTTTAAAGCAGTGCACATCATCATGTATGTCTTGATGGGTTGGTCGATTGTGCTCATTCTCCCTGAACTCACGCCGAACATTCCTGATATGGTGATGAGCCTTATCTTGTATGGAGGCATCGCTTATACCGGTGGGATATCATTTTATATCTTGTCTCACGTGAAGAAAGATTGGCATTACACCCACCTTTTATGGCACCTATCTGTCATAGCTGGTTCAGTGCTTCACTTTATTGCTGTTTACCAAATTTTATAAACGAGGTTAAATATGAAAAAAGCAAAATTTGTGATTGATTCTACCGTTTACATCGAAGATGAATACGTCAAAAAATACGACTGCGAAGTCGTGCAATTAAATGTCATCGAAGGCGATAAAACTTACAAAGAATTTGATATTACACCCGAAGAAACTTACGCCAAGCAAGATGCAGGAGCGGGGCTGACAACGTCTCAACCCGCACCGACTGAATTCAGCGAAGCCTATCAAAAACAATTTGATAAGGGCGCTGAAATTGTCTATGTATTTACACTTTCTAAAAGTTTATCAGGCACCTATCAAAGTGCGATCATTGCCCGCAATGATGATGCCAGAAAAGAAGACATTCATGTTTTTGACACAGGAAACGCCGCGTATGGGAATGCGATGCTTTTCTTAGAAGCAATGAAAGTCAGAGAAAGCGCTAAAAGCGAAGAAGCGTTTGTCGCAGGCGTGCAAGAAATCATCGATGGCAGTGACTTACTGTTCAACGTTGAAAACTTGTTTTCCCTTCAAAAAGGTGGAAGACTTTCCAAATCTCAAGCCTTGATTGGAACGGCCTTAAGGATTAAGCCGATGATTGTCATGGAAGATGGAAAACTTGCCCTCGGTGAAAAAGCCCGAACGTATGGAAAGCTCACCGAAAATATGATTGAGCGGATAAAGAAAAATGCGGATCCCAAGAAAACATTGGTCGCCCGTTTAATTGATGTTAACTCCAAAGAACAATACGAACTAATGAAAGCCAAGTTAATTGAGGTTTTCCCCAAAATTGAATTCACTGAAACAGTATTTTTAGGCCCTGTATTTAGAGTGCATGTGGGTAAAAAAGGATTTGGGGTTAGTTGGTATTACCGGTAAAAATAAAAATCGCGCCTTCGTTTAGAAGGGGCGATTTTTTTATGGCGTGATTTGTGTTTGATAGTCGGTATCGAGTAACGTGTGATTAATGTCTTGCATAAATATCATTTCATTGAAGGCTAAGATGATATCTTGTTCACTGATGCTTGGGTCGATGGAAACCGCGGGATCCACCGCTTCAATATCAAAATAATAATCTTCCGTTAAAATGGATGAGTTTTGGAAACGGACTGTATTATCCCCAGCTGCAAATACATCTTTTCCCATGAGTTTTTCAGAGTCGTATGAAACACCGAGTAAATTGGCGAGGGTTGGGGTCACATCAATACTAGCAAACACATCATCGATACGTTGATGGGAAAGGTCAGGATGGTAAATCACAAACGGGACGTTATGGGTTTCAAGGCCCATTTCATTTAAGGGTTTACCGGCCGTTTCAAAACTTTCTTCATCCAAGCCATAGGGATAATGATCCGACGCTAAAACGAGGACAGTATCTTCAATTCGGTTGGTTTCTTGGAGTGTGGTAAGGATGTTTGAGACCATGATTTCCAGTTCCATTTGGGCCGCATAATACGCGAGAAGTGCTTCGTCTTCTAAGGCCGGGTCACCTGGGCTTAAGCGGTTCATAACCTCGGGTAGATTTTTAGCAACGATTGGATGATTAAGATTATAGTCCATATGCCCACTGACCGTTAAATAATAGGTAAAGAATGATTCGTCGTTGATGTAATCATTCACCGTGGCTTCAAATAAATCATTATCACTGGGCCAAAGGTGTGGCCCGCCCACCGA
>CBFHLD010000002.1:0-2502 GCA_965656585.1 Candidatus Izemoplasmataceae bacterium | reverse complement strand
TCGTCGTTGATGTAATCATTCACCGTGGCTTCAAATAAATCATTATCACTGGGCCAAAGGTGTGGCCCGCCCACCGACACTTCTTCATCCAATAAGCCTAAATCAAGCGCATCTTTATACACGTCATAGCCAATCGTATCACTTAAGAAGTCAGAACGTGGGTAGAAATAATCGGTGTAGTTGTGATATGCATACGTCCGGTAATTATCCCGCAGTAACCGGGGAAGTGTTTCAGTGAAGGTATTTTCTTGGAACCGCTCCATGGATAAAGGAACTTGCCGGGATGGGTAAAATCCTGTATGAACCATGAATTCAGTATCCGCAGTATTGCGGTAGTAATGTGGCGCATAGTAGTTATCAAAGACCATCCCGCGTTCAAAAAGTTGCGTTAAAACAGGCGTGACTTCGGGGTGTATGGCCATTTCATCAAAGCTTTCAGCTAAGATATAAATGACACTTTTACCTTCTAAAAGTCCGGTCATATCATTCACTTCATAGGGCGTGCGTGTTTCTAAGAATGCATCTAATGCTTCATTGGAATCAACGGGCTCATCATTCAGATTTTGAATGTCTAAGCGCAAATAGGTTAAAACGCCAAATTCTTCAATGACTTGATAGGCCGAAGGGCGTTTTTCATAAATATCACGTTCGGAATAATTAAAGGGACTGTCGCTGGCAAATATTGGATTAGGATTAATCATCCAAAGGCCAATGACGATCCATAAAAAGGCAAATGACACAATAAGCACGGGTTCAAGCACACTTTTGTATTTTAAGATTTTGATGTTTTGGGATTTTAAAATAAATAAAGTAATTGGGATTAAGTAAAGCAAGTGATAAAACTCTAAGTTGGTGAAAAACCGGCCAATAAAGGTGATCCCAAGTAATACATCCCCGCTCATAAAGATACTGTAAAAGTCCCCCATGATTTGATAATAGACATCCAGGGATAAAAACAAGAAGGTGATGATTCCAATCAATGCCCCAAACACGCGCATTGCTCTTTGGGGCTTAAAGATCCTTACGACGGCCCAAAGAAACGAAGCATACCCCACCGAAAAAGCCGCGACACGGATGTAGCGCCAGTCAAAAGAAAGTCCCATCACATGGACGTGGAGGATTGTTTCAAAATAGAGCATGATGAGTGAAAAAATGAGTAAGTACGATAAATGTCTTCGCATGGCGCCTTCTTTGTTAAGAGTGTGTTAACATAATAGCACCACAAAAAGACCCTTTCAAGTGCAGCATATCTTGACATTTAGCACCTTGACCTATAAAATTGTATTTGCGCTTTAAATTCCCATAACATGGCGGCTGTGGCGAAGTGGTTAACGCTCCGGATTGTGGCTCCGGCATTCGAGGGTTCGATTCCCTTCAGTCGCCCCAACATGATATTGGGCTGTCGCCAAGTGGTTAAGGCATCGGACTTTGACTCCGACATCGATGGTTCGAATCCATCCAGCCCAGCCAATGAATGCGGGTGTGGCGGAACTGGCAGACGCGCTAGATTTAGGATCTAGTTCTTCGGAGTGCAGGTTCGATTCCTGTCACCCGCACCAATCAGTTTCCATCTTTACAAGATGCCACGAAGAGTGGTATATTAGTCTTAGACTTTAAGTTAAATGCAGGTGTGGTTTAGTGGTAAAACGTCGCCTTGCCAAGGCGGAGTCGGGGGTTCAATTCCCCTCACCTGCTCCATTTAATTGAAGTCTTTTTCTTTTCATTCACCCATTATCTTTAAAGCGGTGAAGATGCTGTTATGATAGATGTAAGAGACCACTCGTATTGACCAGAGGAGACACGCATGAATCCGATCATATCTGAACTGCGCACCCTTCTTAAGTTTGCTGACACCTTGCAAGATCTTGAATACGAAAAAAAAGAAGTGGAACGCAAAAAAACGCAAGAAATCAATGAGACTTTTTTTGTCAAAAAAGCGGTCATTGAATACGAATACTTAAAAGGATTAGAAGCGAAAAGCTTCATCGTCATGCAAACCCTTGTGACACTTTTGGGGGCAATCGTATTTATTATTGCCTCAGATTTTTTTCAAAACGCTTGGGATTCACTGATGGTCAGCTTATTGATAGGTGTGCTCGTTAATCTATGGTTTGTGCTCGGATATAAACCGTATAAAGTCCCAGATTGGTATTTAACGGGAGCCCTCTTTTATGGGTTACTCTTAACGTTATTTGCGACGATTTTATTGGTGTATGCATCGATTGTCTTTTTTACTGACTCAGGCCCGTTCTTTCTAGTCTTATTTGGCTTGATTAACATTCACTTAGTCATCAGTTATCTCGTGGGTGGTATTTTCCCCGCCCTTTATAACCTCTTAGACCGCAATGCGTTTAAAAACGAAACCTTACAAGCGGCTTTAAAAGCCTTAGAAAAAGAAAAAGAAAATGCGCTTAAGCATATTCAAGATGAACTGAATACATTCAACCGAAAAATTGCGGAAGCTCAAAAAGCCTTTGACGCCATTACGGTGATTCCCCCGGA
>CBFHLD010000001.1:0-49640 GCA_965656585.1 Candidatus Izemoplasmataceae bacterium | reverse complement strand
CCAGTGTGGTTATTGTCAGTGACAACATTTCCACATTCGGGGCTAAATGCTGCAGCTAATGCTTCAGCAATTCCTTGAACGGAATCGGATCCACGGAATCTTAAAGTGAAATCACTATTGTCTGTTGAACATACTGGATAATCACCAGAAACACTGTCCCACGTGTAGGTTGCTGTAGCCATGGGTGCTGCACCTTCATCTGCGATGATATCGCCTCCATCAATGGAAAGCATAAATGCGACAAAAGCTTCAGCAATTTCTTGGTCACGATCGCTCGCCCATTCGGTTCTTAAGATGTAGTTGAATGGACGAGTTAATTCATATGACCCATCGGCCGCTGTTTCTAATGAGGGTTCAACGCCGTTAAATGCTAAACCTTTAACAGCTGTTGGGTTTGATACATAAGTATATAAGGATACATAACCAATCCCATCAAGGTCGGTTTGCATCGCGCTAAACTGTGCATCGTTATCCGCGGTAACAAATCCCTCAACGAGTAAGCTGTCATCTTCTGCGGCATCTCCATAGCCAATGCCTCCAAAGAATCCAGCACGGGTTCCTGAAGTAGTGTCGCGTGTGTACACATTGATTGGTGCATCGCCTCCGCCACATGCGGCAAGCGTTAAGACTGCTAATAAGGTAACTGCAACTAATGTTAATTTTTTCAAATGAATCCTCCAGATAGATATTTTTTATTTATCTATCAAATTGTAAAACTTCAACGTTTCATGAATGTTTTTTTCTCGTTAAGATTAAGTAAATTTAGACCAATTTATAGCCAATCCCACGGACGGTTTTAATCATCTCCGCGTGAGGATCCATTTTCTCTCTCAGTTTAAAGATATGCACATCGACGACCCTGGTATCTCCATCGTAACTGTAACCCCAAAGTTTTCTGAGGAGT
This sequence comes from Candidatus Izemoplasmataceae bacterium, assembly GCA_965656585.1. GTDB lineage: Bacteria > Bacillota_I > Bacilli_A > Izemoplasmatales > Izemoplasmataceae > JAGYII01. The sequence continues at coordinate 48,736 of CBFHLD010000001.1, read as the reverse complement.
TGATCTCTTGAAACCACGACCCCTTTATTACGAATCAAGTATTGAAGTAGTTCAAATTCTTTGAGGGTGAGATTCAACGGATGGTCTTCGATAAAAGCTTCGTAACTTAATGTGTTGAGCTTGATGTTTTGATGCATGAGTATCTCTTCGTTGTTTTCATTATTCCGTCGCCTTAAGACGGCTTTGATCCGAGCCGTGAGTTCACGGGGTGAAAAAGGCTTTGTGATGTAGTCATCGGCGCCTTGTTCGAAGCCTTCAATTTTTTGGTATTCTTCATCCATGGCAGTGAGCATAATGATATGCGCACTGTGATTATTCTTTCTTAAGATTTGAGCAATCTCCAACCCACTCATGCCCGGTAACATTAAGTCCAAAAGGATGATGTCATAACTCGTATTCATCGCTTTTTGCAACCCCTCAGACCCATTGCTAGTTACGTCTACTTCATGGCCCAACTCTTTGATGTCATAGGCCACCATTTTTTGAATACTGGGTTCATCTTCAACGACTAATATGCGCGCCATAATGACTCCTTAAATAGGATGAGATTCAATCGATTTCATTTTATCACGAGGGCTCAAAATTTACGGGTGCTTAACAGCCATATGCCGGTTTATTAACAAACTTTAACATAAAAAAAATAGAGCATAAGGCTCTATTTTTGTTCTGATTTATAAGTTTTAGCAACTTCATTCAAGGCTTTTAACAATTCATCCGCAACTTCCCAGGTCCCTAAGTTAGCCCCACTGGCTTTCGCATGGCCCCCGCCATTAAACCCATTGGCGGTGACTGAGATGTTTGGTCCTTTACTGCGAATTCTAGCCCTTACAACTTTTTCTTCTTCATACTCATTGAAAAGGACCCATATGGGAGCATCTTCAAAATGCGAGAGTTCATTCACTAAACTGGATGCTTCTTCGGTAGTGACTTTAAATTCATCACACAAATCTTTCGTGATTTTAATGTAGGCCACACCATCATCTGTTTTTTGATAATTGAGTAACACATATCCTCTAAAGCGAATCAATGATTCACTCATGACTTCTAAGGCCTCATAGACCGGCTTTGGGTCGAGGCCATTCTCATATAACTTCGCAACCGAAAGAAAAGTCCTTTGACTCACCCCATCGTATTTGAACCGACCCGTGTCCGTTAAGATTCCAGTAAATAATGCTTGAGCCCCGTGGGCGGTCATATTTAGTTTGGACTCATTGATGGTATAAAAGTCCATAATCATCTGCGCGGCAGCTGGAGAAGTGGTGTCGACAATCTCTAAATCCCCATACGAATCAATATTAATGTGATGATCGATTTTAACTAAGGTTTTGCCGAGCGTGTATCGTTGATCGGCCAAGCGTTCTTGATTGGCGGTATCGACCGCAATCACCAAAGCCTCCTTGAACACATCATCTTCAATGACATCAAGTTGACCCAAAAATTTTAAGTAGCCAGTTTCATCGCCGATTGCAAAAACTTTTTTCTCGGGATAACTGGTTGTGATGATATCTTTTAACCCCAAGGCACTGCCGAGGCAATCGCCATCGGGACGGGCGTGGGGAATGATAATTATGGTTTCATGGGCCTTTATGATATCGAGTAATTCTTTGTATTTCGGTTGAAGTTCACTCATGCGAGTTTCCTTTCTAAATCGTGAATCAGTTGGTGGCTATCGTTCCAATTTTTTAATATACATCCGGCAGCGAGTAAATGACCACCCCCGCCATATTTGAGGGCGACATCATTCACTGGTACGTCCCGGCTTCTCAGTTCGACAAGAACCTCTCCGGAGTCGGTTTCGGTGAAATTAACCCACATTTCTACCCCTTCAAGTTGGCCCATCACATTCACGAGTCCTCTGGATACCGTGAACTCGCTGACCCCGTAACGCTCTTTAATTTCTTTGCCATTTCTTAAAATGGCAACGCCACTTTTTAGAACTTGAAATTGTCTTAAGGCGTACCCTCTCAAGCGTTTATAACTCAATGAATCTGTATACATGGATTCATACATCGCATTTAAATCCAGTCCTGTTTTCATTAAGATGTTGGCAGCTTCAAATGTTTTGTCTGTGACACCTTTATACAAGAAACGGCCACTGTCAGAAATGATGCCAAGCATCAAAGCATGGGCGCTACGGTGTGTAATTTTCCAACCAAGTTCTAAGGCTAAAAGTGTAATGACTTCAGCGGCGGCGATCGACTGAGGTTGATGATAAAAAAGATCCGCAAAATCAGATGGATTTTGATGGTGATCGATGACAATTTTTTTAGGTGTTTTTAAAACACGCGCATCGTCCACGCGGTGCGTTTGTGATACGTCCACCACAATCCCTAAGGCGTCCCCAAAAATGGTGTCTGCCACTTCATCCATGGGCGGTAAAGCATTGAGATGATTATTTAAACCCAAAACGTATACTTTTTTTCCAGGATAATTATCTTCAATTAAATACTTAAGTCCCCACTGTGATCCTAAGGCATCATAATCGGGTTCATGATGCCGGTGAATAACAATGGTTTCGGCAGATTCAATCCAGTTTTTAATCGTTTTAATCATACATACTCCTAAGGCCACGTGTACGGATTGGGCGCATCGTTCTCGTAATCCCAGTAATAATCCAGTAAGTCGCCATGAATCCCAAGGGATTCGTTTTCAGCCAAGCGTTCAGCTTCGTACATCCATTCAGTGTAGGTTAACCCATCCACGACGGTCGTGTCGGTTTCACCCGCTCCGTATAAATACATCACTTCGCCGAGGCCCGCCCGGACAACGTGATAATTAAGGAGTTCGATATTTCCGTCGACTTCAATCCACACCCACGCGAGGGTCCGACCGTAGCGGTCAAAAAGAAAATCTCCAGGGTCGGTTTGAAGATAAATAGCGGAAGTCTCTTGTAACGCATCGCACGTAAATACGGAAGCCGGTTTACCAAACACTTCTTCACCGCCATCAAAGGTTTCTGCAGTATCAAAATTCAAGAAGCGAACACTGATAAATGGCGTGTTGGTATACGCTTGAAAATCCTCTGGAACTTCAAACCGTGCGGTATCACCGTCCACACACCCATTGTTATCTTGCAAGGTGACTTCAAAGACTTTTCCGCCACCTTTGAGGCCATCCGGATGGTCGATCACATACGGAAAATCAAAGAACGACTCTAAAAGTCTAGGACCATCATACGGCAATAAAGATGTCACATAATAAATACTCTCGTCGATTTTAGACGCACTCACTATCACGGTAATATAATCCCCTGGCTCAATCGGATCTCCGACACTTTTGAGCTGACCATATTCAATAAATTCTCGTGATTCATCAAGTGTTACAAAGGTTCGCTCAATAAAATCCACTTCTAAATCGAAGGCTTCTAAAGTCACTTCGATTTCTTCTTGGGTTTGTCCCGCTAAATCGGGTAAAACTTGGGGCTGATTTTGACACGCAGTTAAGGTTAAAACCAGGACCAATATGATCCATCTAAACATAAGTACATCCTTTCATTAACAGCCCATTGTATCATAGGTTTCAAGAAAAAAAGGGCTACCGAAGTAGCCCTTTTTAATGTGTTATTCGGCTCCTTGGACAATCACAACATCTACCACGCGGTAATTATCGAAATGAATGCGTTGTGTTGTAAATGCAATGGTAATTTCAGTACCTACAGGATAGGTATCTTCATCCCATCCTTCAACATTACGAATGTCAAAGGTAAGGCGCATTTCAAGGGTTTCATCCGTTGTGGAGAAGAATACATGGGAGAACCCATCATACTCATCAACAGTTAAAGTCGCTTCAAAACGTCTAGAGTTGGCATTAGGGAAATCGGCAATGATTTGATCGCCGGTCATATCTTTCGTCACAAAGACGTCGTTCCCTTCAGAGGCTTGAGCAATATACTCAGCTTGCCATACTTGGGCTTGATTATTGCCAAAACGTGTGTAAGTATCACGGGTCCCTAAGACCCAGACTTTATCGCCTACAGAAACTTGTGATTTCAATTCATCATCCCCGAAGTCGCCGACATAAATCCCGGTTCCATCGGCATCTTGGATGAAGAATCCATTAGTATGCGGATCAATACTGACCACGACGCCCTCCACTAAGATGGTATCGCCATCTTCAGCGGCAAGAGCACTGGTGACATCCATGGGTTCAGGTCCAACTTCGACGGTGAATTCACGGGTCACGGTTCCTACGGTTAAGGTTAAGACGACATCAACCGCTTCCGCACCTAACGTGACGGTTCCATCATTTGCTAAGCTTCCCGACGCACTGGAACTCCACGATAAAGCAAGGTCAAATTTGCCGGTGGTTGGTAATGTAACATCGTCATACACCGTATCGGCTACGCCATTGCCATCAAGGTCAAAGGGTAAGCGAACCGCTTTCGCAGCAACTTCAGCTTTTTCATCATCACTGATGTCGGCATCGACATCTTCGGCGGTTCCGAAGTAGGCCACATAGCTTGGATCATTATCCCATTGGAATGGACGGACTTCTAAAATGACTTCTTGGCCATTAAATTCAGCAATGGCTGAATTGTTTGTTTGGAAGTGCAGTTGAATCGCAAATTCACCATCTTGAAGCTCATAGTTGGTGTATTGTTCTTCGACCGTTGTTGCGGTTCCATAGACTAAATATTTTTGGCCCGGAACGACGTTTCCTTCAACGATATCTTGAACCGTCGCATAGGTTGGAGCAGGTTCATCGGCAAAGGTTTCCTCGCTGGCTTCAAAGAAATCAATGGAGGCCACTTGAGGCAGTCCGCGATAATCGGTTCTGGCACCGACAAAGGTCCAAGAATCTCCCACAACTACAGCCTCAGAGTTTTCACTGTAGAAGTCAGTATCACGGACGTAAATCACACCAGTTTCGTCATATAAGAAGAATCCACTGTTTCCATCAATAATATCGACGACTTTACCCGAGAACCAAACATAACCGCCTGGGTCAACTTCTAAAGCATCCTCAATGCTGATTTCAGCCAGAGATTGGACGGTAATTTCTACCTCGCTAGTTTCATCGCCCAACGTCGCGGTTGCGGTAAATGTGACATCGGTTGGGGTTGCAGGCAATGCAACATAAGATCCATCATTGCCTAAGAGGTCAACGTCGCCTGAAGCCCAGTTTGAGAAGGTCGTTCCGTTAGAGCCCGTGGCAGGAAGTTCAACTGCATCCCCGTATGTTACAAAGGACATGCCTTCTAAGACTTCAACGTCGAGTTCAAGTTTTTGCGCATCGGTGAGTTCTGCCACCACCACATCAGACCCATCGCCATAATAAGAGGCCATGATGCCGTTAGATGCGTGATTCGTATAATAAACGAGCTCTAAAGTAATGGTGCGGCCCACAAACTCTTCTAACGCAGTTAATGAATCCGCATCGGAGTAGTAATAGACTAAGATTTCATCATCTGATTCACTGGACGTTAAGAATAAGTTGTTAAATTCGCCTTGTTGAACCAGTGTCCCGGTGACTTCATAAAAGTCCCCATGAATCAGTGGGTCGTCTAACGTGAGTGCGTTCCATGCTTCGATGGTAATTGGGGTCGCTTCAATGTCCACAGAATTTCCTGAAGACACGACTTCGACGTTTTCTACATCCCCAAGTTGATAGAGTGTGTAGTAACGCGCATATAGTCCTGTGACGCGGACTTCATCGCCAAGGTCGACAAGACCCCCGCCCGTTCCGCCTGAACCAATGTAAACCCCAAGGTGCTCAGCACCATCATAAATGAAGAACCCACCGTCAAAGACGCTTGATACAACGCCTTCAGCGGTAATTAAATCATTGATATTAGATGCTTCAAAAAGCTCAGTAAAGTTTGTAAATGAGTTACTGGGCTCAAACGCTAAGACAAACGCCTCAAATGAACGTGTCACACTTTCATCATTGAGTGATACGGTTGCCGTCAGTGTCACGGTCACGTTATCTTCGCCTTCTGCGGGGCGTGTCACCGTTCCGTCATTCGCAATGACGGAAGGATCAGACGATGACCAAGTGATCGTCGTACTGTTCCGTCCGGAGCTTGGTAAATTCAAATTGCTGGTGACTGAATCAAGCCCGGAAAGCAATAACGAATCCCGTGCATCTTCCACCAATTCTAAATCTTGATTCACCGGTTCTTCAGTCTCACCGCCACAAGCAGCAAGCGTAAAGAGTCCGGCCACTAATGCAAAAGCCAATAATAATTTTTTCAAATCCATTCCTCCACTTTAATGTATTCGTTTTTTTAAGGGAATGTAACTTCCCGGATATTGAAGTTAGTGAGTTGCCATTCACCGCTACGGTCCGTTAAGTAAACGTCATTGAGAATCAGGTTACTTCCCACGGTAAATTCATCGGCAATAATCGAAGAGATTTGGCTTTGGGTAAAGACAAAAATGCTGCCTGAATCATTCCCAAAATAGAAGTCGCCGCCATCACGGGCCGTGATGGTCCCTTCGACATTTAAAAAGCGGTCGCGATAATTTTCGGGGTTTTCCAGTAATTCTTCCATGGTGACATCCAATGGATCTCCGATGAAGCTGGGGTCCGTTTCTCCCCAAATCTTAAGGCCTGTGAGTTTCGCATGCGTTTGAGCCGCAAAGAGTTCATCGCCATATTTGAGCCCGCCCGTTCCAACGGCCGGCGCAAAGGCTTGCTCAACCATTTGTAAATTGACCAGTTTTCCATCGGCCCATACATAGGCAAGATACCGGCCATAGTTGTCGGTGCGTCCCGCTGAAGCATCCATTTCTAAGACAATGGTTTCAGCGGCCGTTAAGAGTTCGCAATTATAATCCGAAGCGGCAAACCCCCATGGCTGCACTTGGGCGGTCGACTCCCGGGTATCAATGCCTAAATAGCGGACACTGAATGGCCGGATGTCTCCATAGGTGAAATACGTGGTGTCCCCATCCACACATCGGTCTAACATGACTTCCCCGATGCCATCTTTTAAGAATTCTCTACCTTCATATTCAACGGCTTGTAAATCGAGCGCATCGGACCATTCAGTAGAAATCTCAAAAACGGTGGGTTCTGGTTCAGTTTCTTCACACGCTAAAAGCATTCCACTGAATAACGTTATGATGAGAAGTGTGAAGATTTTATTCATCTAAATCATCCTTAATGGGTTATTGCCCCAGTTGATTCAACATCCGTTCAATGGCTTCTTCAACGGTACGAGTTCCGGCATAAATCGCTTCAAACGCAAGGCCAGATTCTTGACGTGCCCCTGATGAAGTGACACGGCCGACGAAGGCAGGATCAAATTCATACCAATCCACTTGGGCGTAAGCAACCGTAGCGGCCATCGCAAACGGTAAATCAAGACGTTCAGTCGGACTTAAGCCCGCTAAGCCTTCAGAGTCATATTTGTCTACAATGCTTAAGAATTCTTGATATTCCGCAGTTTCAAAGCCGGATTTTCTCACGGGAACGTATCCGGTTGCCATGGCAAAATCAGCGGTGTTTTCTGTGTTGGTCATATGTTTCAAGAGTAACCATGCAGCTAAGCGTTGGTTATTGTCCGCATCCGATATTACCGCAACGTTCGGACCTTGTTGCATAACTGATGCGTTGTCTAAATCTTTTTGAATGACGGGGATGATTCCCATCTCATTAAATGGACTTTCTTCATCTGGAATGTTATAACGCGTTCCAGCAGTGGAGCCTTGAGACATACATACGAGTCCATCTTTAAAGGGTTCAGACCCATAATTTTCATCCCATTCAATCGGGAAACTCACAACATCTTGGGCGAATAACCCATCAAAGTAATTGAGCATGTCACGAGTATCGGCGTTATCGACTAAAATATTGCCTTCCCCGTCCGTATACCCAGCGTCCCATTGACGTGAACTGTTGATGAAGAAGTTGGAGGCGCTATCGGCGTTAAAGAGGAAATCACATTGGTTGGCGCCACTGCCGACCATGTCATCCGCTAGTTCTTCCAGTTCATCCCAAGTGAGGGGTGTGGTTCTGGAAAGTTCAATGCCTTGAGCGTCAAAGAAATCTTTGTTGTAAACCACCATTTCAGTCGATTTAGCAAATGGCATGGAATATTGATTGCCATCTAAATACTGTTGGTTTTCTGCTAAGAAACCATCGACGAAATCATTGAGATCAACACCGTGAACGTCGTGATTGATGTATTCATCCAGGGGAACTAACGCATTCCCGTTCAGATACTCCACGAAGTGATCGGGGTAACCAAAGACGATGGTTGGTGTGGTGCCTGCCACGATCGATTGAATGGTTGATTCTCTCAGCCCATCATACCCCCCTTGACCCAACTGGGTGATGGTGACTTGGGGATATTCTTGATTGAATGAATCAAACATCTCTTGCAGTAAAGCTTGATTGTCTTCGCCAAAGGCATGCCAAATGACGATTTCAATCGGTTCATTGGGGAGTGCATCGGGAATATCGACCGTAGTTTCTTCGCGGCCCCCGCCCCCTAAACAGGCACTCAAAGTGAGTACTAATAATAAGGTTACAGAAAGCAGTAATCCTTTTTTCATGAAATTTCCTCCACAAATTATTTTAATTTCGTTTTACCCTTTAATACCACTTCGTGAAACCCCACGAATGATATATTTTTTAAGTAACAAGAAAACCACTAAGAGCGGGAACGTGACGAGTAAGGCGGCGGCCATTTGTTCGTTATAAAGTATGCGTCCCGCAATATTACTAAAGGCATCACGCAATCCGTTGGATACCAATCTAAATTCTTGTTGCTGGGTGACAAGGCGCGGCCATATGTAGGCATTCCATGTCCCCATCGCATTCAGGATCGTGATGGTAATGATGGTGGGAAGCGCAATGGGAACCATAATCTTAAAGAGGTATTTGAGATCGGTCGTCCCATCGACTTTCGCCGCGTAGTAGAGTTCATCTGGTATTTGTCTGAAGGATTGTCTTAAAAAGAAGATATAAAAGATGCTGGTCATAAACGGAAGTGTCATCGCGAGTATGGCATTCATGTAGGTTTGGTTTTGAATCCACCCGAGTTCAACCACCGTTAAGAAGTTAGTGATGACAAAAATTTCACCAGGAATCATCATCGTTGAGATTAAAATCATAAAGAGGAAATCACGGCCATTAAAATTGAGCCTTGCAAACGCGAAGGCAGCAAATACTGTGGTAATGACCGTCCCGACCGTTGAGATGGAAGAGACTAAAACGGTATTGGCCATATACCTTAAGAACGGGGCCGTATCCATAGCCGTAGCAAAGTTCGAAAACTGCCAATTAACGGGGTTTAACCATAAAATGGGTGGCGCGGTTAAAACTTGGGCTTCGGTTTTAAAGGCGGTTAAAATCATCCAATAAAACGGAATAATGACGAAAATCCCAAATAGGATAAGCATCGTGAGCACTAAGGAGAACCGGATTCTGGCTTTGCGGCGGTTTTGTTTTTCATCGCCGTAAGTGACGGTATCTAAAACCATTATTTACCTCCTCCTGAATAGTGGACACGATTTTTACTCACTTGCATGTTAATGAGTGTAAATACTAAAGTAATCAAGAATAAAACGATTGCGGTAGCTGCAGCCTCTGATAAAGCCCCAGGAACCCCGGACCGGTCCAGTGCGTCATAGACGAGCGCCACTATGGTAATGAGTGATTTATCATTCCCTGGTGGCCCAAGTCTTACCCCGAACATCCCAATCACTTGGGTATACGCTTTGAAAGCTCCGATAAAGGAAGTAATCGTAATGTAAAAAATCATCGGGGATAACAAGGGAATCGTAATCCGTCTAAAGATGCGGTAGCGCTTCGTTGAATCCACACGCGCCGCATCGTAATATTGTTTGTCGATGTTTTGGAGTCCACTTAAAAACACCATGATTTTAAAAGCGAGTGATGCCCAGACCACATAAACCAATAAGCTAAACATGGCATTGCCCCATGTGGCACCCAAACCGACCCAGTTAACCGGGTTTAATCCGACCCACCCTAACATGGTGTTAATCAGACCGTAGTTTTGGTTGAACAAAAAGGCAAAGGCCATCCCGATGGCAATGGCATTGGTCACATACGGTAAGAAGAAAATTGTTTGGAAAAAGCCACGAAGCTTAAGCACAGAATTCAACCAAACCGAGATGAGCAAGGCGATGATCACCGAAATGGGGACAGACACAAACGTAATAATCATGGTGTTGGTGAGAGCTTGCGTAAAGTTTTGATTTCTAAATACGTAAAAGAAATTTTCGAACAAGGTGAACCCTTCCCAGGTCCCTTGTAAATAATTGTAGTCTCTTAAAAACACTAAAAATAGTGCGTTAAAAATGGGATAGAAAATAAAAATGGTGAGCAAAAATAAGGCCGGTGCTAAATAAAACCACGCTTTAACATTACTCTTATCTTCTAACATTAAAGACGTTCTCCTGTTTCTTGATTAAAGATAAACATTTTATGGGGTTTTACATTTAAGGCGATTGTTTGACCCGCCTCAATTTTATGATCGGAATCCACAATGGCTCTAAAGCGTTTCGTTTCGTCGGTTGGATCAATCATGATGAGTGTCGTATCACGGCCGATGGTTTCGACAAATTCGACCTCTGCTTGAATGGGTCCTTCTTTTTGAACGATAAAGCCTTCCGGACGAATCCCAATGACGATGTCTTTAGGCGATTCTTTGGTTTCTCCTAAAACACTTTTACCAAGTTTGATTTTCTTCGCAGAAATCTTTCCGTCAAACAAGTTAATCGGGGGGGTCCCTAAAAACTTCGCCGCAAATAAATTGGCCGGTTCGTCATAGACATTTTGGGGAGCTCCCATTTGTTGTTTGACCCCAAAATCCATCAATATGATTTCATCGGAGATCGACATTGCCTCTTCTTGATCGTGGGTGACAAAAATCGTCGTGATTCCTGTTTCTCTTTGAATCCGGCGAATTTCTTCACGGGTTTGTAAACGTAATCTAGCATCGAGATTGGATAAAGGTTCATCCAATAATAAGACGCGGGGTTCTTTAACAAGTGCCCGGGCAATGGCGACCCTTTGTTGTTGGCCCCCAGAAAGTTGCGCAGGCTTACGGCTCATCAATTCCCCAATACCCACTAAGTCAGCGATTTTTTGAGCCCGCTCCATCGCTTCTTCTTTAGGCACTTTTAAGTTTTCTAATGGGAACATAATATTTTGTAAAACCGTCATGTGCGGATAGAGTGCATAGTTTTGAAAGACTAACCCGATCCCGCGTTCTTCAGGGGGTACGGTTGTGACATCATCGTCTCCAAAATAGATACTGCCATCGGTCGGTTTCAATAGGCCAGATATCATGTAAAGTGTTGTGGATTTACCACAGCCTGATGGACCCAATAAACCGATGAGTTTACCGGATGGAATGGTAACATCGAGCTGGTCAACCGCAAGGGTGTTTGTGGTTTTTTTATTGGTGAAAACTTTGGTTAAATTTTCTAATCTAATTTCCAATTTTAGCGGGCTCCTAGAGAAAAATTTATTAACACTATAGTATACATGATGAAAGCGTTTTTTTTGGAAATTTGTTTGTTTTTTTACAATTCAATTATAAATAAATCCACTTCATTCTCAACCTAATGCGCTCCTTTAAATCATTAAGTTTTGTTAAGTGGATTTAGTTCATTTTTTTGCGGCCTTCTAAGGCTTTGTTTAAGGTGATTTCATCGGCATAAGAAATGTTCCCACCCGCGGGTAATCCATACCCGATGCGTGTAATGTTTATAGGATTGTTTTCAAAGATATGTTTGAGGTAAAGTGCGGTGGTTTCTCCGGCTTCAGAGAAATTCGTTGCGATGATCAGTTCTTCGGTGGACTCAGATTCAACACGCGATTTTAATGAAGCGATATTTAAATCTTCAGGGGCGATGCCCTCACTCGGGGACAAGGCTCCATTTAAAACATGATAACGACCATTAAACGTGTGGGTATTTTCAAAAACAATCACATCTTTGACCTCTTCAACGACGATGATCGTATTTGAGTCGCGCGTCGTATCACGGCAGATCTCACACGTGTCATTTTCCGTTAAAAATCCGCACGTGCTGCAGGGTCTCACGGATGCGTTTAAATCCATGAGGGTTGAGCCAAACGCTTGGGTATCTTCAGGGTCTAGTTGGGTTAATATAAACAATGCATAGCGCTCGGCGGTTTTTTGACCGACCCCAGGGATTTTTCGGAAGTGATCAATCAATTGATTGATGGCTTTGGGGTAGTTCATCGACCCATTCCAGGTAAGCTCCCGAGGCCCTGTGAAAATTGACCCATTGTGGCTTCGGTTTCTTCTTCAATTTTTTGCATACAATCATTGACGGCAGCTAGAATGGAATCTTCTAAAATATCTTGATCGTCCGGCAATGTAAAAGCCCCTTCTTTGATGGTGATATTTTGCATTCTTTTATTGCCCGTAAATTCCACGGTGACACTGCCACCTCCGGCACTGCCAAAGAACGTTGATGCTTCGAGTTCTTTTTGCGCATTAACCATATCTTTTTGCATCTGTTGTAATTTTTTTAACATGCCTGGATTCATCACTACTAGCTCCTTTTATTTCACTTTAACGACCGACTCACCGAAGAGTTCAATCGCCTCTTTTTCTGTTTCGTTTATCGTATCGGAATAGGTTTCAACTGAACCGGGAATTGATTTAAGTTTGGGATGGTGAATCGGGGTTAATTCAATCCATTCATCCGGGCTTTTTTTCATTCTGAATTTTTTCACAAACTCATCAGAAACGTGTTCCCAAAGATCCGTGGGTAATGCCACAAATTTGATGGGACGTCCATAATAATCTGATAGTAAATTCACAAGGGGTTCATGGACTTCGGGTTTCATCAGTCGGTTGCATGTTGACGGTGACTCATACGTAATAATGATCATCACGCCGTTGGTTGCGACGAGTTGGCCTTCGGTGATGAGCTTGGCATACTTGAGAGATTCACCCGTGGCAAACCGCTCAATGTCGTACCATTTTTTTACCATATCAATCCGCACTTCGCGGTCGCCGGTGTTTAAAATATCTTCTACAAAACGAATGTCATAGGTGTCATATTTTTTGTGGAAAAAACGGTCCACGATGGTTTGAAATTGAGATGGAATTTCATCGTTTTTATCGGGCAATTTATCCGCTGGTTTTTCATTCGGTATTTCCGCCATTATTTCGTCGGTTTCCGTGGATTTTTCTACCGGTTCTTGATTTGAATTAATAGCTGTATCTTTTACATTTTTATCTGGCTCATTGTCTTTGAGTTTGCGGATGATCGACCCTTCTTCAAAAGACGTTTCTTTCGGTGGACTCACCAAGACTTTTTCTTCATCTCTTAAATCCGATTTAGGCAATTCTACATTCTCGGTAAATGGGCGATCACTTGAAGATTGGGTCGCAGCGGGTGTGCGGTCTAATTGGTCTTGAAGTGACTCCACTGTTTTTTCAAGGGCGCTGATTGTGGTCTCCATATCGGTTTGTTTTTTAAGAAGATGCAGGGATTCTTGTTTTTGGTCGCTTACCCATTTCATGAATAAGAGCTCAATCACAATTTTGGGATTGGTGGTAAATCGCATCTGGTTTTTAGTCTCATGCAATAAATCTAAAATGAAGAATATTTGATCATTTTGAAGTGTCTTTAAAAACGTTTGGTAGGCTTCCTCTTGATAGACTTTTTTGCTACTACTTCCTGGCATATTTAAAAGCATTAAGGCATCGCGATAAAACATGATAAAGTCATCGATAAACCGGCGAACCTCTTTGCCTTTGGCTAACAATTTATCCAATTGATTTAGTGCTTCGACTACGTTTTTTTCACCGAGTGCCTGAGCAATCACCAAGAGATCTTTTTCTTGGACCGACCCTCTTATGGCATGCACATCGTCAGTGGTTATTTTACCGTCGGCATATGACAATGCTTGGTCAAGTAAACTGACCGCATCACGCATCCCACCTTCGACACTGGAAGCGATGAGATGGACAGCGTCTTCTTCCACTTGAATGGATTCTTTTTCAATGATGTCTTCTAAACGGACCGTGATTTCTTTTTCCGAAACTCCTCTAAAATCAAACCGCTGGCACCGCGAGTGAATGGTGGCTGGAATTTTATGGGGCTCAGTAGTGGCTAAGATAAAGATGACATGTTTAGGGGGTTCTTCCAAGGTTTTTAATAGCGCATTAAATGCCCCCATGGAAAGCATGTGGACCTCATCAATGATGTAAACTTTATAGCGCCCTTGAGACGGAAGATATTTAACTTTGTCCCGGATTTCACGGATTTCATCCACCCCATTATTACTGGCCGCATCGATTTCAATGACATCGTGGATGGTGTTGTTTTGAATGCCTAAACAAATGTCACATTGATTACACGGATTGGCGGTTGGGGCTTTTTCGCAATTGACGGCTTTCGCAATGATTTTGGCGATACTGGTTTTCCCGGTTCCTCTCGGTCCACTGAATAAATACGCATGCGAAAGTTTATCCAATTTAAGCGCGTTTTGGAATGTTTGGGTGATATGCTCTTGTCCAGCAACTTCAGTAAAATCGGCGGGTCGGTATTTCCGGTATAGCGCTGTATATGACACACTAAACTCCTAAGCATTCGGTTTGGGTTCGTTGAGTAAGTACCGTGTTTCTTGAATGATGATTTTGAGGACGTTGTAGCCTAATGAATCTTCTTTGAATGGTTTGAGCGCTTCTAAATAGGCAGGTTCATGGGTATTTTTCTCTTGGAAAAGCTGATAGATCTTTTTTAACGATTCTTGGAAATCATTGTTGTCTCTGAGTGTTTCAAAATCTTCAATGTCTAAATCGAGAGTTTCTTTGGCCACACTGGATACGTGCAGCACATAGTTTTTTTCATTGCGTTTTGGATCCTTTGAAAAGACAATGCTTCCTAAGATGAATTCATAGGCGAATAAAAGGGTCACTACTAGAGGAGGGACAATCCATAACCGTTGAAACGATGTCATCAACGAAACATCATTCACAAGCCGTTCAAAGAGGGCATACCCAGATATGAAAAGAACCATCAAAATTAAGGTTCCGATGTAGTAGATAAAGTGGCGTTTGAGCGTCGGTTTTTTCATGCAAGCTCCTTGGCCTTATTATACACGATGATATGCCTTTGTGGTATACTTTAGGCGGTGATAAACATGCAAAATGAGACGATTGCCGCCATCTCTACGGCCCCTGGAATAGGGGCCATTAGTATCGTTAGGATGAGTGGTGAAGACGCATTAGAAATCCTAGGGAATTTTTTTCAATCCACGCACACTTCTCCTTTTTCTTCGCATACCATTCGGTATGGGAAAATTAAGGATGGCGATCAACTGATTGATGAAGTCTTAGTCAGTTATTTTAAAGCCCCTAAAACCTTCACGCGTGAAGATATGGTAGAAATTAATACGCATGGGGGCGTTTATATTGCCGAAAGAGTCTTAGGACTGTGCTTATCGCACGGGGCGCGCTTGGCTGAAAATGGCGAGTTCACAGAACGCGCTTTTTTAAATGGTCGCATTGATTTAACCGAAGCCGAGAGTGTTCTCGATTTAATTGAATCACGGTCTGAACTTTCATTAAAACTCGCCACCCAAGGCTTAGAAGGGAAAATCAGAGACTTAACCGAATCTTTGCGGACTCGATTGTTAAATGTGATTGCGCAGATTGAAGTGAATATTGATTATCCCGAATATGATGACGTTCAAGAATTAACCCAAAACGTTTTAATCCCCGAAACCCAAACCATCCAGTCGATGCTTAAAAAAATACTCGATCAAGCCGTGTACGGTCAACTCATTAAAGACGGTATTTCAACAGCCATTGTTGGCCGTCCCAACGTGGGTAAATCCAGTTTACTTAATGCCCTCATCAACGAAGAAAAAGCGATTGTCACTGACATTCAAGGCACGACGCGTGATACGGTGGAAGGTCGCTTGACGATTGGCGGGGTCACCCTCAATTTAATCGATACTGCGGGAATCCGTGATACCTCCGATCAAGTGGAAAAAATAGGCATTGAAAAAAGTGTGAAAGCCATTGAAAGTGCCCGACTTGTGTTACTCGTTATTGACCAAAGTCAACCACTTCATGACGATGACAAAAAGCTTTTATCCATGACCGAATCCAAAGAACGTATCATCATATTAAACAAAGATGATTTACCGAAAAAAATGGCCCATGATTTTCCGGATGCCATCCCCATTTCGAGTCTACTGAAAAAGAATTTAAATGTCTTAGAAACCCGCATCCATGAAATGTACCTCAGCGGCTATTTAGATTCGACCCAAACGGTCTACTTATCCAATGCAAGACATATCGGAAAATTTAAGGAAGCTTTATCTTTAGTCAATCAGGCTTTAGAAACGGCCCACAACGATTTCCCCGTTGATATGATTGAGATGGATCTTAAAGAAGCGTGGCTCAGACTCGGAGAAGTCATGGGGGAAGTGTCAGACACCGCTTTAATTGACACCCTCTTTTCCCAATTTTGTTTAGGTAAATAATTATTTTGAATAAAATTGAATTATTTTGAATATTTTGGATTTTATCGTATAATTAGGCTGAGGTGAAAACAATGTTCAAATGGAAATCGAAAGAACAAGGCACCAAATTTGTCAGCCTATATGAAACCAATATCACCCTCAACAAGCCTGCCAGTGTCCATTTTACTCATGCGTATAGTGTCATGCTGGGAGTCGATAGTGACGGAAAGAAACTCGGGATTAAACCTTTGAGTAAAGAAGAGTTTCAGCGCGGGGATATTGGCGAAGAGCTGCTTTATAAGATCAGCCTTAGAAGTAGTTATGCGAGAATCTCTAACAAAAGCTTCGTGACTGACTTAGCCGCACAAATTGGCCTCGATTTTGATACCCATACGATGTATAAATTTAACGCTGAGTGGGACGATCAAGAAAAAGTATTAGTGGTTGACTTGCAGTCCTTAGAGGAGGAGCGTCATAATGGATAATATATTGGAGCTTAATTTAAGTATTGAATTTTGGTTCATCGTTTTATGGTTTGGCATCATCATATTTGGGGCCATCTTAGAAGCACTGACCCTTGATTTAACGAGTATTTGGTTCTCACTCGCCGCACTCATAGCGTTCATCCTCGCGATATTGGGCGTTAACATTGTCGTTCAACTAATTGTATTTATCGTGATATCAGTGGGCTTATTACTCAGTGTCAGACCGCTCGCCCAAAACTACTTCCGAACCAATGTGGTCTCAACCAACTCAGACCGGCTGATTGGAAAAACGGCTGTCTGTGTGAAATCCATCCTTAAAGGAGGGCGCGGAGAAGTCAAAGTGAATAGTCAAATATGGACCGCCATCAGTCAAGATGATTCTGATATTTTAGAAAATGACTCCGTTGAAATCTTGGCGATTGAAGGCGTCAAACTGATTGTGAAAAAAGTATGAACGCCAGTATTTTCAAACGCATCTTCAGCTTTCTGATCGACACCATTTTTATCTTAGCGCTTGTGGTCTTTTTATTCCGGTTCGTCGCCCGGCCGATCATCGAAGATAGCATTGATAATTTTGATACGCTTTATGCGTCTTTCATTGACGCCCAAGATACCCGGTTTGATGAAGTGGTTCTCGTCCAAGAAAATTTTGATGCGGGGTTAATCACTGAAGCTGAATACACCGAAAGGCTCAATGAAATAGACGAAGTCTACAACGAAAATTACGCCGAAGAAACCGAAGCGTATGCGACGTTTTTATATACCAGTGCCCTGTATTTTATTCTAAGTCTCACCTTATTTAATTATCTGTATCAAGGATTCACACGCGGGAAAACAGTCGGAAGGCGGTTTGCGAAATTGCGCCTGGCTGGACCTGTTAATTGGTGGACTTTACTACTCAGAGAAGTTTTCTGGAAATCCATTTATTGGGTATTCACCTTAGGGTTTGGTATCTTTATTGATTTCATCTTAATCAGTTTAACCAACCAAAGAAAAACGATCCGCGATTATCTTACGAAAACCAAAGTTGTGGTTGAAGACACACTATATCCCATTTAGGAGGCATTAAAAATTATGGAATTTGGATTTGGACTCATTTTACTTATCATTATTGTATTGGTGGTGCTTGCGTATCTGGCCACCCGTTTTTCCATCGTCACCCAAGCCAACCGGTTTATTGTGGAACGCTTAGGGGGCTACTATCAAACGTGGGACGTGGGACTTCATTTCTTGATTCCCTTTATTGACCGCGTGAAACAAAAAGTATCGATCAAAGAACAAGTGGTGGATTTTGATCCACAACCCGTCATCACGAAAGATAACGTCACCATGCAAATTGACACCGTCGTATTCTTTCAAATTACGGACCCCAAGCTTTATACCTACGGGGTTAACGAGCCAATCAAAGCGATTGAGAATCTAACATCGACGACCTTACGGAATATCATCGGGGACTTAGAGCTCGATCAGTCCTTAACATCCCGTGATATCATCAATGAAAAAATGCGCGGCATTTTAGATGAAGCCACCGACCCTTGGGGAATCAAAATCAACCGCGTCGAAGTTAAAAACATCATCCCTCCCAAAGACATCCGTGAAGCCATGGAAAAACAAATGCGCGCCGAACGGGAAAAACGTCAATCCATCTTGATTGCCGAAGGGAACAAACGCGCCGCCATCTTGAATGCGGAAGGGGAAAAAGAATCCCGCATCTTAGAAGCGGACGGGGAACGTCAAACACGAATCTTGGAAGCCCAAGGTCAAGCCGAAGCCATTCTCAAGGTCCAACAAGCCACCGCGCAAGGGATTGAGTTTATTAAAAAGGCCGGGGCCGACGAAGCCTTCTTACGCTTAGAAGCGTATAAAGCGTTAGAAAAAGTCTCTGAAGGTAACGCGACGAAACTGATTATTCCATCCGATATGCAAGGCATTGTAGGTTTGACTTCTAGCATTGCTGAGAGTTTAACCAGTGCCAGTGAAGCCGCAAAAACCCCCGCAAAAACTGCCAAAAAAGCCCCTGAAGCCAAATAAATAAATAGCCCCTCACTTTTAAAGTGAGGGGCTTTTATTAACTCTTCGTTGGGTTCACATGGACCATGCAATGAATGACATCCGGAAATGTGTTTTCCACAGAATGATGAACACTTTCCGCAATCAAATGTGCAGTTTCTAAAGAGTGGCTAATTTTTACCGCAATCTCTACATCCACATACCACTGTGTCATATGTTTTCGAATCTTTAAATCATCGACGCCTTCAACCCCTTGAATGGTGTTGATGAGATTTTTGACTTCGTCAACATATTTTTTTTCGGGTGCTTGATCAGTCAAATACCCCAATGATTCACGAATGATGATCACGGCAAGATGGATAATAAAACCGGAAATAACAAGGGCGGCAATATCATCAAATATGACCGCATTAAAGCGGGCAAATATAACTCCAAACAAAGTGACTAAGGTCGCAAAAATATCAATGAGGTGGTTGCGTGCATCGGCTTTAATCATCCGGTGTTCACTGCGCCTTGCAAGCCACGACATAAAACTATATAACCCCACTTTAATCAAGAGTGCTCCGCTCGTCACATAAACAGTAATGGCACTGGGCTCAGGTTTTATGCGATTCATCCAAATCAATCCAACGATGGAATCTAACGATGTGACAATCAAGGCGATGGCCGAGGCTAAGAAAATAAGGCCCAGTGTGAAATAAATGACTCCTTCGTATTTTTCATGGCCATAATGATGATCTTGATCGGGGCTTTTTTTGGCTATTTTTAAGCCCATTAATATCATCACACTGATGATTAAATCCGTCGTTGAGTTTAATCCATCTCCCACTAAGGCATTGGAACTCCCTAACCATCCAAATAATAGTTTAGCTACCATTAAAAATAGATTGACCCAAAGGCCAATAAATAAGGCAATTCTTAAATTGTGGGCACTCAGTTTATTGGTCATAATTGGATGTTAACTCCTTGCGCTGAAAGCGCTCAAGTTGTTTTTTAAACGTTGATTTGACAATGCTTGGGAAAAAGATGATATAAACCAATCCGATAGACGGCACTTTGATGAACCACGGTACTTGGTTACCACTGATGAGTCCATAAATCAAATAAACCGTAGTGAGTCCTACGGTGAGGTATTTAATCCATGACCGTTTTGGTTTTAAAACAATCGAAATGTACGGAGTCGCGAGCAATAAATAACTGGCCTGATCCCACCATCCAAAGCGGACTCCTAATAGTAAATAGACATAAATCACGATAAAAGTCAGGCCATTCACAAGCCGTGATTTCAATTTTCCAACCATAAATATCCGGCTAATGGGAAGGCCCCACATTAAGATGAATGCGGTGAGAGCCTCACCGGATGTGAACTGCCAAAAGGCCAGTAAAACAATAATGATGTTACTCACAAAAATAACACTGTAGCGTTTGAAGTAATGCGTAAACCATTTCACGAAATAAGTCGCTCCTTGAGGGTCCAAGGTTTTTTAAACCACCGTCTAAAGACTAAAAGTCCACGGACGATTTCATCGGCCGCAATCCCAATGAATATGCCGATAAGACCCAAATCAAAAATGAAAACTAGGATGTAAGCTACGGGAATTTTTATCAGTCCCATAGATAAAATAGCCGCATAAACAGGATACTTCACATCGCCAGTGGCTCTTAGCGCTTGGATCACCACGATATTCGAAAGTCTTCCAATTTCTAAAAATATAAAGACCAGTAAAACACGTTTCCCCGTTTCAATGATAGTGGGATTATCGGTAAAAATCCTTAAGATATGTTGGGCATTGAAATAGACGATCAGCGTCAAGACGAAAACACTGAACACACCGATGAGCATCGTCCGAATGGTTCGTTTGAATGCATCATCATCTTCGGTAGCTCCAATGTGCCACCCGACAATGACTTGATTGCCTTGAGCCAAGGCAATCGCAAAGACTAAAACAGGGAGGGACAAATTAAAGACATAGATTTGTGTCGTGACCGCAAGGGTTCCTAAAGTGTTAACCATAATCAATATGATAAATTCACTGACTTGATAGATGAATTGCTCTAGGGCGCTGGGAAACCCAATCGTGAGAACTTCCTTTAAGTATTTAATAAGTCGCTTGAAAGAAATGGTTAAATCCACAATTTTTTCATAGACGAGACTGCCCAATAGAATCATCGCATTAAAGATACGGGCAATTAACGTCGCAATGGCAGCCCCCATCACACCAAGTTCTGGAAATCCAAGGAGCCCAAAGATGAGAAGACTGTTTAATAAAATGTTTAATACGTTAGCACTCGCCCCAGCAATCATCACGCGTTTGGGATACCCGAGTGAACGAAATCCACTGCCGGTCGTTTGTGAGATGGCCACAAACAACAAGCCCACCCCAACGATGCGTAAATACACGAGTGCATCCGAAACAATGGCATCTGGGGTGTTGACCAGTCTTAAGAGTAAGGGGCCAAATAGCTGTAATAGACTGCCGATGACTAAAGCCATTAAAAAGGCCCCAATCAGTCCAGATTGCAGAGCTTTATGCGAATCTTTTTCCCGGTTCGCCCCGATGTATTGACTGACTACCACCCCAACTCCAATGGCGACAATATTGAGTATGACTGTGAGTAAAAATATGATCCGGTTGGCGTTACCGACGGCTGCCACAGACGCATCGGAATATTGCGAGAGCATCAAGGTATCGGCCACCATCATAAACATCAAGAAAGAAAATTCGATGTACGTGGGCCATGTGAGCTGAAATAACGTTTTGCGCTGTGCCATGAGGCTCCTTAAAGTTGACAGTTATTGGGAGTACGGGGAAAGGGAATCACATCCCGAATGTTTTCGATGCCCGTGACATACATTAGCATCCGGTCAAAGCCAAGGCCATACCCCGCATGCGGGGTCGTCCCAAAGCGTCTTAAATCCAAATACCATGCCATATCTTCAGGGTCAATTCCGAAGGCTTGCATACGCTTTTTGAGTGGTTCTAAACGCTCTTCGCGTTGCGACCCACCAATCAGTTCGCCTGAGCCTGGGACGAGTAAATCCATGGCGGCGACGGTTTCTTGATCATCGTTGAGTCGCATATAGAACGCTTTAATATCTTTCGGCCAATCAATGATATATACCGGCCCGTCCATGATTTCGACAAGGGCTTTTTCATGTTCGGTGTATAAATCTTCACGCACGCTCGGAGCGTTTTCGAACGAGCGTCCTGAGGCGAGTAATTTTTCAACGGCTGCTTGGTGGGTTAACGTCGCAAAGGGTTTATCAACCACACTTTTTAATTTTTGAATGATCCCCTTTTCCACAAACTGATCAAAAAAGGCCATTTCTTCCGGCGCTTTATCCAATACCGCTTGAATTAAGTACTTGACCATTTTGGTCGCATTCTCCATTGCCCCTTTTAGATCGGTGAATGCCATTTCCGGTTCAATCATCCAAAATTCAGAAGCATGCGTTTTGGTGTTGGAGTTTTCTGCCCGGAACGTTGGTCCAAAGGTATAGACTTTTTTAAAGTTTTGAGCAAACACTTCGGCTTGGAGTTGGCCCGATACCGTGAGATTCGTTGGTTTCCCGAAGAAATCCTCAGAAAAATCGATGGTTCCTTCATTAAGTGGAACCCGATTTAAATCGAGCGTGGTTACTTTAAACATCTCCCCGGCTCCTTCAGCATCACTGCCGGTGATGATGGGCGCGGCCACGTGGACAAACCCCTCATCCTCAAAAAAGCGATGAATAGCGTGGTGTAAAACGCTCCTTACTTTGAAGACCGCGGTAAATAAATTGGTTCTTAAGCGTAAGTGCGGATGCGTTCTTAAAAATTCCCGGGTATGACGTTTGGGTTGAATCGGATAATCTTCGTGGGAAGGTCCCACTTCAGTCACTTCATGGGCTTTAACTTCAAACGGTTGTTTGAGATCTGGCGTTAGGACAAGCGTCCCTTTAAGGGTAACCGCTGCGCCTACTTTGATTTTTTTGACTGCGTCAAAGTTACTGAGTGATTCTTCATATACGACTTGAACCACACGAAAATCGGTTCCATCTGCGACCATTAAAAATCCGAATGCTTTTTGGTCCCGGTGATTTCTCACCCAACCTTCCATGACTATTTCTTGATTGGCTAATGACTCATAATTTTCGAATATTTGCTTTAAATCCATGTTTTCCTCCAAAATAAAACGCCCTTAAAAAAGATAAGGGCGTTTAAACGCGGTACCACCTTGGTTTATCACTCAATCTCTTTAACGCAGAGTTACGGATGAGTTTACTTTATTCTTTCATCACTCATGGGGTTTTTCGTAAGAGCTTATTCTTTGGCTTTCACCACACCCAAAGTCGCTAGAAATAGAGAATCTTACTACTTATCCATTCAACGTATTAATCTTGTCTTTCAAATAAAACACTTAATGATTCATTGTTGATGACGTTTAAAATGCCTTGACCGAGCAAATTCGCGACCGATAATTGTTTAATTTTAGATGAGCTTTGTTCTGGTCTTAAATTAATGGTATCAGTACAAATAAGTTCGCTGATGGCACTGTTTTCAATGCGTTCAATCGCTTTTCCAGAAAGCACTGGATGCGTACAAGCCGCATATACATCTTTCGCCCCTGCTGCGCGAATGGCATCAGACGCCGCCGTGATGGTTCCGGCTGTATCAATAATGTCATCGATGATGATGGCACACCGTCCATTGACATCCCCGATGATATTCATAACCTCAGCTTCGTTTTCTCTGGGTCTACGTTTATCGATAATAGCAATCGGAGCGTGTAAGGTATTTCCGAGTTCACGGGCTCGCCCAGCGCCTCCGTGATCGGGCGATACGATGACTAAATCTTCGCCTGCTAAGCGTTCTTCAAAGTAGTTAGCAATGATCGGCATCGCTTTAAAATTATCGATTGGAATATTAAAAAATCCTTGAATTTGGGCCGCATGAAGGTCCATGGAGACAATTCTTGTTGCCCCGGCTACAGTGAGTAAATCAGCAACCAATTTAGCACTGATGGGTTGTCTGGATTTGGCTTTCCGGTCTTGTCTAGAATACCCATAGTAAGGCATAACGACGTTGATGGTCCGGGCACTGGCTCTTTTAAGTGCATCCATGAGAATTAAGAGTTCCATCAAATGCTCGTTAACTGGTGTTTGGGTCGGTTGAACCACAAATACATGGTGACCCCGGACAGTTTCAGCAATATTGATGGTAATTTCACCATCCGCAAACTTTTTAACTTCTAAATCGCTTAATGGAATCCCCGTATAACTGGATATTTTTTCTGCCAGAGGACGGTTCGCATTGAGGCTAAATAATTTAACTTTTTCACCATTAAAGGTTGCCATTGCATCTCCTTAATCTTCACTAGTCTCATTATAACTAAAATTGCCCAAAATAAAATGCAACTTTGCGATAAAGTTGCATTCAATATTATGCGATCTATTCTTCTATAATTTCATCTTCAATACTCTCGTACGCTTCAATGACAATGGTTTCAATCTTATTGCGTGTTTCTTGATTGATTGGATGGGCTACATCTTTGAATTCGCCGTTTGGCATTTTGCGACTTGGCATCGCAACAAAGAGCCCCTCTTTCCCATCGATGACGCGTAACTCATGGACTACGAAGCAATCGTCAATCGTAATGGCCGCAATCGCTTTAAGACGATTTTCACCATTAAACTTCTTGACGCGAACATCCGTAATTTCCATACTAGACCACCCCATGGACATGACTTGTTGTATGAATACGCTTGCATTATATCATACCCGCCAATTCAATTCAAACTTTTGAAAATCCATGCACCGCATAAGCAAGCGAAATAACAGTTTTAAGGGTGGGTTTTTACTGAAATTTTTTGAAACAAACGGAGTAAATGATTCAAATTTAAAGCCTCCGCACGGGTTTGCGGATTAAGCCCTTCGTCTACAAAATAGTTCGTCAGTACATCTTTCGCGTTTGTATACTCACTACTTAAGTTATTAATTAATGTCTTCCTTTTTTGTTTAAAACATTGGTGAATAAATGTTTCGAACATTTTTTCTTGATCCACGGGTAATATGCGTTCAGGTTTGATGGTCAATTGAATGACCGCAGAATGGACTTTAGGCGCTGGATGAAAAACATGAGGAGGCACTTGAAATAAATAATCAATGTTGGCGTAGTATTGAGATAAAACGGTCAAAGCTCCATAATCTTTGGTTGATGGTTGGGCCGACAAGCGTTTAGCGACCTCGTCTTGAACCATGATGGTGATTGATTTTAAATTGGCTAAATTTAGGCATTTCCTAATGATTGGGGTAGTAATGTAATACGGTAAATTAGCTACTACATGAACATCAAACTCAGAAAATTGGTGGTTATGAATGTCATTGGAAATATCACGATTTAAAAAATCATCCATAATTAAATGAAAATCTTCGATTTTATTGAATCGAGCATTAAGTGTGGGTTCTAAATTTCGATCAATCTCATAGGCAATTACCGGACGATTCAATGCTAATAGACCCTCCGTTAATGCTCCTTTACCTGGACCAATTTCTATATAGACTGCATGCTTAGAGCGAGGCACACTGGCCATAATTTTATTAATGATAGTCGTGTCTTTAAGAAAGTTTTGTCCCCATTTCTTTTGGGCTTTATGCGTGTTCATCTAAACCTTCTTTCACCTGTTTTTTGAGAACTCCATAGCGATTGAGGATATGGATAAATTGCTTGGCATTGGTATAAGGTATCGCCAATTTTTCAGCAATGATTCGGCGATTTATCCTAGCATCTGCGTGACCCATAAGCCGCATGCTCATCATACTTTCTTTAGTCCATGTTTCACGTGTAACCTTTGGATGAGCCCCCTTTTCTAAAAGTCTCGATAAGTCTGAGGCATCCATATGTTCGATACCCACTTTGCCGTCTGCACGTTTCGCTTTAGAGAGTGGCACATGGATTGATTCTATATTTGGAAAAACTTGACGGATTCGCTTTTCAATCCGGGCGCCGGCTCCATCAGGATCAAGCAATAGAATCAATCGATAGGTTTGGGTCAATTTTACCAAGTGATTCAGGTGTTTTTGGTTGAAGTGAAATCCATGGGTGATAAATGCCTCAATGTTTGGGTCAATTTCTTTGAGTTTTGCATGGTCATGATGGCCTTCAACAACATAAATAATGGGCTTATTCATTGAATAAAGACGCTTTTTTAGGATCAATAACGAAGGGAACTTGTGTAGGATAAACGGTTGCCTCAAACGTTCCACTTTGGGCTACCTCTCCATCTAGACTCCACGGCCGGTTGTGATCAGTCGTCACTTTAACGTGTGACGTTTTAAACCGTTTAATTCCCGGCAATTTGAGACTTTTAAATAAAAATACAAAAGCAAAGTACACATTATTAAGGAGTGGCACATAAGGGAGGACCACAATTTCTAAGAGTTGATCGTCCAACTTCGCGTCTTTTAAAATAGTAAAACCGCCCACCGATTCACTGTTCACGATTAAAATAAGTGAATATCGACCTTGGATCGTTCCTTCAGGCGTTTCGATGGTGGCTTGAATCATCGGAGCTGTAAAAAAGGCTTTGATTCCAAAGAATATATAGGCTAAAAACCCCCATATTTTTTTCATTTTTTTGGTGGTTTTATAACTTATATCGACATAGTTTCCAATGGCTGCAATGTAATTGAAAACCCCGAAAGAGCTTTCGACAATGTCTTTTTTCTTGATCGTTGGCATATGTAATAAATTGAGATTGGATTGAATGTTTTTGCTGAGCCCAAGTGTTTTCCCAAAATCATTGGCTGTTCCCCTCGGTATATAAGCAATCACAGGGATCTTTTTCATGCCTGGAACAGCTTGTAAAACTTCGTTCATTGTCCCGTCACCCCCACTGACTAAAATCATGTCCGCATCATTGTGATCTTGCATGAGTTTTGTCGCATGCTTGGGGTATTCTGTGGGATATATGTTCCACGTGTAACCTAAAGACTCCAAATGGTTGGTAACTCTATGGATTTCGCTTTTGAACGTCCCTCTTCCACTGTTTGGGTTATATATAATATTACATTGTTTCATCCCTTACCTCTTTTAAAAAAGGGCTCTTATGAGCCCTAATAAATTGCTTGTGCGGCGGTGATAATGGCTAAGTGATAGACATCGTCCACATCACATCCACGCGATAAATCATTCACCGGTTGATTGAGGCCTGCTAATATCGGCCCGATGGCTTCAAAATGGCCCAATCGCTGAGCAATCTTGTATCCGATGTTTCCCGCATCAAGTGTGGGGAAAACAAAAACATTCACATTCCCAGCGACGCTGGACGATGGAAATTTCTTCTTAGCCACGGATGGGACAAACGCCGAGTCAAACTGCATCTCACCGTCGATGGCCATTTCTGGGGCCATGGCTTGGGCAAGTTCTGTGGCTTTTTTCACTTTAATCGATTCATCCGTCACTCCGGATCCATCGGTTGAAAATGACAACATCCCAACTTTAGGGTCGATGTTGTACATGGAAGCTATTTTACCGGTTTCAACCGCAAATTGGGCTAATTCTTCGGCCGTTGGATTCGGGTTTATGGCACAATCTGCCATTAAATATTTCTCGTCGTCTCGCAACATCAAAAAGTAGCCAAAAGCGCGTTGAATTCCAGGCTTAGTTTTAATGATTTGTAACGCTGGGCGCACGGTATCTCCTGTGGACTGGATGGCTCCACTGACTAAGCCCTTAGCTAAACCTTGATACACAAGCATCGTTCCGAAGTAGTTTTGTTGTTTAAGAAGGTCACGAGCTTCACTTTCAGTATGTTTCCCTTTGCGCCGCTCCATAAACGCTTCAAACATTGTTTCTTTTCCTAAGTAATCTTCTGGATCGATGACTTCCACATTCGGGTGGACCTCACCGTTGACGGGTCCAATTAAGATCGGATGCAGTAAAGATTCCTCCGCGAGCCGGTTCACCGCGGCGACAATCCGTTCATCCTGACCTTCAGGAAAAACGATGGGAATATTTTTTCCGTTGATTTTTGCTTTTAACTCATTCATTATTTGTGCCAAAATCGTCACCTCTATTCGTCATTATTATAAGGTTTTTTGGGCTTTTTTCAACGGTGGCTTCGAATCTTTGGTAAAATGAATCCGAGGTGAAAAATGCCAAAAAATATTGCAGTTTTATTTGATTTAGATGGAACGCTGATTGATTCGAACGAAATCATCATCGAAAGTTACTTTCATGCGTTTAAAAGTTTTCGTCCGGATTTAAAATTGAGTCGAGAGGATGTTCTGACGTTTATAGGGCCCACCCTTGAAATGGTCTTTAAAGACTATGTGAGTGCCGATCAAATTGCCCCAATGATCCAAACATACAGAGATTATTATGTGGCCAATGAAGGGCTTCATCATACACTCTATCCCGGGGTTGTCAAAGGGTTAATGGATTTAAAAAATCTCGGAGTTAAACTCAGTATTGTTACTTCTAAATTTAAAGAGGCTGCCTGGCGCAGTTTCACGCATTATCAATTGGATGCTTTCTTTGATGCTTTTGTGGCCTTAGATGATGTGAAGAATCCTAAACCGCATAAAGAACCGGTAGACGTCGCGTTAAAAAGACTGGGTGGTGCTGATTATGCCATTATGATTGGGGACAATCATGGGGATATTCTCTCTGGTCAAAATGCTGGGATTGAAGGAGCCGGTGTCGCCTGGAGTATCAAAGGGAAGACTTTTTTAAATCAAGTGAATCCAGATGTCGTGTTTGATACGATGGATGACATCGTTCACTATATTTCTCAAAAACTCGAGGTGTAAAATGTGTTTATTTTGCCAAATTGTAGACGGAACAATTCCCGCTTATAAGGTGTACGAAACCGAAGAAGTGCTCGCGTTTTTAGACATTTCTCAAGTCACTCCAGGTCATACGTTAGTCATTCCAAAAAAACACGTGAGTAATCTGTATGAAATGACACCTGAAATCGCCAAACCCGTCTATGAAGCCTTACCGGTTGTGGCGCAAGCCTTAAAAGATGCTTTAAATCCGATTGGTTTAAATCTCATTAATAACAACGATAAACCACTTCAAAGTGTATTTCATCTTCATTTTCATTTGATCCCTCGGTTTTCCGACGATGGCCTTTATCTGGGATTGGATAAAGAAATATCACCCGTGGATGATCAGGCGTTTAGTGCTTTACAAGCATCCATCAAACATCACGTTAAAAAGTGAGTGCATATCCCATGCACTCACTTTTTTTAGAACTGTTCTTTTTTCATGTAAGGAACTAACACATCGGGAACGGTGATCGTCCCGTCGGCGTTTTGGTAGTTTTCCACCACCGCAATCCATGTCCTTCCTACCGCCAAGCCAGAGCCATTTAATGTATGGACGTATTCTGGTTTATCTTTCGCCCCAGCTTTAAAGCGAATGTTGCCACGGCGGGCTTGGTAATCCTCAGCATTGGAAATTGAACCAATTTCGCGGTAGGTTTCATAAGAGGGTAAATACACTTCAATGTCGTAGGTTTTACGCATTGAAAATCCCAAATCCCCAGTACATAACTCAACCACTCTATACGGAAGTTTGAGCGCTTTAAGAATGGATTCACTGGACGTTAACATTTCATCGAGTTCTGCGTAGGACGTATCTGGATGGGTAAATTTAATCAGTTCCACTTTATTGAATTGATGTTGGCGTAAAATGCCCCGTGTATCGCGCCCTGCACTACCCGCTTCTTGACGAAACGCCGTGGTAAACGCAGTAAATTTTAACGGGAGCTCAGCCAACGGAATAATTTCATCACGGTATAAATTAATTCCTGGGACTTCCGCGGTCGGATTAAGGTATAGGCCACGCTCATCATTAACTTCAAATGCGTCGTCTTTAAACTTAGGGAATTGCCCGGTCGCAGTCATACTCGCGGCATTGACTAAATAAGGAAGCATCAGCTCCTGATAGCCGTTCGCACTATGGGTGTCCATCATAAATTGGATGAGCGCGCGCTCAAGTTTCGCTCCATCATTTTTATAGACCACAAAGCGTGACGAACTGATTTTAGCGGCCCGTTCAAAATCCAATAAATCTTTTTCTACCCCAATATCCCAGTGGGCTTTGGGCGGAAAATCAAATGGGCGCGGCGTGCCTTCCCGGCGTATTTCGACATTGGCACTTTCATCGGGCCCAACCGGACACGCATCGTGCGGTAAATTAGGAATTCTAAGAAGCGCATCACTCATGGCATCCGTCACGGCCTGCGCGTCTTTTTCTAAGGTTTGAATGCGCGTTTTGGAATCTTCCACTTGCGCTAAAATGGCCGCGACATCTTGCCCGTTTCGCTTCGCTTCACCAATTTGTTTTGACAGTTGGTTTCGAGATGCTTTTAGACTTTCTAGCTCCACCAAAATCGCCCGTCTAGATTCATCCATCTTTACGATGGATTCGATGCGTTCAGTAAAATCTTCTCCGCGCGTATTTAAGCGCTTTATGATTGATTTTTTGTGCTCTCTAAGAGCGTGATAATCCAACATATTAGCCTCCTTGTAATAAAAAACACTCGTCCCCTATGTAGGGACGAGTGTACCCGTGTTGCCACCCTGATTAACGAAATGTTTCGTTCACTTTAGTCGCTGATAACGGATGCGATCCGTGTACTACGTGAGGTGGAAAATCCCTGATGAATTCCCAAGATTTCACCGGCTCTTAGGTCTCTTTTTAATCCATGTAAAGGGACGTTAGTCTCACTGTTTGATTTAGTATAGCACTCTTAACGTGTGCTTTTCAATTATTCTTCGTCCAGTAAATCTAAGAGTGATTCTTGAGGTGCGGACTCACTTTTTTCTTCTACGCTAGTCTCTTGAACCTTAAGGGGTGTTTTTTCTAAACCATCGAGTAACGTTTCTTCCGGTTCATCTTCATGTTTCACAATGGCGATGTTGGCCACGTTTTGATCTTTTTGCATGCGCATTAAACGGACGCCTTGGGTGGCTCTTCCGGATTCGGATATTTGAATGATGGGGATGCGAATCATCATGCCTTTGTTGGACACTAAGACTAAATCATCGTCATCGCTGACGCTTCTCAGTTTGACCAGGGGTCCATTTTTTTCAGTCACTTGTAAGGTCTTGACGCCGCGTCCACCGCGTTTTTGCTGGCGGTATAGTTCGGCTTTAGAGCGCTTGCCGTAGCCTTTTTCTGAGACCACTAAAATGGTTTGCTCATCATCGGTAATTTGAGCCGCCCCAATGACTTCTTCACCGTCTGCGAGGCGCATGCCCGAAACACCGGCGGCGGTGCGGCCCATGACGCGGACATCGGTTTCTTTGAAACGAATGGCTTTCCCGTTAGAAGCCCCTAAAATGAGGTCTTGGTCGCCGCTTGTGTGACGTACGGCTAAGAGTTCATCATTTTCTTTGAGGTCAATCGCCCGAATCCCATTGGCCCGGATGTTTTGGTAGGCCCGGATGGATGTCCGTTTGACCCGGCCTTTTTTGGTCACGAAGAAGAGGTATTCATCATGATCAAAGTCATGAATGGTGGACACCGATTGTAAGGTTTCACCCTCTTCGAAGTTTAAGATATTCACCAAGGGGAGTCCTTTGGAATTGCGTCCGTAACTGGGGATTTTGTACCCTTTGAGTTTATAGACTCGCCCTTTGTTTGTGAAAAAGAGCAAGTAATCATGGGTGGACGTTAAAATGATGTGTTCTAAAACATCATCGTCATTGGTTTTAAGCCCAGTCACCCCAACCCCACCACGGTTTTGCGTCCGCGCTAAGTCGATGGGCATCCGTTTGGTATAGCCCGCTTGCGTGATGACAATCATGACATCTTCCACCGGAATTAAATCTTCATCTTCGATGTCTAAATCAATCGCCAAGGAAATTTCCGTCCGCCGTTCATCCCCAAACGTTTTTTTCAATGTGTTGAGTTCGTCTGTGATGACTTCTTTTTGTTTGTCTTTAGAGTTAAGGATGGCTTGAAATTCTTCAATGGCGAGCGCTAAATCTTGGAGTTCTGACTCTATTTTTTCACGCTCTAAGCCACTGAGGCGGCGCAGCCGCATTTCTAAGATGGCTTTGGCTTGTTCACTCGAGAGTTTAAAACTCTCCATGATTTTCGCTTCCGCATCATCGTACGCCCCACGGATGATTTCGATGATTGCGTCAATATTATTTAAGGCGATGACCAGTCCATCTAAAATGTGTTTGCGTTCTTCAGCTTTTTTTAAGTCAAATGCCGTTTTTCTCACCAACACTTCAAATTGGTGATCCAAATAATGCACCAACGCTTGTTTGAGTCCTAAAACCACCGGTTTATTGTCAACAAGTGCCAACATGTTAATGCCGTAAGACGTCTGCAGTGGGGTGTATTTAAATAAATTATTCAATGTGACTTCCGCACTGACATCTTTACGGAGTTCTAAAATGATTTTGATGCCTTCACGGTTGGATTCATCCCGAAGATCGGTGATGCCTTCTAAGCGTTTTTCTTTCGCAAGTTCAGCGATTCGTTCTAACAGACGGGTTTTATTGACTTGATAGGGAATTTCGGTGACGGTAATCATCTGTTTCCCGGTCTTGGTTTCACTGATTTCCGCTTTTGAACGAATTTTGATTGAGCCATTCCCATTTTCATAGGCTTCTCTGAGCCCGGTTTTACCGATTAAAATGCCACCTGTTGGGAAATCAGGCCCTGGGATTTTTTCCATCAGGGCATCTAAATCCGCCTCTGGGTCTTCGAGTAATAATAAAAGCCCATCGACAATTTCACTCAAGTTGTGGGGCGGAATATTGGTGGCCATCCCGACCGCAATCCCAGTGGCACCGTTGACGAGTAAGTTGGGAAATTTGGAAGGAAGGACCACGGGTTCACTTTCAGACCCATCGTAATTATCTTGAAAATCAATCGTATTTTTCTTGATGTCTGATAGCATTTCGGCCGCAATTTTAGCCATTTTGGCTTCGGTATACCGCATCGCAGCTGCCCCATCACCATCAATGGACCCAAAGTTTCCGTGCCCGTTAACGAGTGGATAGCGGGTAGAAAAAGGTTGGGCCAAACGGACCATCGCGTCATAAATCGCCGAGTCCCCATGGGGGTGGTATTTCCCCATGACATCCCCAACAATTCGGGCACTTTTTTTATAGGATTTTTCCGGCTGAACGCCGAGTTCTTCCATGCCGTATAAAATCCGGCGATGCACGGGTTTAAGGCCATCTCTTACGTCTGGTAAGGCCCGTGCAACAATGACACTCATCGCATAGGAAAGGAACGATGTGCGCATCTCGTCGCTAATATTAATGTCATCCATCTTATCGCGTTTAATTAAATCGTCTTGCATGGCACGCTCCTATATGTCTAAATTCACAACGCGATCCGCGTTGTCTTGAATGAATGATTTACGAGGGGCCACTTCATCGCCCATCAGCATGGTAAAGACTTGTTCGGCTTCCATGGCATCGTCTAAATTGACTTTTAAGAGTGTCCGGTAATCAGGATCCATCGTGGTTTCCCAGAGCTGTTCCGGATTCATTTCTCCGAGCCCTTTATAGCGCTGAATTTGTGGTCTTTGACCAAAGTCCTTGAGCGCCGTTTCTAACTCTTCATCACTAAAGGTATACGCTATTCGCTTACCTTGTTGAATTTTATAGAGTGGAGGTTGCGCGATATAGATGTAGCCACGTTCGATGAGCGGCCGCATGTGTCTGAATAGGAAGGTTAAAAGAAGGGTGCGAATATGCGCCCCATCGACGTCGGCATCGGTCATGATGACAATTTTGTGATAGCGGGCTGCATCGGCATTAAATTCTTCGCCAATACCCGTCCCAAACGCTTGAATCATCGATAAAATTTCTTTGTTTCCGAGAATTTTATCTAACCGCGCTTTTTCGACGTTTAAGACTTTTCCACGCAGCGGTAAAATGGCCTGGAATCCAGAATCACGCCCTTGTTTGGCGGACCCACCCGCGGAATCCCCTTCCACAATATAAAGTTCCGATTTCACTGGGTCTTTTTCCCGGCAGTCAGCCAGTTTTGAGGCAAAACCAAGACCATCTAAGGGGCTTTTACGCCGTGTGGCTTCGCGGGCTTTTTTGGCCGCCAAGCGGGCTCTTGATGCGAGCAGGGCTTTCTCAATGATAATTTTGGCATCTTGGGGATGTTCCAATAAAAAGCGTTCTAAGCCTTCGGCTAAAATGCCGGCGACAATTTTTCGCACTTCAGTGGATCCAAGTTTGCCTTTGGTTTGTCCTTCAAATTGAGGATCCGGGTGTTTGACACTGATGATGGCGGTGAGGCCTTCTCTGGTATCTTCGCCCAGCAGGGATTCGTCTTTTTTAAAGAGATTATTTTTCTTCGCGTATGTATTTAACACCCGTGTGAGGGTCATTCTAAACCCTTCATCGTGGGTCCCGCCTTCGGGGTTATGGATGTTATTGGTGAATGGGAAAATGCTGGAATTAAACCCGTTATTGTACTGAAGGGCGATTTCAGCGATGATGTTTTCACTTTCCCCCTCACAAAAAATAACCGTGGGGTGAAGGACCTCTTTGTTTTTATTTAAGTAAGCCACATATTCTTGAATCCCCCCATCGTATTTGTAATGGATGGGTTCTTGGTCATTTTTTCGGTGGTCGCTGATGGTGAATTTAATCCCGCGGTTTAAAAATGCCATTTGTTGCATCCGCAGTCTTAACTGCTCAAAGTCAAAAACTTGGGTTTCAGTAAAAATATCGGCATCGGGTTTAAACGTAATGAGGGTACCTTTTTGATCGGTGGGCCCTTGTTCAATGACATCGGTCGTCGCAAACCCTTTGACATACGATTGGGTGTATTTAATTCCATCGCGGTGAATCTCAACGTCAAACGCCGAAGAAAGCGCGTTAACCACGCTGGCCCCAACCCCGTGTAGTCCCCCGGACACTTTATAAGAATTATTGTCAAATTTACCGCCCGCATGAAGCGTCGTTAAAATGGTTTCAACGGCAGGCCTTCCGGTTTTAGGGTGAATGTCGACCGGAATCCCCCGGCCATCATCGCGAACGCGGATGGAGTTATCTTCCAAAATTTCTAAGGTGATGTATGTGGCGTGGCCGGCTAAGGCTTCATCCACGCCGTTATCCACAATTTCCCACACTAAGTGGTGAAGGCCTCTGGGGCCGGTGGAACCGATATACATCCCTGGGCGCTTTTTAACCGCCTCTAATCCTTCTAATATTTGAATGTTATCGGAGGTGTATGTATTGGGATTACTCATAAGTCGATACCTGTACCTTTCCTTGGTTGATGGCAAAATGGGTGTAATTCGTTAAATTTTCACGTTTAATGAGGTTTAAATCAGTGGTCGTGATAAATACTTGGGTTTGTTCGTCTAAGTGTGTGAGAAGCGCATTTTGGCGGTGGGCGTCTAATTCTGAAAACACATCATCCAGCAATACGAGGGGTCTAACGTGTTTAATTTCCCGCATCCAAGCCACAAGCGCAAGTTTTAAGGCGATCGCCAGCGTGCGAATTTGGCCTTGGGACGCGTGGGTTTTAAAGTCTTCCGTCACGTGATTGATGATGAAATCATCGCGGTGAATCCCTAAGTTGGTGGTTTTGGTGTGAAAATCGCGTTCGACTGAATTTCTCAGTTGGTCGGCATAATCATAAAAATTCATTGAGGGCTGGTATTGAATCACCGGGGTTAACCCATCATCCGCAATCGATTGATAAATGGTCGTCAAGCGCGATGAGAGAGCTGTTAAAAATGTTTTTCTTTGCATCATGATGGTTTCGGCCGAATAGGCTAAGCGTTGCGTTAATACCTGGAAAAGACCATCGTTTTTTAACGCATCCAAGGTACTCACTTGTTTGATTCGGTGATTGCGATCTTTTAAAAGGGTTTGATATCTCGATAATTCTCCCATCAACGATCGGTCTTGATGGGTGCCTTGCATATTCATGAACTGGCGCCGGAGTTTGGGGGGTCCTTTGATGAGTTCTAAATCTTCAGGGGCAAACATGACCACACTGAGGTCTCCTACAAAAGCAGAAAGCTTATCCACGGGGGCGCCGTTGAGTTTGACGGTTTTCCCTTGCGCACTGACGACAAGTTCATAGGTCTTATCAGCGGTTTTCCCTTCGATTTTAGTAAATGGCGAAGGCGCTTGAATCATTTCTTTATCCGCAGACGTCCGGTGAGACCGTGTGTAGGCAAGTAAGTAAATACTTTCTAAGACGGTGGTTTTGCCTTGGGCATTATCCCCGGTCAATACATTGAGCCTGGGGTGAAAGATAAAATCCGCCACATCATACACGCGCATGTGCTTGAGTGTTAAGTGAGTTAGCGACATGGCATAATGCACCACGCATCCGCATTGATTTGAATCCGGTCACCGGGATAACATTTTTTCCCGCGCCGGGTTTCTGGTTCATCATTCACAAAAATACGAGCCGAGGCTAAGAGGGCTTTGACCTCACCACCGCTCGATGCTAAATTGATGTACTTGAGGAGCTGACCTAACGTGATAAAAGGGGTCGTAATTTCAATCGGAGTCATGGGGTCTCTTTCATATATTATATATATGCCTAATTATACCGTATAACCCTCTAAAAAACAATTTAGAAATGGCAAAAAAAAAGACCTTAGAAAAGGTCTTTTAAAGGGGTTTAATCGGTTTTAACTGGAAGGATGAGTTGCAGTGAATCTGGATCGTATTCACCGGTCATGACAAACGGTCTAATTTCCCCGGTAAAGCCCACTTTAATTTCAGATGAATTAAAGCTTTTGAGCGCATCCATTAAAAATTTCGAGCTGAAGGCGATTTTTAGGCCGGACCCTTTAATACCCTCAACGGGATTTAATTCTTCCAATACACGTCCAATTTCAGGGGATGACGAGGATATTTCTACCACATCGTCGTCGCGAATCTCACATTTGACAATGGCATTTTGGCCGTCACGGATAGAAAGTAAGCTGGCCCGCTCAATGGCAACCAATAATTGTTCTTTGTTGAAAACAACTTCGGTCGGAAATTCTTTAGGAATCAGTTTGGATGTTTCGGGATAGTTGCCTTCTAACAAGCGCGATAAGAAAACCGTTCCGTCATATTTAAATAACACGTTGGATGGACTGAAGTGGAGTTCCACCTCTTTTTGGTTGTCTTCTAAAATCCGTACGAGCTCTTCTAACGATTTCGAAGGGATAATGACATCCGTTGGGGCATACGATTGATCAAGTTCAATGGATTTTTTTGCAAGGCGATAACTGTCCGTGGCGACCGCAGTCAGTTGATTACCTTCGAGTTTAAAATAAACGCCCGTAAGAATGGGACGGTTTTCGACCGATGAGGCGGCAAATGCAGTTTGCCGAATCAACGATTTAAACACCCGAACATTGACTTTAATCACTTCAGCACTTTCTTTAAATAAAAGGTGCGGGTAATCTTCTAAATCTAAAAGATTTAACGTGATGTCTGAGTGGTCGGCTTCGATCTTGAGTAAATTGTCTTCTAAAGCTGAAAGCAATACGTTTTGACCATCGAGTTTGCGGATGATTTCGACTAAGTAACGACCTGGAATTAACGCGGCCCCTTCTTGTTCGACCGAAAGCGACGGATCTTGAACCACTTTGTGAATCGACACTTCACCATTGCTGGTAGTTAATTGGAGACGATCTTTGAACGCTTCTAATTTAATTCCAGTGAGGGCTGGATTTGGTGTTTTATTAGAGAGCGCTTTTTGAACAATTACAAGATGATAAAGAAGTTTATCTTTGTTCATTTGAAACCGCATAATTTCACCCCTTAATATATTCTTTTTTAAGTATTATTATTGTTATGTCGTGTGGAAATGTGGACAACTCTTTTTTTCTCACATAATTATACCATAGTGGTGCGAAAAACGATGCTTTCGTTAATCGGTTTCTCCACATTTAATCGACAATTTTTCCACATCCACTTTGATGTTTGCATCGAGGTGTAAATCGTTGTAAATTTTCTCGACGGAATGCATGACTGTGGAGTGATCGCGGTGGGAAAAATACTCGCCAATTTTTTTATAGGGAATGTCGTATAAATGTTTGATGAGATACATAGCCACTTGTCTGGGATATAGATAATTACGCGTTCTTTTTTTACTGACCAAGTCACTCACCGAAATTTTAAAATAATCTGCGGTGACGCTCATCACATTGGTAATTTTTTCTTTCATGAAGTCGCGACTACTTGCTTTAGGCTTGATGAGATTTTCGAGCGCAATTTCGGCGTTTTTAATGCTAAACTCATAGTTAAACGCGGTGCAATAAAAGAGGACTCTTTTTAACGCGCCTTCCAGTTCTCTTACGTTATTGTCAAACACGGAGGCAATGTATTCTAAAACCTTTTTCGGAATGAGATCGCGTTCACTGGTTTCTGCGTTGAGTTTTTTCTCTAAAATTTTGATGCGATGTTCCAAATCCGGCCGGTTGATATCAACGTTGACGCCCCAGGCAAACCGACTGGTTAACCGGGCCATAATATCTCTTAAATCTGAAGCTTTACGGTCGGATGAAATGACAATTTGTTTTTGCTGTTGGTAGAGTTTTTCAAAGAGTTTGAAAAATTCTTCTTGTGATTTTTCTTTTTTGGCTAAAAATTGAATGTCATCTACGAGTAAGACATCAATATTTTTATATAGGTTTGTAAATTCGGTATATTTCTTTCGGTTGGCGTGCTTCACATAATCTTCGACAAATTGATCAGCCTTGATGTATAAAACATTAGAGTGAATATTGCCTTCGATGATGTAATTTCCAATCGCGTGCATCAAGTGAGTTTTACCAAGACCAACATCCCCAAAAATATACAGTGGGTTTGCGACAATTCCTGGTTGATCGGCGACTTTAATGGCGCTTGTGTAGGCCAGACGGTTTGAATTTCCAATGACAAAGTTATCAAACGTGTATCCAGGTATTAAATTGGATTGGGTGGAGGAATATTCGTCATCCAATTCATCATAATCAGATTGAGATTTAATCTTTTCACTCACTTGGGCTTCGGTGATTAGCCTGAATTCATGTTTATCTTCCACATAGGATTCAAGCATCCGATTCATTTTCTTTAAATAAAGCATCTCGACGCGACGTTTGATGAATTCATTGGCCACAATCAGGTAGATGAAGTTATTCTTTATTTCATAGATGGTGTCAATGTTGGAAAAAATCTCTTGAAATGTATCGGGTTCGAGTTCGTGAGATAGCTGAGATTTGATTTCTCCCCACATGATTGTGTTATCCATCGCGTCCTCCTTATTTAATAATTAAAGTGAATGTAGTCTATCATAGAAAAATGGGGATAAAAACCTTTTTTTATCCACACAAAATGTGGAAAAATATTTATTTACACATTCTTTACACAAAATAAATAAGACCAAAAACGTATATTTAAAGCGGTTTAACGCATTTATCAACATTTCCCCAATGGATGTTTTCCCCATTTCCACTTTTCCACATAGTTGAATGTGGATTGTCCTAAAATAAGCCATTTTTGAGTGTGGAAAAAAAGATGATTTTTTTTCGTTTTAACTTATGTTTGACACGATTATGAATATCAACTATAATTTTCAAGCAATCTAGAGTTATAGAACTAGGAGGTGCCACGTATGAAAAGAACCTATCAACCGAATAAACGTCGCCGTGCAAAAACGCATGGTTTTAGAGAACGTATGTCAAGTCCTACGGGGCGTGCGGTCTTAGCGAGACGCCGCCAAAAAGGCCGTAAACGCATCGCAGTTTAATCGTTAACCCTTGAAAACACCTGAAAACGATCTTGTTTAAGGTGTTTTTTTATTTTGATGGGAGTTTATGAATCGAACGTATAGTTTAAAGAAAAATGAAGATATCAAAGCAGTCTTAAACCATCAAAACAAACGGTTCTCTCATGGAATTGGGGTTTTTGCAAAACCAAATCCAAGCATTCAATCCTTCCGAATTGCATTTTCCGTCCCTAAAAAATACGGAAATGCGGTTAAGCGTAATCAAATGAAACGACGCTTAAGAGAAATTGTTCGAACGTTTAACGTTAAGCCGAAGCATGATATTTTTGTGATGGTTCGTCCAGATTATAAGTTTCAATCATTCGAAATGTTAACGCAAACCGTACACGCGTGTTTTACCCAACTTAAACTCATAGGAGAGACAAATGATTAGTTTGAAGAAAAAAATAACCCTCGGGGTTATGTTAGTACTGGTCCTTACCTTAGCAGGCTGTGCCGATGTTTATGATCAACCCATTGGGGTCGATGGCATTGGGGTCGGCTGGGTGCAATGGATTGTGGAACAAATCGCCAATGCGATCGTTCGAATCAGTGATATTTTTGGGGGACGCTACTGGATTGGTCTGACCATTATTACTGTTTTGATTCGAGTCATCGGATGGCCCATTTATTCCAAAACCACTGGGATGAGTACCAACATGCAATTTGCGCAACCCGAACTCAATAAACTTCAAGAAAAATATGCGGGTAAAAACGATGAAGCTTCCCGCCGGGCGATGCAACAAGAAACGATGAAAATCTACAAAAAATATAACATCAATCCACTCGGGTGTTTCTTACCTTTCTTGCAGATGCCCATTTTCATCGCAATGTATCAAACGGTTCGCCGGATTCCTTTAACCATCGAATACGACTATTTGAATTTTTCTTTCTTATGGTTTGATTTTAAAGATCAACCGACCGACAGCTTACTCGATATTGGGTCGAACTGGACATTCATCTTATTTGCGATCATTGTCGGCGCCTCGATGTTTGGGTATCAACGGTACTCCATGAAAAAACCGGAACACGCGCAAAATAAAAAGTATCAAACCGCCGTTCAAAATCAATCCCAAAACACCATGAAATACATGACGTATTTTTTAACCTTCCTGATTATGACCGTGGCCTATACGAACTTAGGGATAGCTTATTACTGGCTCATCGGTAATATTTTCTCATTCGGTCAAGCCTACATCAATCGCCAAAAAACCGCCAAACGTATGGAAGCGATGAAGGGAGCGTATTAATGAAAACTCTTGTCTTTGAAGCTAAAAATGATGACGAAGCGCGTCTTCATGCGGCGCGTGAACTCCGTGTAAATCCCACGTTTATTACCTTGAGTCATGAAGAAAAAAAAGGGATGTTGGGCCTTAAAAAAACTGTCCAATACACGGCCACGGTCAATGTGAATTTACTTGATTTTGGCTACGACTTTCTCAAACAAACGCTCAGCGATTTAGAGATTGAAGCCACCTTAGAAGCTGAGCAAAACACAGAAACCGGAGCCTTTCATTACACCATCGACTCCGAAGAAAATCCGTTGTTGATTGGCAAAAGTGGAAAAACCTTACACGGCTTTCAAACCTACATGCGCAACCTGATGAATTTATACAGCGATGAAGGGGTCAATGTCGTGTTAGATATTGGCGATTACAAAGCCAACCGCGAACGTCAGCTAGAAATTTTAGCGACCAAAACCGCCAAAGAAGTGGCCCGTTCTAAAATTCCAGCCACGTTAAGAGATTTGAATGCGTATGAACGCCGGATCGTCCATACAAAACTTTCAGAATGGCGAGATGTCACCACAGTATCAGAAGGTGAACGTCCGAATCGTTATCTCGTCATCAAACCTAAAGAATGAAGTTAATTGTGGGGTTGGGAAACCCCACAGAGCAATACGATGGTACGAGACATAACGTGGGGTTTATGGCCCTGGATTATTACCTTAAAGACAAAGGCCTAAAACCCACCAAAAAATTTAAAGGGGTCATTTATAAAGGTCCCGATGTCATGTACCTTAAACCCCATACATTCATGAATTTATCCGGAGAATCTGTGGGGGAGGCAATGCGTTATTTTTCCATTGATCCCGCCGATGTCATCATAATTTATGATGATTTGGATTTACCGCCCGGAGCATGCCGCATTCGTTCTCAAGGTGGAACGGGCGGACACAAAGGGATGCAATCCATCATTGATGTCACAGGAACCGATGCCTTGGCCCGCATTCGCATCGGCATTGGAAAAAGTGCCAACGCCAAATCGTATGTGCTTAAGAAAATTCCCAAAAAAGAGAGTCCTCTATTTGAGGCCGCGTTTGAAAATGTCACACGCGCTTTGGATGCCTTTTTATCGGGGCAATCCATTGACTATTTAATGAATCACTTTCAAATAAGCGACTCCCCCCTCTAAGGGGGAAGTCGCTTGAGGTCGTTATGCGTTCATTGATTCACCATTATGCGAATCATCCATCGTTTGAATCCATTAAAAACGCGCTTCAAAATGAAGCGTCTTTTCAACTGAATATCCCCGAAGGTGATTTTTCACTCTTTGTTTTAGCCATGTTAAGGACACTCAGTGAGCGTCCTTTTATTGTCGTACATCACAATTTATTTCAAGCCGAAAAATGGTATGAAAAAAGTTTGGATGTTTTTGAAAAAGTTGGGTTTTATCCACACGATGAGTTTGTTACACTCGATCAAATTTCACTCAATGATACGTTAAAGACTGAACGCTTAAATACGCTTTACCAATTGCTTCAAGGTGAGATTAATACCGTCATTACTCACCCGGTTGCCATGCACCAATGGATGCACGCCAAACCGTATTTAAGCGGACTTAT
Source organism: Candidatus Izemoplasmataceae bacterium (assembly GCA_965656585.1). Lineage (GTDB taxonomy): Bacteria > Bacillota_I > Bacilli_A > Izemoplasmatales > Izemoplasmataceae > JAGYII01. Next base: position 6,211 of record CBFHLD010000001.1, on the reverse strand, counting down.
TCAAACCTATCATACCGGCGATATTGTGTCCATGAATGATCTGTTAGGGCGATTGGTGTTATATGGATATCAACCCGTTGATCACGTCGAAAATGTGGGAGAATTTTCACGTCGTGGATCGATCATTGATATCTATCAAATCCAGTATGAACATCCGATTCGGATTGACTTTTTTGACGATGAAATGGATTCTATCCGGGTGTTTAATGCGCTCACACAACGCTCGATTAAAACGCTCAAACAATTTACATTAATACCCAACCGCGAAATGGTTTTGGATGAAAAGCGGTTAACGACCATTGAGCAAAACGTCCGAAAAAAAATGGAAGCACTTAAATTAAACGATTCTGAAAAAGAAATGGTAGAGTCTGATTTACTTGCCCTTTCATCAGAACAAGGCGATGGGCTTAAACGGTATTTACCAGAACTTAATGAACCGTCCCAAACGCTTTTAGATATGGTGGATAATCCATTAGTCATTTATCTAAACCCCAGTGAATCTACGCGCAATATTGAAGCGCTAAAAAAAGATATTTTTAACCACTTAAGAGGCTTACCAGGACTTAGAAAATTAGGGCTTGAATGGGTGCCTGAAAGGTTACCCAAAACCCCAGAAATATTCTTAAATCCATTCGATCATTTACCGGATATCAAGACCTATCATTTACGAGCAAAAGAGAGTTTTCATTACCATCAAAACATGCAGATGTTTTATCAAGATCTCATGAAAGCCGACCAGTATCAAACTGTGGTGATTCAACTCGCTCAAAAACAAACCATCGACCAGTTATCAACCCAACTGGAAGAAAAAAATATCAAACCCATTATTATTGGGAAAGACGAAGTGCCAGTGGAACACCGGATTAATTTTGTCCATACGGAATCTCCGTTGGCTTTTGATTGGTTTGATGCACGGCTTTTACTTTTAGACGACGCTCACATTTTTAAGTCGACCACAAAGAAAAAAAGCCGATATAAATCCATCTTTAAAGATACGCAACGGATTGATTCAGCCAAAGCTTTAAAACGCGGTGATTTCATCGTCCATTATGACCATGGGATTGGGCGGTTTTTAGGCATTGAAACCATGACACTTAAAGAGCTCACCAATGAATATATGGTCATCCAATACCAAGGCACCGATAAGCTATATATCCCCGTTGAAAATCTCTACGCCATTCAAAAATATGATGTCTACGAAGGCATCCAACCGAAGCTTTCTAAACTCGGGTCTTCCGAGTGGCAAAAGACCAAACAAAAAGCCAAGAAAAAAGCGAAAGAAATCGCGATTAATTTACTCAAACAATACGCCGAACGGAAATCCCAAAAAGGGTTTGCGTTTAGTCCCGATACAGATCTCACCGATCTTTTTGAGGCGGATTTTCCTTACCAAGAAACACCCGACCAATTAAGTGCCATCGAGGCGGTTAAAACGGATATGGAATCTAAGATGCCGATGGACCGCTTGATTTGTGGGGACGTAGGGTATGGGAAAACTGAAGTCGCATTAAGAGCTGCGTTCAAAGCCGTATTAGATAACAAACAAGTGGCTTATTTAGCGCCGACTACGATTCTCACCAAACAGCATTATGAAACGTTTTTAAGCCGCATGGAAAAACATGGGATTAAAGTCGCGTTACTGAACCGGTTTACGGGGACTAAAAAAACCAAAGAAATTTTAAAAGGATTGGCCGATGGCAGCGTGGATGTGGTGATTGGAACTCACCGGCTATTATCCAAGGATGTGGAATATAAAGATTTAGGTCTCCTCGTGATTGATGAAGAACAACGTTTTGGGGTCAACCATAAAGAAAAAATTCAATCCTTCCGCAATCACATCGATGTGATGACGTTAACGGCGACTCCAATTCCAAGGACGCTTCAGATGTCTTTGTCCGGTATTAAGTCGATGAGTTTACTCAACACTCCTCCAGAAAATAGACACCCCATTCAAACGTATGTGATGAAACGGTCCGACCGCGTAGTCAAAGAAGCGATTGAACGCGAACTCGGACGGAAGGGTCAAGTCTTTTATCTGTATAACCGTGTGGAAACCATCGCTCAAGTGACCCACCGTTTAGAGACACTCATTCCCGATGCACGGATTATGTTTGCGCATGGTCAAATGAACAAACAAACCTTAGAAAAAGTGATTCATGATTTTGTGGATTATAAGTTTGATGTCTTGGTGTCGACCACCATCATTGAAACCGGCATTGATATCCCCAGAGCCAATACACTCATCGTGCACGATGCCGACCAACTGGGACTTGCCCAAATGTATCAAATCCGTGGCCGAGTCGGACGCAGTAACCGAATTGCTTATAGCTATATGATGGTCGATGAACATAAAGTCCTCAAAGAAGACGCGATTAAAAGACTCAATGTCATTCGTGATTTTACGGCGCTGGGAAGTGGCTATAAAATTGCGGCCAGGGACTTGGCGATTCGGGGCGCAGGAGATTTACTCGGGGCCGAACAATCTGGCTTCATCGAGACCGTGGGCATTGATATGTTTATGCAGATGATATCCGATGAAATCAAAGCCATTAACGAACCTGAAAAAACGCAAAACCCACTCAAAAAACTCGCCAAAATTAATGTCTCGAAAGCCTTCCCCAATGATTACATCGAAAGCGAAGAAGACAAACTGGTTTACCACAAGAAAATCAGTACACTGACATCAAGCTGGGATATTATACAATTAAGAGAAGAGATGGAAGATCAGTTTGGAAAACTTCCCAAGTCGGTCTATGAATACATGCTTTCTAAAGTCTATGAACATCTCGCCCGCTCCAGGGATGTGGAGAGAATCATCACGCAAAAAATGGAGACGATTGTTTGGATCAGTGAAACCGGCTCTGACCGAGTGGCAGGCGATCATTTATTTACCGCGGCTGAAGGCATTTCACCGAAAATTAAACTGGCCTATAAAGACCGTAAGATTAAAGTATCCATTCCGCATCTAGAGATTCAAAAGCCTTTACTAGAAATTTTAATTACACTACTTGAAAGCATTCAATAAAAGGAGATACTATGCCATCGATTGCCATCATCGGCGCCCAGTGGGGTGACGAAGGAAAAGGAAAAATTACGGATTTTTTAAGCGATACGGCCGATTACGTGGTTCGTTTTCAAGGCGGAGATAATGCCGGACATACGATTCATTCAAAGGGGGAAAAGTACTCCTTGCATTTATTACCATCCGGCGTCTTAAGAGATACCACCATCAACATTTTAGGCAACGGGATGGTCATCAATCCCGAATCTTTAGTGGAAGAAATAAACGTCCTCAAAAACCTTGGGAAAAACCCGACGATTTATATTTCAAACCGGGCGCATGTGATTATGCCGTACCACAAAACGCGCGATCAAAAAGCTGAAGATACCCAAAACATTGGAACCACCCTTAAAGGGATTGGGCCGGCCTATCAAGATAAAGCCGCCCGTGTGGGACTACGCATGGGAACCTTTGTGAATCCAACCTTATTTAAAGCGTATCTAGCCACCCATTTTGATGGGGTCAAAGGGAATTATGAGGGAACTCAGGAAGCATTATTTGAAACCTATCTTCCCATCATTGAAACACTCAAAGACTTAGTGACCGATACCAGTGTCATCCTTGCCGGCGCGTTTGAAAAAAATAAACGTGTGGTATTTGAAGGTGCCCAGGGCACGATGTTAGACATCGAACAAGGCACCTATCCTTACGTGACTTCGTCATCCCCCAGTGCGGCAGGCATTCCCGCAGGAGCCGGTGTAGCCCCCAAACACATTGAAAAAGTACTCGGCATTGTTAAAGCCTATAATTCACGTGTGGGAGAAGGCCCTTTTGTTTCTGAAATGGAAGAAACAAAAGCCGATGTGATCCGCAAGATTGCGAATGAATATGGAACTACGACCGGAAGGCCTAGACGGATTGGATACTTAGATTTGGTCGCCTTAAAACACGCGCACCGAGTCAATCATTTTGATGCCTTCGCGATTACGTTATTTGATGTCTTGTCATCCTTTGATGAACTCAAATTAGTGACGGGCTATAAACTGAACGGAACCGTTATTGATTATGTGCCGGCGGAATTAGAAACCCTCAGTCAGTGTGAACCTGTCTACCAATCAATGGCCGGATTTAAAGAGGATATTTCCCATCTGACCGATTGGAATGATCTGCCTAAAACCGCGAAAGATTATTTAAAGGCCATTGAACAAATCACAGGTGTTCCCGTTGGGATGGTTTCAGTCGGTCCCGACCGTAGACAAACCATCTCCATGACAAAAATATTCTAATAAAAAAACCATCCCGTTAAGGGCATGGTTTAAGGCAAAATATCAAAGGTGGATTGAAGTAAAATCATGGCGATGAATGTCAGCCGGATGAAGTAAAAATAAATCAATCCCCCAAACAAATACACCGTGTATAAACTGAAGTCGCGTCGTTTAATTTTCTTGTCTTTGACTTTCTTCATTTGAAAGCCGAAAAACCCCAGCCCTGCCGCAAACACAGAAAACTCAAACATAATAAATAATAGTTCTGTGGAGTTATTGTTGAAGTATCCTGAAAATACGTAAGGGACTAAAAAGTAAAGCGTTGGGACAAATGTATAAAGAAACAAAATGGGATACGTCATGACTGGAATACTTCTCGGTGTTGCTTTCGCGATGACATCGCGACCAATCCATGCCATGAGGCCAGGATATACAAGAAGTGTTACCATAAAAAGAGTGATGTAGATGCCGTTATAAATCCCGGATCCATCACGGACTTGAAAAAAGATTCCAATCAACGAAAGGAAACTTAGCATTAATACAATGGGTTCTGAGTGTTTAAGAATTTGTTGTTTTATCATGACACCATTCCTACGAATTAAAGTATATCATACGAAGTCTACCCCATTCTATTAAATCACCTTGTATTGAAGGAGAATGTATGCCACCATCCGATTTAGAAATTGCCCAGGCACACACGCCCCAACCGATTGAAAAAATTGCCAAGTCTGCGGGCATTCATCCCGAAGAACTTGAGCACTATGGATCGACCAAAGCCAAAATTGATTTAGCCATTTTTGACCGCCTAAAAAACGCTGAAGATGGGAAACTTATTTTAGTTACCGCGATCAATCCAACCCCCGCTGGGGAAGGAAAATCAACCACTACGGTGGGCCTCGGTCAAGCGCTATCGAAAGTCGGGAAAAAGACGATGATTGCTCTCAGGGAACCATCACTTGGTCCAGTCTTTGGAGTCAAAGGTGGTGCAGCGGGTGGGGGATATTCTCAGGTCGTTCCCATGGAAGATTTAAACCTTCATTTCACCGGAGACATTCACGCCGTTACCACGGCCAATAACCTGATCGCCGCGATGATTGATAATCATATTTATCAAGGAAATGAACTCGGTATTGATGTAAACCGAATCACTTGGAAACGGGCGATGGACATGAATGACCGAGCCTTAAGAAATATTACCATTGGGCTTGGAGGAATTGGTCAAGGCATCCCCAGAGAAGATGGTTTTAACATTTCAGTGGCTTCCGAAGTCATGGCCGTCTTAACGCTCGCCAAAGATGTGGAAGACTTAAAAGTGAGACTCAAACGGATGGTCATCGGTTACACGAAGTCACGCACGCCCATTACCGTAGGTGACTTAAAAGCTGAAGGGGCCGTCGCGATGATTTTAAAAGATGCGATTAAACCCAACCTCGTTCAAACCTTAGAAGGAACTCCGGCCTTAGTGCACGGTGGACCGTTTGCCAATATTGCCCATGGGTGTAATTCCATCATTGCCACAAAACTCGCACTTAAACTCTCAGATTACGTCGTCACAGAAGCGGGCTTTGGGGCTGACTTAGGGGCTGAAAAATTCTTAAATATCAAAACCCAAGAAGGCGAACTCACCCCAAATGCTGTCGTAATTGTCGCCACCATCCGGGCGTTAAAAATGCACGGTGGCATGCGTAAAGATGATTTAATAAACGAAGATGTTCAGGCGTTAGAAAAAGGCTTTGAAAATCTCGAAAAACACATTGAAACCATTCAATCATTCGGCCTGCCTTATGTGGTGGCCATCAACGAGTTTCCCACCGATACTAAAAAAGAAGTCGAAACGCTCAGCCGTTTACTCGGTGAAAAAAGTCATCCGTTTGCTTTATCTAAAGTATTCGCAAACGGGGGTGAGGGTGGCGTTGAGCTCGCGCACAAAGTCTTAGAAGCCCTC